>JBDZWC010000051.1:0-18918 GCA_040256005.1 Deinococcaceae bacterium | reverse complement strand
CGACGTCCAGCGCGAGGCGGAGGAAGAGGGGATCAAGCGGGCGCTGAGCGACTACCTGTCCGGCATGACCGATCGCTACGCCAACGACGAGTACCGCAAGCTGTTCATCCCGTACGAGCTGACCTGAGCCACGCGGGCCGCGCAGCCGGTCGGCTCGTGGTCACTCGGTGCGGCGCGCGACCCCCAACAGCGTGCCGTCGGAGACGTCCCTGATCCAGGCCACGCTGTAACCGCTGCGCAGTACCCTGACCAGGGTCCAGGGGCTGGTCACGGCCTGGGTCGTCACCGCTCCCTCGGCAGGCTCGGTGAAGACGACGTCGACGTAGAGCTCGCCGCCTTCTTCGACGACGCGACGCGCCTGCACCGCGTAGCCCCCCGTCGTCTGCTGCCCTTGGTAGATCGCGACAAGCGTCTCGCGCTCGAACGCGACGCTGGGGAGCGGTGGCGGCTGCAGCTGTGAGGCGTGCACGCGGGTCCAGAAGGACACGAGCTGCTGCTGGTTCGAGATCATCTCGAACCGCGGAGATGAGACCCCTGTGGCCTGGTTGCCGCTGGCGACGGTCTCCCAGGCGAGTTGCTCCGGGGAGGGCCTGAAGGCCCCCTCGTCCGTCGCGATGTCGTGCTGCACGTAGAGACCGGTGCGTCTGTGCTCGGCCAGGCCGTCGATCGCATGAGCGGGCAGGTCCGCCTCGAGCAGCTCGACGAGCACGAACGGCCCGCCCGCTTCCAGCGCTGTCGCCAGCGCGTCGGCTTCGCCGTTCGTGAGCTGGCCCAGCCCCCGCAGCTCGTTCAGGCGCGGCCGCGGCACGACCCGCTGCGTGACGCCCGGCGCCCCGTCCTGCACCAGCGAGAGGTAGCTGCTGCCGTCGTAGTACACGATCTCGCCCACGTCGGCGCCGATCGTCAGCTGCATGTCCGTGGTGAGCGGGATGCGGCTCGCCGTCGCGGGCGGCTCCGGCAGCGGCTCCAGGGGCGCTGTCAGATAGGGCTGCCCGTTCACGACGAGCGACCCCGGAACGGCGTACGGGCCCTCACGCCTCTCGTCGCTCGCACCTGCTTCTTCCAGCTCCAGCGTGCCACCCTCGTAGGCGAGCTGCCCGGAGCCGCCGTAGAAGTAGGTGACCCTGGTCGACTCGTCCCCGTACAGGAAGAGGTCGTGCGCGCTCCTGTCCGGCTCCGGCTCGCAACCGGCGAGGAGCAAGACGAGGAGCGAGGTGGCGAGCAGGTACAGCGCGCGCATGTTCGGCCTCCGGGCAGCCATGCTATCACCGGCCGTCTGAGAGCCGCCTGAAGCTATGCTGGCCGGGTGGCACGCGCCGCGGAACGCGTCCTGGTCCTGTCAGCTTCGATCGGCGGCGGCCACGTCGCGGCCGCGAAGGCGGTGGTGGCCGCGTTCGGCGAGCTGGGGGTCGAGACCAGCCACGTCGACCTGCTGGAGCACACGGCGGCACCGTTCAGGCGCCTCTACCGGCAGGCCTACTTCGACCTCGTTCGCAACGTCCCAGACCTGGTCGAGTGGCTGGGCCGGCGCTTGGACCGGCGTCCCACCGAGACCCTCTCGGTCCAGAGGCGGCTGCGTGCCCGTGTGGTGCGCATGCTCTCCTACGAGCTGCCGCGCATCATCGAGCGGTTCGCTCCCGCCGCGCTCCTGCACACGCACTTCCTGGGTCCCGAGGTCATGGCGGGCCGCATGCGGCGCAGGCAGCCTCTGCCTCAGGGCGAGGTCATCACCGATTTCTTCGCGCACAGCCTGTGGCTCCAGCCGGGCATCTCCCGCTACTACGTGGCGGCCCCGGAGGTGAGGGCGCACCTGGTGTCCTCCGGCGTCGACGCCAGCCGGGTCAGCGTGACCGGCATCCCGATAGACCCCGGCTTCGCGCGCCTGCCGTCCAAGGCCGCCGCCCGGCGCCGATTGGACCTGGAGCCCGATCGCGACGTGCTCCTCGTCATGGCCGGGGGACTGCCGGAAGCAGACCTGGAGGCGGTCCTCCGGCAGCTGGCCAGCCTCAGGTGGCCCCTCGACGTTGAGGTCGTCACCGGCCGGAGCGAGCGGCTGGCCGGCTCGGCCCGGCGCGCCGTCGGCGAGCACTCCGGCCCCGTGCGCTTCAGGGTCCACGGGGTCGTCGCCGACGTCCCGGTGCGCATGGCCGCAGCCGACCTCGTCCTCACGAAACCGGGCGGCCTCACCACGAGCGAGGCGTTGGCGGCGCACCTGCCGCTCCTCCTCGTCAGCCCCTATCCGTTGCAGGAGGAGGCCAACGCCGACTTCCTGCTCGAGAACGGCGCCGCGGCGAGGGTCGAGCCGCTCACGACGTTCACCTTCAAGCTCAGACGGCTCCTGGAGGAGCCAGGGCGCATGGCCGCCATGCGCTCCTCCGCCGCGCGCCTGGCTCGCCCCGATGCCGCGACCAGCGTCGCGCGCTCGGTGATCTCCGAGCTTCTCGGGCCTCCGGGGGGCGCTCCGCGGTGACGCGCCTGTCGGCGTACCCTCTCGCGCTCCGCCTCCTGCTGCTGGCCCTCGCCATGGCGGCGAGCGGGCTCGGGTGGGCCCAGTCGGTCGAGCCCGCCCCCACCCGGTTGTCCGTCGACGTGATCGTCTACGGCAGCGAGCCCGAGGCCATCGTCGCGGCCGTCGCAGCCGCCGAGGAGGGCGCCGAGACCCTGCTGGTGACGCCCGACGAGCGCCTCGGCGGGCTGTTCGTGTTGGGCGAGCTCAACGTGCTCGACCTCAAGACCCAGCCACACGACTACCAGAGCGGGTTGTTCGAGCGCTGGTGGCGCCTGGTGGGTAGGGGCGAGTCGTTCGACGTGCACGATGCGGAGGCGGCCTTCACGGAGCTGCTGGCGGCCGCGGGCGTGCGGGTGGTGCGTTCGGTAGCCGGTGTGCGGCCGCTCGTCGTGGAGCCAGGAGTGCTGGCGGGCATCGAGTTCGAGGGCGGCGACGCGCGCCGGTTCGTCGCGCTCGCGCGGCAGGTGATCGACGGCACCGCGGACGCGGACCTGGCCGCCGCCGCGGGAGCCGGCTTCGACGTCGGCTGGCGGGCGTTCGGCGTGGATATCCGACAAGCCGACACGCTCGTCTTGAGGGTGAGCGGCGTGGACTGGCGGGCCCTCACGGCCGGCGTGAGGGCCCGGGGCCGCGACTACGCGGTCGCCAAGGAAGAGGTCGTCTGGGGCCACTTCGGCGGCGTCCCGGCGGCGTACCAGCCCACGCAGCCCGGACTCAGGCTCCGCGGCCTGAACCTCGGCAGGCAGCACGACGGCACCGTGCTGGTCAACGCGCTACTCATCTACGGCATCGACCCGCTCGATCCGGTGAGCCGAGCAGCGGGGCGCGAGCGCGCGTTGGCCGAGGGCCCCAGCATCGTCCAGTACCTCTCCGAGCACGTGCCGGGGTTCGAGGGTGCGGTGTTCGCGGGCGGGGCGGATGAGCTGTACGTGCGCGAGAGCAGGCACCTGAGGGCACGGTGCACGCTCAGCGCCGACGACGTCTTCGACAACCGCGTATCACCTCAGGACGTGGCGGCAGGTGGGTACCCGCTGGACGCGCAGTCAATGACACCGAGCGACACGGGCTACGTCTGGGGCAACCCCGAGATGTACGGGGGCAGGTTGTGCATGCTCGTGCCGCGCGGCGGACCATCGGGATTGTGGGTCGTCGGGCGTAGCGCCGGCTACGACCCGGTCGCGTTCGCGAGCGCGAGGGTGGTTCCCTTCGGCATGGCGATGGCCGAGGCCGCGGGCGTCGCGGCAGCCGCCGCGACCGACAGGGGCATGAGCGCCCAGACGGCGGCCCTCGACGCCACGCTGATCGCCACGGTGCGGGAGCGCCTCGCCGAGCGCGGCGCCTACCTCCCACCGGTCAGGCCGCGGCCGCCGCTGGGCCCGAGCGAGCACGAGCACTACCGGGCGTTCCGCGTGATGGTCGCGCGCGGGCTCGCGGTGGGCGGGTACGAGAACGACCCCAGGCTGAGCCGCTCCACGACGACGTTGTCCTTCGCCTACCTGCTCGCCAACGTCGCCACCCGCTATCACGACCGGCCGGGGGCGGCGCAAACGATCGTGGGCGCGGCGGCCGGTGTGGCGCCACTCGATGCACCGCTGTCGACCCAGGCCGCGACCGCCCTGATGCGGGAGGCGGCCTGCCTCCTGACCACGTGCCCGGGCGAAGGGTGGGCGGGGCTGTACCAGGCCGGGTTGGCCTGGCGCGCAGCGCCACCCGACGGGCCCCTCGACCAGGGCCAGGCGTACGAGTTGGCGGCCCGCCTGGCGCTCACCGCCGGCCGCTGACCGCTGACCGACCTAGGCCGAGGTTCGACCGCTCACAGGGGGACGCGCCTGCCTGAGGCTGTCCACGAACTGCCTGGCCGTGCGGCCCGAGTACCCGTTACCCCACTCGGCGAACCGCAGGGCCGCCTCCTCCCCCACCTCGTCGGCGACCCCGTGGAGCTGGGCGAGGCCGCGCACCAGTTCGAGGTACCGCCTCTGCGTGGCGTCAGGGAACGTGATCACCAAGCCGAACCTGTCGGCCAGGGCGAGCTTCTCGTGTTGCGTGTCCCAACGGCTCACGTCCTCGTCCTCCGGGGACGGCCTGTCCGAGAAGCGCTCGGCCAGCAGGTGCCGCCTATTGCTCGTGGCGTAGACGGCGACGTTCCGCGGACGTGACGCGAGACCGCCCTCCAACAGCGACTTGAGTGGCCGATAGGCCGGGTCGTCGCCGTCGAAAGACAGGTCGTCGACGTACAGCACGAACGCCTGAGGTCGGTGTCTGAGTCGCTCCAGCAGGTCGGGCAGGTCGCCCAGGGCCCCCGACCTCACCTCGACCAGGCGGAGTGCCGTGCCGGCGAAGCGCTTGAGCAGGCCCCTCACGGCCGTGGACTTCCCGCTGCCCCTGGCCCCGTACAGGAGCGCGTCGTGAGCCGGGGTTCCGGCCAACAGGGCCCCGGTGTTGGCCGCCAGCCTCTCGAGCTGCGAGTCCAGCCCGAACAGCTCCTCCCAGTCGGCGATGTCGGGCGCGGCCACCGGCCTCAGCGCACCGCCGTCCCAGGTCAGCGCAGGGTGCAGGCTCGCCGGCCCGCCGCCCCGAGCGCTCAGCTCCCGCAGGTACAGAGCCAGGAGCGCCTCGGCGTCGCCGCCGTCCAACGCCTCCGCCAGGGCCCGCAGGCCGCCGTCCAGATGAGGAGCCGCCAGGTCGCGAAGGGCTGGCAGACCAGCCGTCGTTCCGCTTCGATTCGGCTCGGCGGTGACCCGGGTCGCCGCCGACAGCGTCGCGAGGTCGTGTCGCAGTAGCTCCGCCAGGCCGCCCGGCAGCTCGTCCGCTCGCGCGCCGGTCCTCGGTCCTTCCCACGGCGGCCGGCCCGTGACCAGACCCGCGGCGACAGCCTCGGCCATCGAGCCTGCACCGGCGGCGACCAGAGCACGCGCCAGGCGCGCCCAGGCGGAACGCACGCTGGCGGTGTCCGGTGCGTCCTGCGAGAGCGCGCGCTCCAGACGGAGGTGGGCCCGCCACCAGCCCGCGCCGCGGAAGGAGAACGGCAGGTACAGGTCCGGCACCTAGGACCCCGCCGCTTCCCTGCCGTCGGCGCGTACGGACGAGCCGGCGTCCCGCCGCTCCCTGGTCCCGGAGGACCGGAGCAGACCCCTGTCCATGAGCCCGTCGAGCAGCGCGCTCATCGCTCTCTGGCCCGCCGCCACCGACCGTGGTGAGCGGTGGAAGTCCCACCAGGCGACACCGGGGTCCACCGTGACCAGGTGTGCCCCGCGCGGCACCCTCACGGGCCGGCTGTACGAGCGCGCCGATATCGCCAGGCCCCGGGCGACCTGCCTTAGAGGCCCGTCGGGCGCCACCCGGCCGGTCCGGCGGTAGTGAGCGCGCCCGGCCGGCGAGGCCGCGAAACGCCGCACGGCGCCGACGAAACGCGAGCCTTCGACGTCCATGCCGGCGTACACACCGATCATCACGGGGACGTCCAGCGTGGACAGGGCCTTGAACGGCACCGTCTCGACCAAGCCTCCGTCTATGAGCACCTCACCGCCCAGCCGGACCGGGGCGAAAACGCCAGGCAGAGCGCACGATGCCCTCACCGCTTCCGCTATCGAGCCGGAGCGCAGGACGCGCAGACGTCCGGAACGGAGGTCGGTGCAGGCGATCGCGAGTGGAAGCCGAACGTCGTCGAACGTCGCGCCCATGAAGAACTTCCTGTCCAGCCACCGCGCCAACCGCTTGCCGCTCACCAACGCGCCCTCGTGCAGCCCGAAGTCGACGCCCTGCAGCCACAGCTCGGTGAGGTCCTGGGTCCTGACGATCCGCTCGAGCTCCAGCCCGTGAGCTCCCAGCGCGTACAGCGCGGCTATCACGGCCCCGTAGCTGGTGCCGGCCACCCCGGCGACGCCCAGGCCGGCCGCCTCGACGGCCTTGAGCGCGCCGACGTGAGCCACGCCCCTGGCCGCGCCGCCGCCCAGGGCGACGCCCACCTCCGTTGGAGCGGTCCGCTGCTCGATCATCGGGTGCATGGTACATCGGTCGCCCTCGGCGACGCGCCCGTCACCGATGAGGAAACGCCGACCAGGACGCGATGGGGGCGTCGCCGCGCCGCGGGGAGGCAGCGTGGCACGGTGGTAGACTGGCCGTCCGATGTCGGCCCTCTACCAGCGCGCCCGCCCGGTCACGTTCGACCAGGTCGTGGGGCAGGAGCACGTCAAGGACGTGTTGGGCTCCGCCGTCGCCCGCGGGCTCACCGGCCACGCGTACCTCTTCTCCGGACCTCGCGGCGTGGGCAAGACGACCACGGCGCGGCTCCTCGCCATGGCTGTCAACTGCGACCGCGAGGACCCCAGGGAGCGGCCGTGCGGGCAGTGCGAGTCGTGTCGGCTGGTGCGAGAGGGCTCGCACCCCGACGTCATGGAGCTGGACGCGGCCTCGAACAACTCGGTCGACGACGTGCGCGCCCTCAGGGAGCAGGTCGGCCTGGCCAGCCTCCGGGGCGGCACGCGCGTGTGGATACTCGACGAGGCCCACATGCTCAGCCGGCCCGCTGCCAACGCGCTGCTCAAGACGCTGGAGGAGCCCCCCGCGGGGCTGATGTTCGTGCTCGCCACGACCGAGCCCGAGAAGCTGCCACCCACGATCCTCTCCCGCTGCCAGCACTTCCGCTTCCGGAGGCTGACCGACGCCGAGATCCTAGGGAAGCTGGAGCGACTGTGCGACGAGGCGGGGGTCGAGGCCGACACCGAGGCGCTGGCGCTCGTCGCGCGCGCCGCCGACGGCGCGATGCGCGATGCCGAGTCGTTGCTCGAACGACTGCTCGTCGCAGGTACGAGGGTAACGGCGCAGGACGCCGAGGACGCGCTGGGCTTGCCCCCGCGTGAGCGCCTCGCCGCGCTGGCCGAGGCCCTGCACGACGGCGACCTGGCCGTCACGTTGACGGCCGCCGGCGAGCTCTACCGTGCCGGCTTCGCGCCGCGCACCCTGGCCGAGCAGCTGGGGCGCACCCTGCGCGACATGCTGCATGCCACCCTGCAGGGCGAGTCGCGGCACGAACAGGACGTCCTCGTCAGGCTCATCCACGCCCTCGACGAAGAGCAGGAGAGGTTCGTCAGGCGCGACGACCTGTACTCCCTCGAGGTCGCGATCATCAAGGCGGCCAACGCCGGCGCCGGCATCGCGCCTGGTGTGGTCCACTCGCAGGGACCGCAGGCGCACACGACGACAGCCGTTACCGCCGTCGCCGGCCTCACGGCGGCCGCGTCGTCGGAACGTCCGCTGGGCACCACCTCGTCCCGACACGAGCAGCCCGCGTCTGCCGGTGCCGCGAGCGGCGCGGCCGACACCGTCGAGACCGCCGAGCCCAGCCAGCCGACCTCGCCTCCGCGGCAGAGCGCCGACGCGGAGCCCAGGTCAGGGCCCAGCGCGGCGGGTCATCAGGAGGCGTCACGCAAGGGTGGAGGGTCGCCCCAGGAGGCAGGACCGGCCAAGGCCTTCTCGTGGCACGCCGTCAGGACCGCCGCAGCGCCGCAGATCAAGGCGTTCCTCCAGCCCGCCCAGGTACGCGAGGAGGGCGGGGTCGTGACCTTGGAGTTCGGCGACAGCTGGCGCTTCCACTACGACCAGGTGGTGGCCAGGCGCGACGAGCTCGAGACCCTCATCGCCAAGGTGGCCGGGCCCGGCTACGAGGTCGAGATAGTGGGCCCGCGCGGCACCTCTGGCGGTCGGAAGCGCCCGGCACGAGGCGCCTCGGCGGACCGTGCCGCCCCAGGCAGGTCAGGCGAGGACGACGCCGCTGAGGCGCAGACCGAGGCTGGTTCGACATCGTCCGGTCCGGCGGACGAGGCGGAACCCGCGGCGGCCGGCGCTGAGCGACGAACCCAGGGCGTGAGCACGGACGAACCGTCGTCGCCCGCCGCCATGGCGAGGGAACGGCACGACCAGCTGGACGCGGCCGCTGACGACGCTCCCCGGTCCCTGTACGGCGACCTGCCCGAGGGCTTCTGGGGCTCGGAGGGCGAGGAGGCGGCGCCCGATGGGGCGGTGGCCGCCGGGCCGTTGGGCGCGTCGCCGCCGCCGGGCGCGGTGGAGCCGAGCCAGGCTGGCGAAGAAGGGGCCCTTGACCCCGGAGGAGGGACCTCGTTCTCTCGCCTGCAAGCGCTCTTCCCGGGCCGCGTCGTCGAGTTCGTGCCACACGCCAAGCCTGCCGACGAGGAGACGGCCGCGCTACCCGCTGAGGACGAGGACGAAGGCTACGATGGCGACGGACAGGACCGCCTCGGCTTCGGTGCCCTTCCACCCGGCGAGGGCTGAAGGGCGAGGCTGAAGACCGTACACAGCGCACGCCCGTGAGCCGTGGCCGCGACTCACTAAAGCTACCGAGGAGAAGTGATGAACATCCAGAAGCTGATGAAGGAGGCCCAGAAGGCTCAGCGCAAGATGGCCGAGGCGCAGGAGCGCCTCGCCGAGCTGACCGTAGAGGGCACGGCCGGCGCCGGCATGGTCACGGCCACCGCCAAGGGAGACGGCAGCGTCGTGTCGGTCCGCATCGACAAGAGCGTCGTCGACCCGGACGACGTCGAGATGCTCGAGGACCTCGTGACCGCCGCCGTGGCGGAGGCGCAGAGACAAGCCAAGGAGCTGCAGGAGCGCGAGATGGGGTCCGCCATGGGCGGCATGAGCGGCCTGGGGGGCCTGTTCTGACGTTCCCGCGAACCGGCCCGCAGGCATGAGGTACCCCGCGCCGCTCACCGCCCTGATCCGCGAGCTCGGTCGCCTGCCCGGCATCGGGCCGAAGAGCGCGCAGCGGCTGGCGTTCCACCTCTTCAACCGCCCCGAGGAGGACGTGCGGGCCCTAGCCGACGCGCTGGTCGGCGCCAAGACCGGCCTGGCCCTCTGTCCGCGCTGCTTCAACGTGATGGGCGCCGAGGAGGAGGCTTGCACCGTCTGCCTCGACCCGACGCGGGACCAGACTCTCATGTGCGTGGTGGAGCAACCGGCAGACCTCCTCGCCATCGAGCGCAGCGGTGAGTACAGCGGCGTCTACCACGTGCTCCATGGCGCGCTGAGCCCCATGAACGGCGTGGGCCCCGACCAGCTGACGATCGCGGCGCTGCTGGGCCGGCTGTCCGCAGTGACAGAGGTCGTGCTCGCCACCTCTACGACGGTCGAAGGCGAGGCCACCGCTCTGTACCTGGCACGTCAGCTCCACCAGGGCGGCGCCAAGGTCAGCCGCATCGCGTACGGCCTACCGGTGGGTGGCGACCTCGAGTACGCCGACGAGGTGACCCTCGGGCGGGCGATCAGCAACCGGCGCGAGGTCTGAGGGCCGCCTCGGCGGAGAGCTCCCGGCAGGCAGTTCGATGCGTCCTGAAGGGCGTTTTCTTCCCCAACCCGCGGCCACTTGACGTCGCAGGGGCCGCCCGTATAATGGCCGCGCCTTCTAGGAGGGGGACCTAACCCACTTGTCAGAACCCAGACCCAAGACCCGCCTGGTCATCGTGGAATCGCCCACGAAGGCGCGCACCATCAGCCGCTTCCTGCCGCCCGGGTACCAGGTGGAGGCCAGCATGGGTCACGTCAGGGACCTGCCCTCCTCCGCCGCCGAGATCCCGGACAGCGTCCGCAAGGAGAAGTGGTCGCGGCTCGGCGTCAACGTCGACGACGGCTTCGAACCCGTTTACATCGTCGCCCCCGGCAAGCGCGACGTCGTCAAGCGCCTCAGGTCCGCCCTCAAGTCAGCGGACGAGGTCTACATCGCGACGGACGAGGACCGCGAGGGCGAGTCAATCGGCTGGCACCTGGTCGAGGTGCTCGAGCCGAAGGTGCCCGTACGGCGCATGGTGTTCCACGAGATCACCGAGCAGGCGATCCGCGACGCCCTGGACAACACGCGCCAGATCGACCTCGACCTCGTCGACGCTCAGGAGACGCGGCGCGTGCTCGACCGCCTCGTCGGCTACGAGATCAGCCCGCTGTTGTGGCGCAAGATCGCCCCGCGTCTCTCGGCAGGGCGCGTGCAGAGCGTCGCGGTACGGCTGCTGGTCATGCGGGAGCGCGAGCGTCTCGACTTCGTCGCGGGCAGCTACTGGGACCTGTCGGCCACGCTGGCCTCGGGCGCTGCCGGCTTCAGCGCCGAGCTGACCCACGTCGGCGGCTCGCGGGTAGCGCAGGGTCGCGACTTCGATCCCGACACCGGCCAGCTCAAGCCGGGGGCCAAGGACGTCGTACTGCTGAGCGAGCCCGCCGCACGGGCCTTGGCGGAGGCGGCTAGGGACGGTGCTTGGCGGGTCACGCAGGTCGAGGAGAAGGAGCAGTCCCGCTCGCCGGCCCCGCCCTTCACGACCTCGACCCTGCAGCAGGAGTCGAGCCGCAAGCTCGGCCTGTCGGCGCGCGACACCATGCGCGTCGCCCAGTCCCTCTACGAGAACGGCTACATCACGTACATGCGCACGGACTCCGTGAACCTCTCGAGCGAGGCGTTGCGGGCCGCTCGTGGCGCGATCCTGCGGCGCTACGGCGAGGAGTACCTGCGCGAGGAGCCGCGCCGCTACCGGCAGCGGTCCAAGAGCGCCCAGGAGGCCCACGAGGCCATCCGCCCGGCCGGCACCGACATGCGCACCGCGGACGAGCACGGCCTGCGCGGCGTGGAGGCGCGTCTCTACGACCTCATCTGGAAGCGCACCGTCGCGACCCAGATGAAGGAGGCCAGGCTCAAGACGGTCACAGCGCGCATAGAGGCCACGCTGGCCGACGCTGCCGTGGTGGCCGCTGCCGTTCCCGGAGCGGAGGGCAAGGTGCTCGCCTTCCGCGCCAGCGGGCGCACGGTGCTCTTCCCCGGCTACTTCCGGGCCTACGTGGAGGGCTCGGACGACCCTGACGCCGCGCTCGACGACAGGGAGCAGCCGCTGCCGCCGATGACGTCCGGGTCGGAGCTGACCTGCCGCGGCGTGGAGCCGCTCGGCCACGAGACGAAGCCTCCCGCCCGCTTCACGGACGCCTCGCTGGTCAAGGTGCTCGAGGCCGAGGGCATCGGCAGGCCCAGCACTTACGCCTCGATCATCGAGACCATCCTGTCGCGTGGCTACGCCCGGAAGCAGGGTCAGCAGCTCATCCCCACGTTCACGGCGTTCGCCACGACGGCCCTGCTCGAGAAGCAGTTCCGGCGCCTGGTGGACACCGAGTTCACAGCCGGCATGGAGAGCGTGCTGGACGACATCGCCGCGGGCGAGCGCCCGAGCTCCGGCTACCTACGCGACTTCTACTTCGGTGACGACGGCATCGTCAGGCGGGTCGAGGAGGCGATGGAGGCCATCGACGCCAGGGCCATCTCGACGATCACGGCAGACAAGTGGGAGCCGTACCTGGTGAGGGTCGGCCGCTACGGCCCGTACGTCGAGGGCGAGCTCGACGGCGAGGTCAAGACAGCGTCCTTGCCCGCCGACGCGGCCCCCGCCGACCTGACGGCCGAGGACCTGGCCAGGTACCTGCGCGAGGGCAACATGGGCGACGTCGCCGTCGCCACCGACCCGGAGACCGGGTCGCCCGTCCTACTCAAGAGCGGGCCCTTCGGACCGTACCTGCAGCTGGGCGAGACCGAGGGCAGCGAGAAGCCGAAGCGGGTCTCGTTGCCGCCCGGGCTGTCGCCGCACGACGTCACCGAGCAGGTGGCGCTCGACCTCATCTCGTTACCGCGCAGCATCGGGCAGCACCCCGACGGCGGCAGCGTGGACCTGGGCATAGGGCGGTTCGGCCCCTACGTGAGGCACGGCCGCACGTACGCCTCCATTCCGAAGGACACGTTCGTGCTCGACGTGACGTTGGAGCAGGCGCTCGAGCTCCTGCGCAAGAAGTCGTCGCGGGGCGGTGGGGCGCTACGCGAGCTGGGCGTTGACGACCGGACCGGCGAGACCGTTGACGTGCGGGACGGCAGGTTCGGGCCCTACGTGAAGCGCGGGAAGCTCAACGCCTCGCTGCCCAAGGACCTCTCCCCTGACGAGGTCACGCTGGAACAGGCCGTGGCGCTCTTGGACGCCCGCGCCGCTCAGGTCGCCGCCAAGGGTGGCACGGGAGCCAAGCGCGGTAGAGCCGGCGCCAAGAAGACGGCCGGGAAGAAGACCGGTACCAAGAAGACGGCCGGCAAGAAGAAGACGAGCAAGACCGCTGGGAAGAAGGCGGCCCCCAAGGCCACGACGAAGTAAGGGTCCGTAGGCGGCCGGAGGTCGCCACCGCCCGCTGGCCGCCATGCAGCGGGCCTTAGACTTGGGACGTGCGGCGTTACACCGTCAGCGAGGGCATCGTCATACGCCGGAAGCCGCTCCCGAGCGGCGACCTCGTCGTGACGCTGCTAGGCGTTGACGGGAAGTGGCGAGCGGTGGCCCGCAAGGGCAAGCTGCCAGGGGGGAACCTCGGCAAGCTCAGCCTGTTCCACGACGTGACCGTACAGCACTACCGGAGGCGCGAGGAGGACCTGGCCCTCATCACCCAGGTGCAGCTCTCCGGCGCGTTGCCGCGGCTGAGCCGGCCCGACGTCTACCCGTACGCGAACCTGCTCGCCGAGCTCGTGGACGCGCTGACGGTCGACGTGCACCTGGGCGAGCAGCTCTACGAGTACCTCACCAGTGGCCTGCGTGGCCTCTCCGGCCACGGCGACCCCGAGCACGTGGCGCTGCTCTACGCCTGGCGCCTCCTCCGCCTGGCCGGCCTGGCGCCGACCGTCACCGGCTGCGCGCGCTGCGGCGCCGTGGCCGCGTCGGTCGCGTTCGATCCAGCCGCCGGGGGTCTCGTGTGCGCGCGCTGCGCGCCCCAGGAGGCGGGCGACGAGGCGAGCTGGGGCGCGATCCGGGTCGAACCCGCGGCCGTGACGGAGCTCGTGGACCTCGTCGACACGCCAGTGCGCGCGGCGCTGGACAGGCCGCCGCAACGGCGCGAGTGGCATTGGCGAGTACTGACCGCGCACGTCAACTACCACGTCCGCGAGCTGAACAGCCTCACCTGTTGCCCGCGCGAGCTGGCGGGGCAGACGCGCGACGCCGCGCGAGCGCCGGCGTGAGCCCAGCGCTGGTCGCGCTGGCGGCCGGCTACCTGTTGGGCGCGCTGCCCACGGCCTACCTGGTCGCCAAGGCCCGGGGGGTGAACGTCTTCGCGGTCGGGTCCGGGTCCATGGGCGCCATGAACACGGCACGGAACCTGGGTGTCGGCGCCGGCCTACTGGTGCTCGCCGTAGACGTGGGCAAGGGAGCGCTGGCGACCTACCTGGGCACCCTGATGGCCGGCATCGAGAGCGGCGGCGGCGACGCGTTCGCGCTCCCCTCTCTACTGCCCCCGCTGGCCGCGGGCCTCGGGGCCGTCACGGGACATTGCTTCTCCGCGTACGTGCGGTTCCGAGGGGGTCAGGGCCTGGCGACCGCGCTGGGCGCAGCGCTGCCCCTGTACCCCTACCCCGCCCTATACGGCGTGGTACTCGTCGTCGCGCTGGTCCTGCTGTTCAGGCGCAGCGGCCCCGCGATCCTCGTCACGCTGGCCCTCTACCCCGTCGTGACGCTGTTGGCGCTCGACCGCCACGGCTGGCCGCGCGAGGGCACGTTCCTCGTCACCACCTTCGTCGTGCTCATGTGCCTCGTCGGTCTCGCCAGGCAGCTGGCGAACCGGTTCGGGCGCGCTCGCGCCGGGGCTGGCAACGTTCCAGCGGGCGAGGACTAGCGCTCCAGTCGCGCGGGCCTCACCGCGAGGCGCCTGAGGCGCCCCCTCACTGCCAGCGCTGGCGGCCCTCGGCCGGTGCCTCGCGCAGCAGCGAGCGCGCCTCCCCCACCAGGAAGAGCGAACCGGCGACGAGCACGAGCTCGCCCTTCGATGTCAGCCGCCGCGCCAGGTCGAGTGCTGCCGCGGGCCCAGCCGCCTCGTGAACGTCCGCTGCACCCAGCGCCCTGGCCACGTCCGCGATGACCGTCGGCGCCAGCGCTCGGGGCGAGCTCGAGGCTCGCGTGGCGATCACGGCGTGGCCCAACCTCACCAGCGGCTCGAGCACCCCCGCGACGTCCTTGTCCGCCGAGACGCCCAGCACCACGGCAGCCGGGCGCGTCCCCAGGTCGGACACCGAGCCCGCCAGCGCGAGCGCAGCCTGGCGGTTGTGGGCGCCGTCGAGCACCCACGCCCGTTCGAGGTCGAAACGCTCCAGGCGGCCCGGCCACCGCGTCGCGGAGAACGCGGCCACGACGCGGGCCGGCGACATGCCGAGCAGCAACGCGCTCACGGCGGCGATGGCCACGTTGGCGGCCTGATGCCGCCCGACCAGCGGCGTGTGGAGCGTCAGCGGCAGGCCAGGTAGCGCGACCGTGAGGCCCTCGACGGTGAGCCGGAGCCCGTCCCAGCCGGAGTGGTGCACGTGGGCCGCGAAGTCGGAACCCAGCGTGAGGAGCGGGGCGGACAGCTCCCCAGCCACCTGCCGTATCACTTCCAGCGCCTCACCATCGGCTCCCGTCACGGCGGGCACCGCGGTCCTCAGCACGCCGGCCTTGTCCTGGGCGATCGCGGCTAGGCCGGGGCCCAGCACGGCCTGATGGTCGAGCGCCACCCCGGTCACGACCGACAGCACCGGTTCGAGCGCGTTGGTGGCGTCGTAGCGCCCGCCCAAGCCGCACTCCATGACAGCCCACGCCGCCCCCGCCTCCCTGAACCTGTGAAGGGCGACGGCCACGGCGACCTCGAAGAACGTGCAGCCGAGCTCCTCGGCGGCGGGCCTGACGTGGGCGACGGCCGCCTCCATCTCGGCGGTCGTGGAGTCCACCCCGTCGATGCGGGCTCGCTCCCCCACCCGCTCCAGGTGAGGGCTGAAGAAGGAGCCCGTCACGTGCCCCGCCGCGGTCAGCGCCGAAGACACGAGCCTGGTGACGGTGCCCTTGCCGTTGGTGCCGGCCACGAGTACCACCTTGGTGCCAGGCGCCGGCAACGACAGCGCCTCCAGCAACGCCCGAGCGCGTTCGAGGCCCGGCCTCACGCCGAAGCGCTGCAGAGCGAACAGCCAGTCGAGGGCGGGAGTAGGTCCGTTCTCTCCCTCGACCAGGCTCATGTCGCTCCCTCGTCCATGCTCATGTGGCTTCGTCGCAGGCGCGGATCAGCTGGGCCCAGGCGTCGTCCCCGGGCTGGTGATGGTGCCTGACCAGCCACGCGACACGTGGGTCACCGGAGACCTCGAGGACCTTGATCGCCCCGTAGGCGGCGTGATGACGTTTGGCCTGCCGCGTGCCGGCCAGGCCGCGGAGACGCGGCTGGGCGGGGACCGCTGGAGCCGGCAGCAGGTGAGCGACCACCCGGTGGACGACGTGGGAGCTGCTGCCGGCCTTGCCCACATCGTGCAGGAGCGCCGCCCTCAGCACCTCCTGCGGCACCTCGTGACCGCGTGACTGGGCGCAGCGAGCGACCTTCACCGCGTGCGCTCTCTCGGCCGCGGGCAGCGCCATGAACAGGTCGAACTCGGCGGGCTCGAGCACCAGCCTGGCCCACTCGTCATCGGGTGAGGCGAGGCCAGGGAAGGCGGTGTGCAACGTCCTGGTGGCCGCGTTCAACATCCAGCTGCCGAGCCTCCTCATGGGCGCGTAGTCTAGCGCGGCCCGGTCGCCGCCTCGGAAGCCGCGCGTGAGAGACCTGTATGCTGACCGGCGGCGGTCTTCCGCCGCGGAGGTCCGCCGGAAGGATGATCTCGACCTTGCTGAAGTGCGACTTCCAGCGCAGAGCCCTCATCACGTTCCTGACGCTGGGCGCGCTCCTGGCCCTGCCAGCGTTGGCTTTCGCAGCGCCACCCGAGCCAGGCGCCGCTACGGAAGCCGCCGCGAACCCGGACGTGCCACTGGCCGGTTCGGCCGAGGAAGCTGCCGACGCCGCCGTGCGCGACTGGTTGGCGCGGCGTCCGCTGTCGTTCGACAGGCTGTCGGGCCTGGACGCGGAACAGCTGTGCCGCGAGTTGCCCGGCATCGTCACCCAACCGCCCCCGCCGGCCGGAACTGACGTCAACCTCGACGACCGCGTGGAGCGCACCACCCCAGACGACGGTGAAGAGAGGGTGTTCACCTACGCCGCGTCGCTCGCCGGCGGGCAGCTCGACGTCGTGGAGGTGCGGCTGCGGCCCGCCGCGGGAGGCTGGGAGGTCGTCAGGGTCGGGTTCAGGACGGACCCGAACCTGTCGGGCGTGCGGGCCTGGCTGCAGACACCCGCAGCCTCGGTGGCCTTCGTGGCCCTGACGCTTGTCGTCGTGGTCATGCTGTTCCTGCGAGGCTCGCCGCTGCGGGCGTGGCTCAAGCGCACGCGCGCGTCCGTGAGAGAGCACAGGCGCCTCGTCATCGTGACGATCGTGGGGCTGTACGGGCTGTTCGGCCTCGGCGTGCTCAGCGGCTCCACCCTGCCGGAGTCGTGCGACGTGGCCGTCGTGCAGATCGTGGAGGGCGCCATCACGTCGCTCGGCGCCACCGCCGCCTACGGCAGCGGCGACGTGCCCAGGGCGGCCGCCGTCACCTTCTACCAGAACTTCGTCGTCGTGACCCTGTCGGTCACCTTCACGCTGGCCGCCGTGCTCGGGGTGCCGGCGTACATCTACGCCGCCTTCTCCTTCTTCGTGCAGGGCGTCCCGTTCGGCCTGCTGGGCGGCGGTACCCCGCTGCAGGTGCTCATCCTGCTCGTGGTGCTGGTGTTGGAACTCACCTCGTACTTCTTCGTCGTGTCCGGCGGCGGGATGCTCCTCGCCACGATCTGGCGCGGCGGGTTCGCCCGGCTGCCGGAGGGGTTCAGGAAGCTGCTGTCCACGCTGCCGGTCGCGCTGGTGCTGCTGCTGGCCGGAGCGTGGTTCGAGGCCGGCGCGCTGATCCTCGGCTTCTAGACCGTCGGTTCCTCTCGGCTCGCGAGCACCTGCCTCACGGCCGGGGCCACTTCGGGGAGCCCGGCGGCGCCGACGAACTTGCCCGCCCCTCGACCTACGGCGTAGAGCGGCACCGGGTTGCGGGTGTGGGTGGCCACCGTGGCGTCTTCCAGGTTGCCGTGGTCCGACGTGACCACCAGGGTGACCCCGCGCGCCACGGCGCCGTCAGGGTGATCGACCAGGTGACCCACGACCCGGTCGATACGCTCCACGAGCCGCCGAGCGTCCTCGACCTCCCTCCTGTGCCCGAGCGAGTCCGTCAGCCACACGTCGAGCAGCGTGAAAGCGTTGAGGACGGAGAGCTCGCTCAGGACCCGGGCGGAACCGGCGGGCCCGAGCGGTCCCCCCTCCCTCGGCAGGTGCGCACCCAGCAGGTCGGACGGCACGGCGCTGCCGGCGGCGTACTCCGCGGCGCCGAGCTGAGGCACACCGGCCGCCACCGCCGCGTAGGCCACCGCGTTGAGCCTGAAGCGCCGGCCGCGCCGGGCTTCGAAGTACCCGGGCGGGTAGGCGTTCGCCAGGCAGGCGCCGCCGGCCCTGACGCCGTCGTGGAACAGGTTGCCGGCGTCGAGGAGGCGTTGGAGCGTGGGACCGGGCCAAGGCCCGTAGTGCCCGTCCATGGCGTCCGCGCCGTTGCGACCCGTGAGGAGGGTGGCTTGGCCCGTAGCAGACCGCGGCAGTCCGGCGTGGCCGAGGGTGGCGTCCAACTCCCGGTAGACCACGGCGGGCGTCCCGGTCCCGGACCCCTGCTCTCGCAGCCGGTCGAGGACCGGTGTGTCGGCCGTGCTTATCGGGTCGGTGGGGGGCTGGCTCGCGTACGGGCTGGGCACCCCGAACCCGTCGAGGAACAGGAAGAGAACGCGGCCCGTCAGCCCACTCCCATGGCGTCCTGTGCGCGCCTCAGCGTGGGCGCAGCGATCTGCCTGGCCCGCTCCGCGCCGCGCTCGAGGATGCCGTCGAGTGAGGAGCGGTCGGCCATGTACCCGCGGTAGCGCTCCTGGAAAGGGCGCAGCATGGCGTTCACGGCGTCCACCGTCAGTCGCTTGAGGGTGCCGTAGCCGCCGCCCACCAACTCCGCCTCGATATCGCCGAGGCTGCGGCCCGACGCCACGTGCGCGATGGTCATGAGGTTCCTGACCCCTGGGGAGGCGTGCTCGTAGCGCAGCTCCCTGCCGGAGTCGGTCACCGCGGCCATGATCTTCTTCTTGACGGTCGCCGCGTCGTCTAACAGGTTGATCAGGTGGCCGGGCCTGTCGGCTTCCAGGCTCTTCGACATCTTCACCTCAGGGTCGTCCAGGCCCATCAGCCTGGCGCCTGCCTTGGGTAGCTCCACCCGGGGGAGGACGAACGTCTCGCCGAAGAGGTGGTTGAAGCGTTCGGCGATGTCCCTGGTGATCTCGATGTGCTGCACCTGGTCCTCGCCTACCGGGACCACGTCCGTGTCGTAGAGGAGGATATCGGCGGCCTGCAGGACCGGGTAGACGAGGAGGCCGGAACCGACGCTCTCCCTGCCCTCCGACTTGGACTT
>JBDZWC010000168.1:1877-4588 GCA_040256005.1 Deinococcaceae bacterium | reverse complement strand
CGCTGGTGTTGAGGGTCCGGCTGGCGCTGTGGTTGGCGCCGTTCCAGCGCGTGCGCAAGAGCTTCCCTCCGGCTGCGCCCGCAGAGCCCTCGAACGCCGGCGAACACGCGACGGTCGTGCGGCACGCCAAGGCGGTGCGCCGCGCCGCTCGGTTGGTGCCCGACGCCAGTTGCCTCACGAAGGCGCTGAGCCTGGGAACGCTGCTGGCGCGTAGAGGCATCGGCTGCGAGGTGAAGATCGGCGTTCGCAAGGGTGCTGCCGGGCGGTTAGAGGCGCACGCCTGGGTGGTGCACGACGGGGTGGTAGTGATCGGTGGCCTGCCGGACCTGGACACCTTCTCCGTCATCCCTCGGGCGGTCTGAGACGGCGTGAGCGGCATCGCCCTGGCGGTCTACTGGAACGGAGAGAAGACGGCCGTAAAGGCCGCTCAAGCGATGGCGGACGCGGCGCCCTTCCGCGCCCCCGACGGTACGTACCTCTGGGTCTCGACCGGCGCGGACGCCGCCGTCGTCTACCAGTCCATGCGGGTCACGCCGGAGGCCGAGGTCGAGCGCCAGCCGTTCGTAGACCGCGCCACGGGCGTCGTCTACGCCGCCTACGCCCGTTTGGACGGTCGCGAAGAGCTGATCCGCGAGCTGACCAGGGAGCTCGAACGGTTGCGGGCCGCCACCCAGCCGGTGCACGAGGACGCGCCCGTGACGGACGTCGAGCTCGTCGCCGCGGCGCACCGTCGTTGGGGCGACGACGCGCCGGCTCACCTGGTCGGCGACTTCGCGTACGTGGCGTACGACCCGCGTTCCCGGCGCGTGTTCGCCGCCCGCGACCCGATGGGCCTGCGGCCGCTGTATTACCTATCAGAGCCGGGCCGGCTTCTCCTGGCCACCGAGGTGGCGCAGGTTCTCGCGGCGCCCGGCGTGCTGCGCGAGCTGGATCGCGTGGCACTGTTAGGCCACCTCCTGCAGGAGTACCGGGACGAAGCGCGGACGGCCTACGTGGGCATCGCGGCGCTGCCGCCGGCGCGCGCCCTGGTCGCCACGCCCAGCCAGACGCTGACGCGCCGCTTCTGGGACTACGACCTGACGCGCAGCGTGCGGTTCGCGAGCGAGGACGAGTACGCCCAGGCGTTCCGCGACGCGTTCGCCACCGCGGTCAAGGACCGGTTGCGGAGCGATAGCGTGGTGGCCGCGAACCTCTCCGGCGGCATGGACTCCGGCGCTACCGTCGCGACGGCCGGTTGGCTGCGGCGGCGTGGCGAAGTCCAGCATCCCCGGCTGAGGACGTACTCGTTCGCCTACGACGAGCTCGAGGACGCCGACGAGCGCCACATCAGCGACCTGCTCGTGAGCCACTACGAGCTGGACGCCGTGAACGTGCCGGCCGACGACGCCTGGCCCCTGTCGTCGTACCCGGATTTGACGGCCGATGTCGGGGACCCGATGGCCATCGTCTACCAGGACCTCATCGCCCGGCTGGCTCGCATGGCGCACGGCGACAGGGCACGAGTGATCATGACCTCGGCGCGCGGCGACTTGGTCGTGGGCGATGCCGTCCAGGACCAGCTGGGCATGTTGCTCGCCGGCCGCTTCGTGGACTTGAACGCCGACCTGAATCACTACGCGCGGTGGCGCGGCATCGACAAGGTGGCCGCCGTGCGCAGGTTGCTGGTGCGCCAGGCGCTCGGTGAGGTCACGACCCACCCCTGGACGCTATCGCTCAGGAACGCGTTGCGACCGCGTCCGCCACGACCGGCCCTCGACCCAGCGAGCCAGGCGCCCTGGGTGGAGCGCGGGGCCGTCGCAGAGCTGGTTGCTGGTCTCACCGCGAGTCAGCGATCCGAGCCCCAGGGGCTGGGGGGCCCCGGCGATTCCGCGCTGGTCCGCCGCCCCAAGCGTGAGCGGCGGAAGATCATCGACTTGCCGAGCGCTCGCAAGATGCTCGAGTGGGACGAACGCTTCCACGCTCGGTTCAGCCTCGAGGTGACAGATCCGTGGAGCGACCGCCGCGTCGCCGAGCTGGCCCTGGCCATGCCGCAGTGGATGGTCCAGCGTCACGCCGAGCGCAAGCGCATCGCCCGCAGGGCGATGCGCGGCCTCATGCCGGAGGACATGCGCACCGCGGCGCGGAAGATCGACCCCTCGCCCCTATTCAGACGAGCCCTGGAGGAACGTGCCGTGGGCACGATCTCTCACCTGCTCGCCGATATGGTGACCGCGGATATGGGCCTGCTGGACGAGGTCGCGCTGCGCCGGCACTACGAGGACGTGAGAGCCGGCGCCTCAGATCTGCCCGGTTTCTGGCCGGCTCTCACACTGGAAGCGTGGCTACGTGCCCATCATGTCGGCGCGTGATGGATGCGGCGTGGGCCGAAGGTTCACACCGTACACTCACGCATAGATCGGTCGAAAGGAGGTGCAACGATGAACTCCCCCAAGAAGGCCTACGAAGCACCGCAGTTGAAGCGCTGGGGCGATGTGGCGACGCTCACCAAGGTGGGCATGACGCATCCCGGCACTGATATCCGTCAGGGCAGCGTCAACCCGCCTGGCCACGAGAACAACCCCGGCCTAGGCACCTAGGTCCGTACCTTTAGGTTAGAAACGATTCGTCCGGCCCCCGTGATCAGGGGGCCGGTATTCGTATGCCCAGAGGCAATCTGCCCTGGTACCTTGCTCTAGTCACAGTGAGCCAGACGTGAGCCAGCCACCGCCCGA
>JBDZWC010000168.1:0-1777 GCA_040256005.1 Deinococcaceae bacterium | reverse complement strand
GTCGTGGACGACATCGTGATCTCGGGCAACCGCATGTTGAGGTGGCTGGCAGAGCACGAGCCTCGCGAACCCGTTCTCATCGCCACGCTCTTCTCCGCCCCGCCGCTCAGACGCGCCGCCGTAGCGGACCCACGGGTGGCTGCCGTCGTCAGCGCCCGCGACCTCACCGACCGTTCGCCGGCTGTTGGCACCGCCGAGCACGAGTCGTGGTCGGACCGCTGGAGGTCGCGCGAGCCCAACGTCAAGAGCTGGTTCCTGGGTCAGACGGAGCACGTGTGCTTCCCCTGGAACGAGCCCGACATCGCCGTGTGGAACCCGGTACTCGAGCGGGTGGAGCGCGCCTGGCGCCTGGTGCCGCCCGAGCTGTGCCTCAAGCACCGCGCCGGCGGTGGCTCGTGACTCGCGCTCCCGTGAGCCACGAACTCCACGCCTACGGCCTGCGCCTCGTCACGAACCATCGGTTCCGCTTCAACCTGGCGGCCGACCCGCCCGTCAGCGCGCCGACCCTGCGCTTCGAGCTGGTCGAGGATCCGCTTCTGGCGCCCGGCTGGGACGCCGAGGGCCCGGTCTTCACCACCGCGGCGGGCGCCGACGAGACGGCCGGGCTAGAGGCGTTCGACGTGGGCAAGGTGAAGGTGCTGCGCTTCTTGGGAGTCTGCGACTTCTTCCTGTACGCGGGCGAAGGTCGCATCGAGTGCCATCTGCGCGACGAGGACTACCGCTTCGCCATCGACATCTGGCTCATGGGCACGGTACTGGGCTTGTGGCTGGAGCTGGCCGGGTCGCCGGTGCTGCACGCATCCGCGGTGGCGCTTGGTGACGGCCCCGGTGGTGCCGCGGTCGGCTTCCTGGCGACGAGCAAGGGCGGCAAGAGCTCGCTGGCGGCGACGCTGATGCAGCGCGGCAATCGTCTGCTCTCCGACGACAACCTGGCTCTGCGTCAGGGCCCCGCTGGCGATTGGTTGGCGCTTCCCTCCTACCCTCAGATGCGCATGTGGCCAGATCAGGCCGCGCACTTCCTTGGTCCCGAGCGGGCCGAGCGCTTGGAGCGCGTCCAACCGAGCAACCCCAAGCTGATGGTGCCGGTGGGCACTGGCGGGTTCGGTGGTTCCTGCGCCGATGCAGCCCCGCTCCGGGCGCTTTTCCTCCCGGAGCGAGTGCCTCACCTCGTGGACGTACAGGCAGAGCGCCTCCCGCTGGCCGAGGCCCTGATCGAGCTCGTCCGGAACACGTTCCTGTTCGAGGTGGTGGAAGCGTACGGGCTCACGCAGGCCCGGTTCCAAGCGTTCGGAGACCTGCTGCGGACGGTACCGGTGCTAAGGCTCCGCTACCCGGACGGGCTCGACCTGCTGGGTGACGTGGCCGCCCAGATCGGGGTTCTCTCATCTAGCGCCGCGGCGCCGTAACGCGTTGTAGCACGTAAGTTTCGCGTCAGTTTTCCATCAGTGGGCCGTGAGGTCTCTCATTCCATGCTCATGCCAAGACCTCGGGGAAACCTCGAGGCGATGTCTTCGGAAGCTTGGATCCCTGTCCCGTACTTGGGCGCTTGGGCCAGGGGGAGCTAGTAGCGCAACCGGCCGAACTCCGGAGGCATGTATGAATCGATTCCCCCTCCTACTCCTAGCCACTCTGGTCACCTTGCTGGCCGCGGCCTGCTCTCAGAACGAGGCGCCGCTGCAGCAGGTCTCCCTCCTCGAGGTGTACCCCGCCGACGGGGCCGTTGACGTCCCGGTCGACGTCCAGATCGTCGCGAGGTTCGACGGCGCCCTGGACGGCA
>JBDZWC010000050.1:1922-19134 GCA_040256005.1 Deinococcaceae bacterium | reverse complement strand
GTCCTGGAGGTGGTAGTCGGTGACGGGTTCGCGGTTCGTACGTTGATTGCAGGCGGTGACGAGCGCTTGGCTGGAGAGTGGGTAACCGTCAGGGGTGGTGCGCTCCTTCTCGATCAGAGCGCCGAGCACGCGCAGCTCGCTGTCCGACAGAGGCATGGCAGGTGAGTATACGCGGCGCCACGGGTGGTAAGCTGACCACATCCTGACCACTTCGTGGTCACATGCGATCTCTCGCAGGAGGTGCTCGTGAAGAACGTCGGTGTGCGCGAGTTCAGGGACCACGCTACGAAGCTCCTGGCGGCAGGCGAGGGCCTGCGGATCGAGCGCCACGGTCATCTCGTCGGCTACTTCGTCCCCGCTCAGGACGCCAACGGCGACCCCGCCCTCGTAGAACTGGCGGAGCTGTTGAAGGACGCCATCGACTCCAGCGACATGAGCCAGACCGAGATGATCGCGCTGCTCAAGCGGGCGATGTGACGGTCCGGCTCGACGAATCATGTGGTCACGTTGTGGTCACTTGCTGACCACAGGGCTGCTCGTTCGGTCAGGGCGACAGGTACTCGACCACCCGCCGCAGGTTCTCGAGGACGTCCATGCTCCCTTCCTGGCCGTGCGGCACGGCGGTCGTGGACAACCACCCGGTCAGCACAAGCACGATCAGCAGGACCGCGCTCTCGGCGTACATGGACCTGTCGAGCCCCCTTCGGTCCCCCGTCGCCACGGACCGCGGTACGAGCGAGAAGCGGTTGCGCGCGGCCAGGGCCAACGCCGCGACCACCGCCAGGAGCTTCACGCCCAGCGCGAGCGCGTACTGCGAGGAGAAGAAGCGCGCCGGGTCGGACGTGTGCACGAGCGCGCTCAGCACGCCGGCTATCCCCAGCGCCACGACGCACCACAGCGCCAAGCTCGACAGCCTGAGCGTCGCCGTCACGTCGTCGCGCGCGATCGTGACGACCCATACGCCGCCGGCCCAGGCCGCTGCGCCCAAGAGGTGCGCTAGGTCGTAGCCCAGCGGCACCGCGCCGCCCATCGCGGCGGCGTGACTCAGGCGGCTGAAGCCGTAGCACGACCACACCGCCGTCGCGGCGGCGAAGGGCCACCACGACCTAGGCGCCAGGCACACGCACAGAGCCAGCGCGATCGCCGCCACGGAACGCCACAGGACGGCGTGGCCGTGTGCGGTCGTGGACGCGTAGCGCCACCACAGGTCGAACGAGACCGGCGACCTCACCTGGCTCACGGTGTGCCACAGGTCGACCGCCCCCGCTATGGGCACGGCGGCCGCGGCGAGCGCGACCGCTAGCACCGGCACCCGCGCACGCGGGCTCAGCCAGTAGCGCCTCAACGCCGCGCCCACCAGCACCGCGACCGCGACCCAGGACACAGACTTGATGACGATCGCCAACTGCGCCTTACCTCCGTGCTCATGGCGACTCTAACCGCCACCACTCCCCGCTCCGGTTCCCAGGGGCCGGAAGGCGCGCTCGTCGCGTATACGCTGCCTGCATGGTCGTGGCACGGCGCTACCTGGTCGACCCGGTACTCGATTCAGGGCAGCAGGAGGTGGTCCGCTGGGTAGCGATCGTCACGATGGTCGTCGACCACGTCGGGGCGATACTCCTCGACCCGTCCGACGCGCTGCCGCTGCGGGCCATCGGGCGGGTAGCGTGGCCGCTCTTCGCGTTCCTCCTGGCGTATAACGTCGCGCGCCGCGGCGTGAAGCCGCGCCGCTACCTCGTCCCGCTCTTGGCCTGGTGCGCCGTCTCGCTACTGCCCCACTACCTGGCGTTCGACAGGTTCGTGATCAACATCCTCGGCACCCTGTTCCTCGGCGCCTTCACCCTCGTGCTGCTCACGAACAGGCAGCACCTGATGGCTCGCGCGCCGCTGGCGTTGCCCCTCGGACTGGTCGGCGTGATGATCGCGGCCACCAGGGTCGAGTACGGGGCAGCCGGCGTCGCGTTGGTCGTCGCCTGGTGGTGGGCGCTCACCGCACGTACCCCCCTGGCCTGGGCGGTGGCCGCCTTCGTGGTGGCGCTGCAGAACTACGACTGGGTCGTGTGGCCGGCGGCCCTGCTAGCCGTCCCGGTGCCCTTCGCGGTCGCGCGGCTCCCTGTCGGCCTGCCGCGTAGCGGCAGGCTCCCCTGGCTGTTCTACCCGCTGCACCTCGCCGTGCTCGCCGTGCTCGATTCCGTGCTGTGAGCCGGGAGATGTCGCCGGCGGGGTGACTCCCTACTCCAGGCGCCTGGAACGCGGCCACAGCAGGCTGAGCACGAAGAGCGCCGTGGCCGCGATGAACGTCACCAGGAAGACGTGCTCGATCCCGCCGGCGAGCAGCTGGCGGATGAGGCCCATGCTCGCCTCCGGCAACGGCGCCTCTGTGGGTGGCGCGCCGGCGGGGTTGAGCAGGCGCTCGACCGTGCCGAGGCTGAGCACGTCCCCGGCGCCGGCCCGATCGATACCCGCGACGATCGACGAGTTCAGCACGCCGCCGAGGAGCGCCGCTCCCACCGAGTTGCCGAGCAGGCGCATCAAGAGGTTCGCCGCGGTAGCGCTCGCCCTCCGCTCCCAGCGGACGGTCGACTGGATCGAGACGATCGAAGAGGTGTTCGTGAAGCCCAGTGCGAAGCCGATCGCGAACGAGGCGCCGGCGACCCACCAAGGCCCGTGCTCGGGGCGCAGGAAGAGGTAGAGCACTCCGCCCACCGCCGCCGCCGCGCCGCCGATGCGGGCGGTGTTGGCCGGCCCCAGGGGGATCAGGAGCCGACCGCAGATGGACGACGCCAGGGGCCAGCCGAGCGACATGGTCGTGAGGGCGAAGCCGGCCACGAGCGGGCTGTGGCCCATCACGCCCTGCACGTAGGGCGGCGCGTACGTGATGATGCCGATCATCACGATCCCCGCCACGAAGGCGCTGACGTTCGCCAGCAGCACGAGGCTGTCGCGCCAGAGGTCGACCGGCAGGATGCCTCCCTGGCGACGCCACAGGTGCCTGCCGAGCACCACCAGGACGGCCACGACGAACGCCGCCAGCGCCGCCCTGGTGCCCTGGCCCAGCCGCGGGCCCATGTTGAGCAGCACCATGAGCCCCGAGATGCCGACGAGCAGCAGGCCCGACCCGACGACGTCCACCCGGGCGCCCGTGTGCGAGACCTTCTCCTTCAGGTAGCGGCTCAGCCCCAGCATGGCCACGACCCCGAAGGGGACGTTGAACCAGAAGACCCACGCCCAGTCCACGTTGGCCACGATCAGGCCGCCCGCCAAGGGGCCGAGGATGGACGAGACGCCCCACACGCTGGCCAGGTAGGCCTGGATCCGCCCGCGCTCCCTGACCGTGTAGAGGTCGCCCGCCAGGGTCACCACCATCGTGCTGATGCCGGCCGCGCCGACGCCCTGCACGAACCTGAAGGCCACTAGTTGCGTCATCGTCGTCGCGAAGCCGCAGGCGATCGAGACGACGAGGAACAGGGCGATGCTCACCAGCAGCACCGGTTTGCGGCCGATCTTGTCGGCGACGCCGCCCGCGATGGGCGTGAACACAGCCTGGGTCAACAGGTACGATGCGAAGACCCAGGAGTACAGCTCGAAGCCGCCCAGCGAGGCCACGATGCTGGGCATCGCGGTCGCCACTATGGTTCCCTCGATCGAGCCCAGGGCCATCGTCGTCATCAGGAAGGCGAGCACCAGCCCACGGCGCGTCTGGAGGGCCGCCGCGTCACCCGCGTGTCCGGAGTTCCGCTCGGTGGTCAGGGCGCTGTCACTGGGCAAGGTGCGAGACACCATACGCCCGTGCGCGCGCCACGACGTCTTGCGTGCTGCTCGCTGCCAGCTGGAGCCACGCCGCCCGCTCGTCGTCCGCGCTGCCGCGCACCGGTGCGAACGCCAGCCGGCGCGTCTGGGGAACCCCGGTAGGCGCGAAGACGACGTCACGCCAGAAGCGTGTGACGGGCTCACCCAGCGCGGCTTCGGTGGCCGACCCGGCGTTGCCGGTGGTGATCACCAGCGCCTCCCTGGCTCGCAGCCGGCCCGTCACGGCGCCCCCCGCGCCGACGTCGAAAGCCACACCCTCGCGCACGACGCGCTCGACCCACCCCCTGAGGATGGCCGGTGGCCCGAAGAACCACACGGGATGCACGACGACCACGGCGTCGGCCGCCAGCAGCTCGTCGGCGTAGCGCCGGGCCAGGTCGTCCGAGAACGCCGGGCCCACGCTCTCCGTGGCGGTGAGCCGCGGGTCGAAGCCGTCGGCGTACAGGTCATGGCATGCGACCCGAGCGCCCGCGTCGCGCGCCGCGCCCGTGACCGCCGCCGCCAGCGCGGCGCCGAGCGAGTCGGGCCGCGGGTGGGCCAGTACGACCAGTACGTCCACTGGCGGCTCCAAGCGCGCTAGTCCCCGGCCTCGCCCCAGCCGGCCGCCCTCACGGCCGCGTCGAGGTCCGCGAGCACGGGCCCGATGGCGCGATCGAGCGCCGGCCTGGCCCCGACACGCTCGATCACCCAGGCGGACACCCGGTTGGCCAACGCCGCAGCCTCGAGCGGCGGCACCCCTCGCAGGCGGGCGGCGAGGAAGGCGCCGGCGAAGGCGTCGCCCGCGCCGGTGGCGTCGACCAGGCGGCCGGGTGCGGGTCCGAGATGCGTGCCGACGCCGCCATCGAAGTAGTAGGCGCCCTCCGCATCGAGCTTCAGGGCCACGGCCGCGCCCGGGTACAGCTCGGCCAATCGCTGGCACACCTGCTCCGGCTCGGTCGCACCGGTCAGCGCCTCGCCCTCCTCGGCGTTCGGGAAGATCAGGTCGATGCCCAGGTCGGCGGTGAAGGAGACGAACGTCTCCAGCCCTGTCTCGGCGATGAGCTGGAAGGAGCCGGGATCGAACGACAGCGTGGCGCCCGCCTCCTTCGCGACCTGAGCCGCCCTGCGGGCGGCCGCGCGCGGCGGGTCCCCGAAGAACGACCAGGCCGAGAGGTGAAGGTGACCGGTGCGGCCCAGCAGCGCCTCCGGCAGCTCCGACGGCAACAGGTAGTGGTCCGCCCCCTTGCCGGAGACCATGGAGCGCTGGCCGGCGTGGTCGATCCACACCGCCACGGCACCCGTGTAGTGCGCGTCGGTACTGAGCCACACGGCCCGGACGTCCTCCTCCATGAGCTCGTCCTGGGCCAGGCGCCCGAAGCGGTCGTTCCCGATCTTCCCGATGAAACGCGTCGGCAGGCCGCAGCGACGCGCCCAGACGGCGGCGTTCGCCGCGCTGCCGCCCGGCGCCAGCTGTACCTCGCCGTAGATGTCCCCGCCCGCGAGGAGCTCCGTGTTCCCTCGGATCAGCACGTCCCAGGCGTAGTCCCCCACGACCACGAGAGGCTCCACGCGGCGCCCGGCTGCTACGGCAGGACCTCGATCTCGGCCTGCAGGTCCGTGGTCGCGTGAGGTCCGTCGCCGTCTATGAACACGTTGATCTCACTGCGCACGCCGAAGTCCGGGAAGTAGACGCCGGGCTCGATCGTGAACCCCAGCCCGGGTCTCAGCAGGCGCTCGTCCCGCGTCTCGAAGTCGTCCAGGTGGGCTGCCAGCCCATGCGCCGACACGGTGCCCAGGCTGTGACCGGTGCGGTGGGTGAAGGCCTCGCCGTAGCCCGCCTGTACGAGCACCTCCCTGGCAGCCCTGTCGACCTCGGCGCCGGTGGGCCAACGACCCGCGGCGTAGGCGTCGACGACGGCCCGGAAAGCGGTGTCGCGAGCCTCTCGGACGGCCCCGAAGGCCCGGCTCACGCCCTGAGTGGGTGGCCCGGCATGGCCCATCCACGTGACGTCGGCGTAGGGCGCGGTCACGTGGTCCACCTTGCACCACAGGTCGATCAGGACTACCTCACCCGGCGCCAGCGAGCGCTCGGGCGAGGGCGCGTGATGCGGGTCCCCGGCGTGGGCCCCGAAGCTCACGTTGGGACCGTGGTCGTACACGCAACCGGCATCGTGGAAGACGTCGGTGATCACGCTCTGGACCTCGGCCTCGGTGATGGCCCGTCCCAGCGACAACGCCTCGCCCAAGAAGCCGAACGCCGCGTCCTTCGCCTTCAGCACCACCTCGGCGGCGCGCAGGTGCTGCTCCAGCTGCTCCTCGGTCCAGACCTGCATGACCTGCGCGACGTCACCGGCGCTGACCACGTCGACCCCGAGGGACCGCACACGCTCTACCGTGCCGGCGTCGACGCTGCCCACGTACGGGTTGTCGCCGCGCGGCGAGTAGTCCATGGCCACCGTCTTCGCGCCGGCCAGGGCCCTCCTCAGCTCAGCGTCGAGGCTCTCGGTGCTCGAGTAGATGCGCGTGTCCACGCCGCGCGCCCCGCTCAACGTGCCGGCCTCGATGGCATGCGCCAACAGGACGGGCGTGCCCTGCCTCGGAACGTAGAGGAAGACCCGGCGGGAGCCCAGCTGGTCGCCGAGCAGCGCCCTCAGCAGCGGCCTGGCGGGCGCGTTGGAACCCCTGAAGTCGTACACCAGCCAACCGTCTATGCCGGCCCTCTCGAGCTCAGCCGTGACGGCACGAAGTTCGTCCATGGCGCGATGTTACGCCGCTCGCTGCGCCCCTGACGGGACCCGCGGCTGCGGCGGATAGCGTTAGACTCTGCCGTCACAACGACGGGGCGGTGAACCGGAGGCAGGTTTTGCAGATCATCGAGACCAACGCCGTGCAGTCGGAGCTCGACAAGCGCGCCGAGACGGACGTCTACGTGCACCTCGAGACCACCACCGGCTCGTACACGCTCATGGGGCCCGAGAAGCGGCCACCCGTCATCGCGTTCATCCGCAACGCGCGCGTGAACTACGGGCGCGGGTCCATCAAGGGCACAGGGCCCTACCGGGTAGGCCTCAAACTGGACGACGGCTGGGTCTACGCCGACGGGCTCACCCACTACGAGATCAACGAACGCGACGAGCTGCTCATGGCTGGGTACGACCCGGAGGGTCAGCTGACGGTGGCCCTACAGGTCTCGCGCACGCCCTTCCGGGAGGCCTGAGATGACGAGCTTCGATCCCACTTCGGAGCGCGGCCTGCTGGTGGTGCTCCCCCATCCGGACGACGAGTCGTTCTCCGCCGGCGGCACCCTCGCCCTCGCGTCGGGGGCCGGTGTGCCGGCCACCTACCTGTGCGGCACCTACGGCGACATGGGCAGGCGCATGGGCAACCCGCCGATGGCCAACCGCGAGTCGCTGCGCGACATCCGCACCTCGGAGATGGCCGCGGCCGCGGAGGCGCTGGGCATACAGGTCGAGTTCATGGGCCTGCGCGACAAGTGCGTCGAGTTCGAGGACCCCGAGGAGCTCGGGGCACGCATCCGCGAGGTGATCAGGGACCTCGAGCCCAGCACAGTGATCACCTTCGTGCCCGGCTTCGGCGTGCACCCCGACCACGATGCGATCGGTCAGGCGACCGTGCTGGCCGTCAGGGGCATGCCGGCCGCGGAGAGGCCCCAGCTATTGGGTGTAGCGGTGGGCGGCGAGAACAACCCGCAGTGGGACAAGCGCGGTGAGTTCCTGCCGGAGCCCAAGCTGACCGTCGACATCCGCGGCGTGTACCGGCGCAAGATCGCGGCGCTGAAGGCGCATCACAGCCAGACCGTGGTCGTGTTCTCGCAATGGGACAAGACCTGGGACTTGGAGACCCTCCAGAACAAACCGGGGGCGCCCGAGCCGGACGAGCAACAGCTCGCCTGGCGCAAGCGCCTCACCGAAGAAGAGTCGTTCTACGTCCTCGACCCGGACGCGCGCACGCTGCTCGATACGGATCCGGTCGCCTAGGCCCCACGCCGGGCCGGCACGCTCGGGCCCAGCGCAGCACGACTAGACCCTAGTCGCTGTCGTCTCCCACGCCCGGCCGTGGTGGCGTCGGCGTCCCGTCGGCCTCTGCCGGCGGCATGGCGGCGGCGGGCCGCTCCGGCGGCGTAGTCACGGCGGGCGGCGCCTGCTGCTGGGTGGTCGCCGCACCGTCCTGAGCCGTCACCACCGGACCGTTCGCGCCCGTGCCGGCCGCCTGCCGGGGCTCGCCGTAACGGGAGGTGACGTCCTTCAGGAGGTCGCGCCCAGAACCGCTCCTCAGCAGCAGGTAGGCGCCCACGGCAACCAGGGCCAGCGGGAAGATCCAGCTGCCGCCGTCCACGATCGAGAGCAGCGCGATCAGGCCGAGACCCGCGGCGGGCCAGATCGCCCATGGCTGCGGGTCGACCTCCAGGCGCGTGAGGGCGTAGAAGGTCAGCGCCAGGCCGGCGAGGAACAGCCAGCCGGACGACGGCCCGAAGACGGCCTCGAAGAAGCTGACGAGGCCGAGCGAGGCCAGCGTGCCGGCGGGGATGAGCGCCCACCAACGCGTCCTGTCTTCCCGCCAGTACACGGCGAACGCCAGGCCCAGGGCCGCGAGGAACGCGCCGCTGCCGAGGCGCCAGGGCGCGATCGAAGCGATCGCCAGGCCGGCCAGCGGGTAGGCGGCCAGGTGCCAGGCAGCGCTGCCGCGTCGACGACCCTCGACGTAGGCGAAGTAGGCCAGCCCGCCGAAGAGCAGCGCGCCCAGGATGCTGCCGACGAACTTGAAGACGCCCAGCGTGCCCAGGAGCGCCAGCACGCCGACGGCGATGAGCACCATGGCGGCGGTGTTGTTCTTGTTCCGATCTACGAGGTTCATGCCCTCCTCCTTCTTCGCCTGACGAGCGTATGGCGCGGCAGCCCGCCAGCAGTAGAGAACTAAGTCCACCCGGCAGTGGTCCTCATGCACTACGGCCTTCTCCATCCAAAGTAGGACGTCTCTCGCTCGGCACGGGGGTACCCTGGGGCCGGAGATCCCCATGAGCGAGACGGTCCGTGTCCTGCTGGTAGACGACCACACCGTGGTGAGGAAGGGCCTCCGTCTGGCCTTCGGTCTGGAGCCCGACCTCGCGGTCGTCGGCGAAGCGGCCAACGGTCGCGAGGCGCTCGACCTGGTGGCGGAGCTGCAGCCCGACGTCGTCGTGATGGACCTGCTCATGCCCGTCATGGACGGGGTGGAGGCCACGCGGGAGCTGCGCGCGCGGTTCCCTGAGGTCGAGGTGGTGGCCCTCACGTCCGTGTTGGAGGACCGCATGGTCGTCGACGTCGTCGAGGCCGGGGCGGCTGGGTACATGCTGAAGGAGTCGAGACCCGATGACCTGTTCGATGCGGTGAGGGCCGCCGCCAGGGGCGAGGTCCGCCTCGACCCCAGGGCGCAGGCGCGGCTCGTACGGGAGATGCGGACGCCCAAGCTCGAGGAGCCCCTCACCGACAGGGAGACCGAGGTCCTGAGGCTGATAGCCCGCGGCCTCACGAACAAGGCGATCGCGCAGCGCCTCGACGTGGCGGAGGCGACCGTGAAGTCGCACGTGTCCAACCTCCTCGCGAAGCTGGGCGTCAGGAGCCGCACCCAGGCCGCCCTCCACGCGCTGCGTGAGGGGTTGGTCGAGAGAAGTGGTTGACCCGGCGCAGCCACAGCCGGCGGTGCCCTGGCACCAGCGCCTCTCCACCAGGCTGACGCTGCTGCTCCTCGGCGTCGTCGCGGTCCTGACCGTGGCGATGGGCGTACTCCTGTGGCGGGCGCTGGCCGAGGTCGTCAGGCTGCGCACCGGCGTCGAGATCGAGCCCGGGCTCGAGGGCCTGGGAGCGCTCGCCGGGCAGGACGCGCTGGACGCCCAGGCCGCGGCGGCCGTCCTGCGCAGCACGCTCGTCAACCTCGCGGTCGTCGTCGCCGTGACGCTCCTCGCCGCCACGTCGTTCTCGCGCTCGCTCCTCGCCGACCCCATCGCGCGGCTCACGGCGACCACGCGGGCGCTAGCAGGCGGCGACCTCAGGGCGCGCACCGACGTGCAGGACGCCTCCGAGATCGGTGAGCTGGCGCGCTCGTTCGACACCATGGCCGAGGCGCTGTCGTCGGCGCAGGACAGGTTGGAGGCGCGGGTCGCCGCGCGCACCGCCGAGCTCAGGGCGCTGCTCGAGCTCTCGAACACGATCGCCATCACCGTCGACCTCGAGCCGCAACTGGAGGCGGTGCTGGCCCGGCTCCTCGAGACCGGCACCGCCGTCGCCGCCGAGGTCATGGTGATCGAGCCGGACGGCCGCCTGAAGACGCTGGCGTCGTCGGGCGTCGTGCCACCCAGCGGGTTCGCCGCCCTGGGTGAGGACCCGGAGCGCCCGGCGGCCAGGGGCATCGCGCAGGCCGCTGTCGTGGACCGCGACGAGGCGGCGCTACCGCTGCGGGCGAGAGACCAGGTGGTGGGCGTCTTGCACGCCTACGCCCCGGCGGGCCGGGGATGGGACGAGGAGCAGCTCGAGCTGGCCGCCGGCCTGGCGGCGCAGGCCGCCGTGGCCGTCGAGAACGCTCGCCTGTACGAACGCGCGCGCGGCCAGGCGGCGGACGAGGAGAGGCGCAACCTCGCCCGCGAGCTGCACGACTCCGTGAGCCAGGCGATCTACGCCGTCGTGCTCTCGGGCCACGCGGCCAGGCGCAGCCTCGAGGACGACCCCGCCGCGGCCGGTCAGGCCCTCGACTCCGTGATCGAGCTGGCCGAAGGAGCGCTGGCCGAGATGCGCGCCCTCATCTTCGAGCTGCGGCCCGAGGAGCTGGCCGAGGTGGGCCTGGTCGGCGCCATGCGCAGGCAGCTAGACGGTCTCGAGCTCCGCCACGGCGTCGACACCGAGGCGAGCTTCGGCGAGGAGCCGGAGCTGCCGTTCGCCACCAAGCGCGAACTGCTCAGGGTCGTTCAGGAAGCGCTCCACAACGTCGCGAAGCACGCCAAGGCGCAGCGCGTGAGAGCCAGCCTCACGAGGGAAGGTGACAGGGTCGTAGTGACGATCACTGACGACGGTGTCGGCTTCGATCCCCAGACGGCCCATCCGGGTCATCTCGGGTTGACGTCGATGCACGAGCGTGTGGCCGCCGTGGGCGGCAGGCTCCAGGTGCGCAGCACGATCGGAGCGGGCACCACGGTCCGCGTCGAGGCGCCGCTCGAGGGGGTAGGAGCCGCGTGAGCCGGGGACGCCTGATAGGGCTCGCTCTCCTCGTCGTGGGGACGATCGCACTGGTACCCGAGGGCCGGCTCACCGGCCCCGTGGTCCTGTGGGCGCTGGCGCTCGGGGTGTGGGCGTTCCGCCGTAGGCGGTCGAGCACGTGGTCGCTCATCGCCGCCGGGGTCCTCGCCAGCGTGGCGGCCACCGCCACGGTGGACGCGCTGTTCCCGCGTTGGGACGAGGGCATCGTGTTCCTGCTTGGCATGACCGCGACGTTCACGGCTGCCTACCTGCTGCCGCGCGAGCGCGGCGGTGCGCGCTGGGCGCTGTGGCCCGCGCTGGCCTGGGCCTTCATCACGGTGCTGGCCAACGACCCGTGGGGCGGACTGGCGCGCTGGATCCTCCCGTTGGTGCTGATCGGCGCCGGGGTCGTCGTGCTGGGGTGGTCGAGGGGCGGTCGCTGAGGCGCGCTCGAGCGCCGTCTTCCTGTGGCTGAGGGCGCCTCAGACGTCGGCGAACGGCAGAACCTCGTCCTCGAGCGCGGTGATGTCCGGCAGCAACGCTGCGAACGTCTCCCTCACCTGCTCGGGCACGCCCGTGACCAGCCGCCTCGCCTCGGTCAACAGGGCTGCACACGCTTGGACGCCCTCGGTGCGCAGCACGGGCTGCACGGCTGTCAACAAGGCGTTCGCCAGGTGCCAGCGCGCCGCGAGCGGTTCACCGCCCGCCGAAGACTCGTGACCCGACTGTAGGGGCCGCAGCAACGCCAAGGCCTCAAGCGCCAGTCCGTGGGCCAGGGGCAGCTCCTCCCGCCGTGCCGCGACGCCGGCTGCCCGGTACAGGCTCACGCCCAGCCATAGGGCCTCCTGGCTGTTCCGCTCCGCCACGGAGCGGCGCAGCTCCACGGCCTCGCGCATCAGCGTCCACGCCTCTGCCAGGTCGCCCGTGAGAGCACGCTGCTCCCCCACCATCTCCAGTGATCGCGCCAGCGCCCGCGCCATGCCGGGCGCACCGGGAGCCGCGTCGTGATGACGCCTGTCTATCGCCAACGCCTCCTCGAAGCGGGCCAGCGCCGCCTCCTCGTCGCCGCCGGCCTTCGCTGCGTGGGCGGCGAGGTGAAGGGCGTCCCTGAGGCTCGACTCCACCCCCACGTCGGTCCGGCCCGCCAGCCAGGCACGGAGGTCGCTCAGAGCGGCCTGGATCAGCTCCTCGGCCTCTTCCGGCCGCACGGCGCCCATCCTGGCGCGGGCCAGCTCCAGGCGCGCGTTGGCCAGGTGCACGGCGCGGTCGGGACCAGGGTCGAGCTCCGCGACGCGCTGGGTGAGCGCGAGCGCGTTCTCCTGGAGCTCGACCGCCTCCGCCACCTGACCGCGTGCGGCATGCCAGACCGCCACGGCCTCGTGCACCCTGACGGCGGCGGCCACGACGGCCACGTCGTCCTCGGGGACCTGGCCCTGCGCCTCGACCAGCACCTTCACTGCCATGTTCATGGCCTCGTCGGCACGCTCGTCATCGCCCGCGCCGCGCTGGAAGTCGGCTACGTCGAGCAGGGCGTTGAGGTACAGCGGCACGGTCCAGGCGGTGACCGCCTCGTCATGTGCGTCGCCGGCCAGGCGCAGGAGTCGGGCCAGGAGAGGCCGCCTGGCGTCCGTGTCGCCCACCATGGCGAGAGCGTTCTGTGCGTCGCGTAGCCACGACAGGTCGCCGTCCTGGTCGTCGCCGAGGGTCTCCAGCACCAGCGCCAAGCGTCGCGCCAGTGCGGCGGCCCCGTGCAGGTCCCCCGCGGCAGAGGCGTCCTTGACCAGCCAGTGCAAGGCGACGGCCGCGTACTTGGCGTCCTCGGGGCGGTCTTCGAACGCGGCGACGGCCGCCGCCATCAACCCCCTGACGCTCCTCTCGTCCTCGGGCACGGGCACGCGCTGGTGCAGGCAGTCCCTCAGCACGGTGGCGAGCGCCTCGGCCGCCTCGTCCTCGTCGAACCAGCCGCGCAGGGCCTCCAACGCGACGGAGCGGTATACCCGCTGAGCGAACGCCGCCCGTGTCCGGGCCAGCCACGCGGTCATGGCGTGCGGGTTCGCGGCTGCCTGCAGCGCCCTGTCCGTGGCGCCTGGCTCGTCGCCCGCCAGCCTGTGGGCCGCGTGAGCCACCAGCCACGCCTCGAACTCCTGACCCTGCAGCGCCGCCAGCGCCAACGCACGCTGAACGCCTTCGGGCGCCTCGTCGAAGCGCCGACCGACGATCTCCTCCAGTCGGGAGCCGCGGCCGAGGAGCTCCTCGAGCCCCCTGTCCGTCAGCGGGCCGGTGGGGTCCCGACCGGCGAACAGACCGCGACCCCGCTGCGTCTGCGCGTAGCGCAACAGCTCGTCGAGGAGACGTGGGTTGCCTCCCGAGCGCTCCAGCAGCGCCCGTGACTGCGGGGGAGTGAGTCCCGGCAACGCCCGCCGCAGCGCCGGTGCGAGGTCTCGCACGGGTCCGAGCTCCACCACCTCGACCAGGTCCGGCGCCTCCCGCGCCAGGTTCGAGAGCACGACGGCCGCGGGTGACGGAGGCGTGCCGTCGGGGTCGACCTCACCGCCGGCGGCTCGCCACTCACGCACCCAGTGCGTCGCCACCACCAGGAGGGGCCACCGGCCCGACCGCATCTCCGGCGACAAGCGCTCCACGAAGGCGGTGACGCCAGGGTCGGCGTAGGAGAACTGCAGGTCGTCGAGCAGCAGGACGGCGGGGACACCGGTACCCGCCCCGAACAGCACGCCCAGGTCGGTCACGACCTGCTCGGCCAGCGACGTGCGCCTGGCGCCGGCCACGGCGGCGACGTCGACAGGACCGGCGTCCCGACGCCACTCGTCATGCAGGCCCTTCACCTCCAGGCCGATCTCACCGACCTTCTTCACGAGCCCCAGGAACGGCACGACGTCGGCCACCACGTCCGCCGCCATCAGGCCGCCCATCTTCGCCACCTTCCCCAGGAGCCGTCGGCGCCGCAACGCGCGCTGGAACGGCTCGAGGTGCGGGACCAGGTACTGGTCCACGTGGCCCGGCAGAACGCCGGAGACGACCTGGTTGTGGCCGTCAGGGTCCGTGAGCCGCACGCCCCACCACAAGAACGGCAGTTCGGCGGCCGCGTCACACGTCCCCACGTCGGGGTTCACCCTGAGGTTGTCGCCTTCGGCCCCCAGCTCGTGCGGCCAGTAGCCGGTCCCACCCTGCTCGGTGACGACCAGGCGGCGGTAGAGCTCCTGCGCCAGCCGCGTCTTGCCGAGCCCGGGCTCGGCCAGGAGGACGACGACCCTCGGACCGTCGCCCGCCCTGACGCGCTCCCACTGCGACAGCAGCCTGCCGAGTTCCTCGTCGCGGCCGAAGAAATCGCCCGTGAGGGGCGCAGCCGTGTGGGTCACGCCGACGAGGTTACAGCGTGACCCGCGCTCTCACTCTGGGGCGCTAACCTGACGCGACATGGCTAGCGCACCGTTGGGAGGCGACAGGCCCGTGCTGCTCGAGGGGGTCACAGACAGGGTCGTCGTCGGCCTGGGACCGGTAGAGGGCGACCGCGCCCTGTCGAACAGCACGGTCGTGGTGGGTAACGACGCCACGCTGGTGATCGACACGATGATATCGACCGAGCTGCTCGAGCCGGTGCGGGCGAGGGCCGAGGAGATGGGCGGACGGGCCGTTGAGTACGTCATCAACACCCACGGCGACAGGGACCACGTGGGAGGCAACGCGGCCTTCCCCGGCGCCACGGTGATCGCGCACGCCAGCCTGGCGACCCAGGACCTGGTGCGGCCGGACGTGGCGTTCGATGACACGCACGCTTTGGACCTCGGCGGGGTGGAGGCCCAGGTCACGTACGTCGGCCCCGCCCATTCGAAGGGCGACAGCTTCGTATGGTTGCCGTCGGAGGGCGTCGCGGTCACCGGTGACGTGGTCTTCAACGGCCTGTTCCCGCTCATACGCGAGGACGTCCAGAGGTGGCTCCTGGCCCTGGACCGGCTGCAGCGGCTGGAGCCGCGCCACGTCATCCCGGGCCACGGCCCGGTCGGCGACGCGCGCACCCTCGACTGGCAGAGACGGCTCATCGAAGACGTCTTCGAGTCGGTCAAGAACAGGTACTCGGCGGGCGTACCGGTGGAGGACGCCGCCAACGAGCCCGCGCCGGAGCGCTTCGCGGCGTTGCCGCAGGCGGCCAACCGCTGGCCGGGCGCCGTGAAGGGTATCTACCGCGTGCTCGACGACCACACCGCGGCGGGCTGATACCTCACCCACAGGTCCTATGATCGTGTTCCCTCGCCCGGCAACCGGGGCTCGCTTCAGGGAGGAAGACTGACGATGAAGGACGAACCTGCCACCACCGCAGCCACGGCCGAGGCGACCCCAGCCGGCGGCCTCACCCCCATGCGCTACCTGGACAAGGCGATGAACGCCCTGCGGGACCTGGGACTCGTCCCCAAGGACGCCGGCACGCAGGACGCACCCATCGTCGCCCTGTTGCAGCAGATCAGCGACCTCGACGAGGAGCGCATCGTCGCCATCACCCGGACCCTGGCGCAGGCCTCGCTGTTCAACGACGTCGTCCGCGAGCAGGTCGAGGCCATGAACATCGGCACGCGTTACGAGCAGATCGCTCAGTCTTTCAACTCCATCCGCGACGACGCCAAAGGGCTGGTCGACCAGATCGAGGACGGCAAGATCACGACGTTCGAGCGCCTGACGAACATGTGGATGAAGTTCACCCGCGGCGATATCGCAGACCGCTTCGACAAGATCAAGAAGACCTACCTGGACGTCACCACGGACGCCCAGGATCAGATCCGCCGCGAGCGGCTGATCCTGGAGTCGTACCAGGACTTCCGCGGCGCGTTGAAGCAGTCCGAGGTGCTGGCTTTCGAGGTCCTGAAGAAGGCGGAGGCCGAGGTCGCCACTGCTCAGGAGCTCGTCGCGGCCCGCAACGCCGAGGTCGAGGCCTACGCCGGCGAGGACCCGGCCGAGCGCGCCCGGCTCGAGCTGGCGCGTGACGAGGCCGTGCGCGCGCTGCAGAACTCGGACGCCCGCTACCAGATCGCGAAGGACCTGTCGGACAACCTCACGATCTCGTACAACACCTCCGAGGTCGTCATGGCCCGGCTCATGCAGACGACCACCGCCAAGGAGCGGGTGAGGGCGCAGGCCGTCAGCTTCTTCAGCACGAACGAGACCGTGCTCACCGCCCTGTCGGCGTCGTTCACGGGCATGTTCGGCCTGCACGAGGCCACCCGCACCGTGGAGGCGATGAAGGAGGGCGTGAGCCGCTCCCTCGAGACGCTCTCCGAGATCGGCGGCAAGATCCAGGAAGAAGCCCTGAAGGCCGGCTACGGCCCCACGGTCAGGGCCGACGCCGTCAAGAAGCTGGTGGACTCCGTCGTGGCGTACCAGGAGCGCAGCCGCGAGATCATCGCGGACATGCGCCAGCAGGCGACGCAGAACGCCGCCGAGATCCGCGACGCCGTCGAGGACGGCAAGCGCCGCCTCGCCAAGCTCGCGCGCGACGGTGCGCAACTGGCCGAGCAGACGGCCTAGCGGGGGTAGATGGCAGACGACCCGGCACAGGCTCGTACCGAGCCCGTCCAGCTCGACGAGGTCATGTTGGCGATGGACGTGGTGGACACCCTGCGCCACCGCGAGCACCTGATCGCCAAGGAGCTGGCGGCCGGAGCCCGCGACGAGGACATGGTCGAGCGCCTGCGCGAGATCTACGCCGCCCAGGGCATCGACGTCCCGGACCGCATCCTCACCGAGGGGGTCGAGGCCCTCAAGGAGAACCGCTTCGTCTACACGCCCAAAGGGTCGCCGGGTGCACGACGCTGGGCGCTCCTCTGGGTCAGGCGAGGGCGCTACGCCGCCGGGCTCCTCGGGCTGGTGCTCCTGGTCGCGGTGGCGCTGTTCGGATACGACGCCGCGGTGCGGGCGCCGCGGCGCGCCCTGGCCAACGACCTCAGCGAGACGAGAGCAGCGGTACTGGCGCTCTCCGAGGTGCCGGAGGCCAGCTCGCGCGCCAACGATCTGCACAGGCAGGCGCAGCTGGCGCTGGACCGCGGCGACTCAGACGCCGCCCGGTCGGCACTCGGTGAGCTGGAGCGCCTCATGAGCCAGCTGGAGGCGGCCTACACGCTGAGGATCGTCTTGAACCCCGAGACCGGGGTGTGGAGGGTGCCCGACGTGAACACGGGGGCGCGCAACTA
>JBDZWC010000050.1:0-1822 GCA_040256005.1 Deinococcaceae bacterium | reverse complement strand
ACCCCGAGACCGGGGTGTGGAGGGTGCCCGACGTGAACACGGGGGCGCGCAACTACTACGTCATCGTCGAGGCCATCGGTTCCGGCGGGCGGCGCGTCTCGGTGCCCGTGGAGTCCGAGGAGACGGGCGTCGTGCAGACGGTCTCCACCTGGGGGCTGCGGGTCGACGAGGACACGTTCGAACGGGTCAGGCAGGACAAGCTGGACGACGGCATCATCCAGGACGACACGTTCGGCGTGAAGCGGGCCGGCTTCCTCGAGCCCGACTACGAGTACCCCACCACCGGTGACGCGATCACGGAGTGGGACTGACGATGTCCAGTCTCACCGGTTCCGAGGCGCTCCGCGCCATCACCGACGCGATCAGGCAGGAGCAGGAGCGCACCCGCAAGCTCGACGCCGACCTGGCCGCGGCCAACGCCCAGCTCCTCGAGCTCGACGTCGAGCGCAAGGAGCTGCTGGGCCAGCTCGCCGAGGTGAGGGTCAAGTACCTGCTCTCGCGCGAGGCGGCCTCGGAGCTGCAACGCTCCGACAGGCAGGTCGTCGACCTCCTGGGCTCGCGTGACCAAGCGACGCAGCGTATTCATGCGCGGCTCGACGACCTCGAGGCCCGGCAGGCGGAACTGCAGTCCAGGCGCGAGGAGCTGCATGGCCAGCTCGAAGAGACCGCCACGTCGATAGACGTAGCGGAGGTCGAGGCGCAGAAGAAGCTCGCCGAGGAGCCGGCCTACGTGGCGCAGCAGGAAGCCGCGAGAGCCGCCGAACGCGTGGCGGTCCACGCCGACGAGAAGGCGACGACCTCCGAGCAGGAGCAGGGCAACAAGGGCAAGGCCTACAGGGCCGACCCGCTCTTCATGTACCTCTGGAACCGCGGCTACGGCACCACGGCGTACCGCGCCGGTGGGATCGTGAAGTGGCTGGACGGCAGGGTCGCCCGTCTGATCGGGTACGAGGAGGCCAGGGCCAACTACGCACGACTCGTCGACCTCCCGGTGCAGCTGCGCCGGCATGCCGAGCGCATGGGCGAGCTGGCCGACGCCGAGATCGCCAAGCTCAGGGAGCTGGACGAACAGGCCCTGACGGACGCCGGCGTGCCCCAGCTGGAGGCCGAGCACGCCAAGGTCAGGCAGGTCATCGAGGAGGTCGACGCGGCGCTCGGCGAGGTCGCCGAGGCGATCAAGGGCGAGCTGGCCAAGCTGGAAGCCTACGCCAAGGGCGAGGACGAGCAGTACCGCAAGGCCGTGGGCTTCCTGGCCTCGGAGTTCGGGCGGGACGACCTCAAGGCGCTGCGCCGAGACGCCCTCGCCACGCCCTACCCCGAGGACGACGTCGTGGTGGCGCGCCTGCTCGACGTCGAGGCGGCCAAGGAGCGGCAGGCACGCACCGTGGCCGAGCTCAAGGACGTCGCCGAGCGCAACCGCGACCGCTTGAGCGAGCTCGAGGAGGTCAGGCGCGAGTTCACGAAGCGGCGCTACGACGACCCCGGCTCCACGTTCTCGAACGGCAACGTCTTCGGCACCGTCCTCTCGCAGCTGCTCATGGGCGCGCTCACCAGCCAGGCCTTCTGGCGGGTCCTACAGCAGCAGCACACCTACAGCTCCAGGCGGGCCGACCCCACGTTCGGCTCGGGCGGGTTCGGGCGGGGGTCTGTGTGGGGCCCGGCGAAGCGGATGGGCGCCGAGATCGGCGCCGAGGTCCTGGGCGAGGTGCTGGGCGGCCTGGGCGAGGTCCTGGGCGGTGGCCGGAGCAGCAGGGGCGGGTGGCGCGGCGGCGGGAGCTGGGGCGGCTCGGTCGGCGGCACCGGCAGGGCACGCTCGTCCCGC
>JBDZWC010000049.1:0-19587 GCA_040256005.1 Deinococcaceae bacterium | reverse complement strand
AGGAAGGGCGCATCTTCGAGCGCTTCGTGCGCGCCGACGACGCCAGGTCGCGGGCCAAGGGCGGCAGCGGCATCGGCCTAGCGATCGTCAAGACGCTGGTGGAGCTACACGGGGGCGTGGTCAGCGCGGCGAACGCGCCGGGCGGGGGCGCCGTGTTCCGGGTCGAGCTGCCCGCTTGAGCGCACCGCGCACGACGGCCGACGTGCCGCCGGACAGCAGTTCGCGGTCAGGTGGGCCAGGGTAGGTCCGCCCCGTCTAGCCTGCCGCGGATCGCTCGTCCGTAGCGCTCCACGGACCTGCGCACGACGTCCTTGGCTCCAGCCTCGATGACCCTCCCCCACCAGCCGCCGTGGATGCGCGTGAACTCGAACGGCTCCACCGCGGCGCCAACCCTTTCGACCTCACGCACCGGCAGCGGGATCTGGTTCGGGTAGGAGTAGAGGAACGAGACGTGCGAGCGGTCGGGGATGACCGTGATGATGTCGCTGGTCAGCAGCGCTCCGGAGCCACCGGCGCCGGCCGGCCAGTGCAGTACCGTGCCGCCCGCGAAGTGGCCGCCGGCGCGGATCAGCGTGATGCCACCCGGCAACCTCTCGCGCTCTCCGCTCCAGAACCGGATGCTGGGGCTAGGGAACGTGACGTGTTCGCGGTCTGCCTCGTGCAGGTAGACGACCGCGTCCAGCCGCTCTGCGACGTGAGCGATGCCCGTGTAGAAATGAGGGTGCGACACGGCGATGGCAGCAACGCCACCGAGCGCTTCCAGCCGGGCACGGCCCTCGTCTGTCAGTACCGGCACGCAGTCCCACAACACGTTGCCCTGGGGCGTCCTCACGAGGAGCGCGCGCTGGCCGATGCCCACTTCCGGCTCGACGCCAACGCCGAACAGGTGAGGCTCTACCTCTTCGATGCGGTTGGAGCGGCTCGAGACGAGGTCAGTGAGCCTCAGCCAGAGCTGGCCCCCTGGCGGCACGTACTGCCTCTCGTCGGTGCAGATCCGACACACGTCGGGCGCGGCCACGTCGGCGGGATAGTGCGCCCCGCAGGCCGCGCATACGTGCGCCTCGAGAACGGTCATGCGCCGCTGGCCGTGAGGGAGCCGCGCGCTCCCAGGACGAGCGACCTGAGCAGCCCCCAGAACGTGGCGACCCAGGCTGCGATCGCGACGTAGACGAAGACCCTGGCGATGCCCTCGAGGAAGCCGAGGTCGAGCGCGGCGACCAGATGGTGCGTGCACAGCGTGTACATGCCCAGCGGGAACACCATCCCCCAGTAGGCGGGGTCGTAGCTCAGGGGGAACCGCTTGATGACGTGACGCCACACGCCCAGAACGACGAGCATGGGGATCCACCAGGTGCCCGTCGCCCAGAAGAGGATCGTGACGCCCTGCAGCAGCGGCTCGATCGCAGTCAGCAGAGCCGAGCTCGCCGTGCGACCGTTGGCGATGAGGAACGTGCCGGCCAAGGTCGAGATGGCCATGGCACCCATGTTGATCCAGTAGGGCGGCGTGAGGTCCTGGGGCGAGAACGCGTAGAACACGTAGCGGTAGAAGATCAGCGCCATCAGCCAGACGTAGAGCATCCCGCCCCACAACCACATCGACAACGCCAGGAACCACAGCTGCGGCAGCAGCGAGTCAGGCACCGCCGGAGCGATCTGCATGGCCAGCACGACGACAGATTGAGTGGCGACGACAGCCAGCAGCCACCCGCCCGTGATACCTCCCGCCAGGTTCGGCTTGGACTCCTTGACCGTCAACCCGGCGAACACGGCGAAGGTGAGCAGCGTCCAGAGCGCGAGCGTAAGCGACCACAAGGCCGCCGCCACGCCGTGGGATCCCCAGAGCACGACGAACTGGCTGCCAAGGACGCCGGTTGCCGCCACCGCCGTGAAGAAACCGGGGCCGTTCACGTGGTCGAAGAGGTCGCTCTTGAACTCCGCCCCGTGCCTGACCAGCCGCAATACCGTGAGCACCCACAGCACCAGATACGCGATGACGTTGAGGACCCCTAGCACCTGCGGGAGGACCGGCACGCCGAGCTCTAGCGCGGCGACGGCGATCACGCCCGTCGCCATGACCACGGCGAAGTAGGAGGATGGGAGGCGCTTCACGCCGGCGGCCAGCCTCGCCGGTACTCCCACTGTGCGCGGCCCGTGAGAGGTGCGGCCCGATGGCGAGCGCGACATGGGGGCCAGACTACGCCCGGTGGCTGGGCAGGCGCACGCCCGTCGCCCCTGCGTACCGCAAAGCACGGTCGTGGCGGGGCGAGGTGTGCGGCGGGGCGGGAGACACTCCCCCCGAAGCGGATCCCGCCACGCCCGCTAGCATTCTCACGTGTGGTCGCGACATGTAGCGTCGCATCCGTCTCAAGAGAGACAACGAGGTCATGGTTCGTCGAGGGATAACGCGCTGTCACGCGGCGACTCGGGCCATCCCACGAACCTCGCGTCGTATCTGTCCAACCGCCTCGCCATCACCTCCAGCGCCTCGGGGTTGTCGTCCACCAACAGCGCCCGCCGGCCATGACGAGCGGCAGCCTCGCCCGTGGTGCCGCTGCCGGCGAAGAAGTCCACGACCAGGTCGTTCGGATGCGAGTGCACTCGGACGATGCGCTCGAGGAGCTTGAGCGGCTTCTGGGTCGGGTAGCCGGTGCGCTCCTTGCCGTTCGTGGGGACGATCGTCTGCCACCACACGTCTGTCGGAACCTTGCCCCTCTGCACCTTCTCGGGCGTCACCAGGCCGGGTGCCAGGTATGGGATCCGGTCGACGTCCTCGAAGCGGTAGACGTAGTCCCCCGGGTCCCGTGCGTACCAGAGGATGTTGTCGTGCTTGGCGGGCCAGCGGTCCTTGGGCCTACCGCCGAAGTCGTAGGCCCAGACGATCTCGTTCATGAACGAGTCGCGCCCGAAGACCTGGTCGCAGAGGACCTTCGCGTAATGCACCTCGCGGAAGTCGAGGTGCAGGAAGAACGAGCCGTCCGGCGTGAGGAGACGCTTGGCCTCTCGCAGCCGAGGTTCCAGGAAAGCCAGGAAGTCATCGCCCGCGAAGGCGTCATCGAACGACATCTCCGCCAGCACCTCTGTGCGGTACCGCCGGCCCTTGAAGCCGAGATGATCGCCAGCCGGGTCCCGCACCTTTCGGGTCCGCTTGCGAGCTTGCCTCTTGCCCGTGTTGAACGGCGGATCGATGTACACGAGCCTGGACACCCCGTCTGGCACCGTGTCGAGCACAGCGAGGTTGTCTCCGAAGTGGACCTCGATCACCACGCCGACTCTATGTCACTGTGAACATGGGTTCGTGGACGAAAGCTCGCCCCACGCAGAACTATCCGCCTTGCCGCCGATCCTGCTGTTCGACGGCGTCTGCAACCTGTGCAACGCCGCGGTCAGGTTCGTCATGGACAACGACAGGACGGGCAGGATCATGTTCGCGTCGTTGCAGTCGGACGTGGGTCGGACGTTGGTGGGACGGACGGAGGGGCTCGATGCCGACGATCCCGGGACGTTCGTGTTCGTCGAGGACGGGCGCCGCTACGAGCGGTCCACGGCGGCGTTGAAGGTGGCGCGTCACCTGGGTGGCCTGTGGTCCCTGTTGGGCGCGCTCGAGGTCGTGCCTACCGGCGTCCGCGACGCCGTCTACGATCTCGTGGCCGCGCGGCGCTACGGCTGGTTCGGTCGCTCGGACGCGTGCCGACTTCCTACCCCAGACGAGGCGAGCAGGTTCCTGGACGCCGAGCTGCCCAGTACCTCCGGTTGAGCGAGTTGCATGGACCGGAGTGGCGCGCGGCTGGTCGAGGCACACTGGCGCCAGAACGTCAGTCGGAGCTCTCCGCGTCGCCCCCGCCACCGTGCTTCGGAGGCAAGGACGCGGCGTAGTTCACCCCTCGGGCTACCCACGCCTTCAGGTCCTCATCCGACTCGATGACCTCCACGGAGACGAGCAGCCAACCGGTCATGGGCCTGCCGCGCATCTCCATGGGCTCGACCCCGCGGTCGGCCAGAAGCCGCGGCACGTGGTCGTGGGCGACCCTCACGATGAGGTCGCCGCCGCTGCCGGCCCCCACAGCCAGATGCCCACCCACCATGAAGGCGAGGCCTCCGAACATCCTCTGCTCGGTCAGCCCAGGCTGTCCTCGTAAGGCGCTTCGCAGGCGCTCGGCGAGCCTCTCGTCGTGCGGCATGCGCTACCTGACGGCGACGCAGACGACCTCGACCAGGATCCCCTCGCCCAGGGAAGCCACGCCCAGGGTGGCCCGCACCGGCAGGTCGCCGGAAGGGAAGAACTCGAGCCACGCCTCGTTCATCAGGTCCTTGTGCTCCATCTGTGTGATGTACGCGGTCGCGCTGACGATCTTCGACGGGTCGCTGCCCAGGTCCTTCATCAAGGCCTCCAGCTTGTCGAGGACCTGCGCCGTCTGGCCCTTCAGGTCGAGCGAGCGGTCGTCCGCCGTCAGGCCCGACAGGAACAGGAAGCCGCCGGCCTCGACCGCCCTATGGAAGTACTTCTGTGGGTAGTGCCTCGTCAGCATCTGAACCTCACCTCTTCCCTCGCGCCGCCACCGGCACGACGTCTTCTACGATCCCGCCTCGCTGCAGCACGACCTCATCGACCAGGTTGCTGACCGGGCAGACGTGGTTGGGGAGCACGGTCAACCGGTCCCCGATGCTTGGTCTTTCATCGCAGCGGCTGAAGTCGACGGTCCCATGCTCCTCCGATAGCTCCCGGATCACGGCCTGCGGGTACTCCGGGATGAACCCGTAGCCGGCACCCATCTCCCGAGGGACCAGGTCGCTCGTCAGCACCTTGGAGCCGGCGTCGATGACGGCGCGGTCTCGCTCGGGCATGCTCACGACGGTGACGTGCACGAAGAGGGCGCACTCCTCGAGGCTCGCTTCACCGCGCTCGACGCTCTTGCGGTCGTGGTAGACCGACGTCCCGGCCCGGTACTCGGTGACGCCGCCTAGCTCGTGCGCCTTCCACATGTTGGGTGTGCCGCCGGCCGAGACCGTGTGTATGTCGATACCGGCTTGGTCGAACAGGCGCCGAGCCTCCGCCACGAACGGGCCTACCGCCGGTGATGCCGGGTACGTGAGCAACCCCTCGAGGTAAAGGTTCTCGGCCGCCTCCACCTGACGAGCCAGGTCGAGGGCTTGGGCCGGGTCGAGCACGCCCTGCCGCCTCTTGCCCGACTCGAACTCGATCAGGACACCGATGGGCTTCCTGGCGCGCTCCGCGGCGGCCGCGACGGTTCTCAGAGCGACCGCGTTGTCCACCGCGACCTTGACCTTGGCGCGCGTCGCCAGCGCCGCCAGACGCTCCGCCTTGGCCGGCCCGATCAGGTTGTACGTGACCAGGACGTCGGTGAGCCCGGCGTTGACCATGACCTCGGCCTCGCCCAACGTCTGCACGGTGACCCCGACCGCTCCGGCGGCCACCTGCCGTTGCGCCAGCAGCGGCAGCTTGTGAGTCTTGACGTGGGGTCGGTTCGCGATCCCGTGGGCGTCTAAGTACGCCTGCAGCTTGGCGATGTTCGCCTCGGCGCGGTCCAGGTCGACGACAACTGCCGGCGTGTCCACGTCCCTTATCGTGCGTTGCGTCATGTCAGCGCTCACCCGTCCAGTTTCACCCGTGGCGACCACTGGCCGTGGGCGCCGAAGCAGATGACCGAACCTGACGCCGCCCCTACCGTGCTGGTGGCGGGCAGCGTACCGCCAGACCAGGTGACGCGCCTCCGGGCCTCGTTCCCCCACCTTCGGTTCGAGGCGATCCCGCGGGCCGGACCGGTCCCGTCAGAGGCGTATGGCGCCACCGTCCTGCTCACCGCGGGGCAGCCGACGGACGTGTTCGCGCAGACGGTCGCGTCGCTGCCGCGCCTCGAGTGGGTACACACGGTCTCCGCCGGTGTGGACCGGCACGTGCCGGTCCTGCAGGGCAAGCGGGTGCTGTTCACGCGCACCGCGGACGCCCGGGCCCTGCCTATCGCCGAGCACGTCGTGACGATGACGCTGGCGCTGTTCAAGCGGCTGCCAGAGTTGCTGGCATCGCAGCGCCGACGCGAGTGGCGCAGGCCGCGACCGCTGACCTTGGCCGGTTCGACCGTCGGGATCGTGGGTGCGGGAGCCGTGGGCGGGGAGGCGGCCATCAGGTTCAAGGCGTTCGGCGCCAGGACGATCGGGCTCAGAAGGTCGAGCGGGCCGGTACCGGGCATGGACGAGGTCTGGACCTCGGACAGACTGCACGAGTTGTTGGCCGCCTCCGACGTCGTGGTCGTGGCCTGCCCGTTGACGCCGGAGACGCGGGGCTCGTTCGATGCTGCCGCGTTCGCGCGCATGCGGCCCGGTGCGTTCTTGGTCAACGTGGCGCGAGGGGGCATCGTGGTCGAGGCAGACCTCGTCGCTTCCCTGTCGGACGGCCATCTGGGCGGAGCGGCTCTCGACGTGTTCGAGGTAGAGCCGTTGCCGAACGACAGCCCCCTATGGCGGCTGCCGAACGTGATCGTCTCGCCGCACAGCTCGTCCGCCGCTCCGGACGTCTGGGGCGCCGTCATGGAGGAGTTCGCCGCCAACCTGGCACGCTTCTGGCGGGGAGAGCCTTTGGCGAACCTCGTGGACGTCGACGGTCGAGGGTACTGAGGGCGCGGACCGTCGACCGGGGTCGGCACCTCGCTCACGTGGGTACGAACGCCTCGTCCTCGACCGGCAACGCGAGCACCATGCCCGCCAGTTGCTGGATCGTGGCGCCCACCGGCTCGATGCCACGGCTCCGGCAGGCCTGGTCGATCTCCTTCAAGACCACGTCGTAGTTCTTCCTGACGCGGTCCTCGGGGTCCGTGTAGTCGTGGTCGTTGTGCGTGACCATGTGGATGACGGGGATCGCGGGGCGGCGCTCCAGCAACTGTTCGACGATGTTATTGGCGATCAGCTGGTAGTCCGCGTCGTAGTAGTCGGGCCGCAGGTCGCGGTGGAACCTCCTGCCGTTCACGTCCTCCAGCTTCGAGTAGTCGTGCGTCAGGGGGACGTTCCCGAAGGGCAGCGTGCCCTTGAGCTGGCGGAAATACGGATGGGGCCGGTGTGGGTCCTTCTCGGCGCCGGTCCAGATGGAGTTGAGGTCGCGGTACACGCGGTTGGGTGCCGAGATGGACCCGCCCTTGAAGCCCAGGTCGACGAGCACGCGGTAGGTGGCGTCGTTGGCCGAGAACGTGCCGGGTCGGAAGTACTCGGGGCGCCTGCCTATCGCCCTCTGCCACAGCGCGATGGCCTCGGACATGGCCGCCCGCTGGTCCTGTTCCGAGAGGCCACCGAAGTGCGCACGGTACTTGCCGTCGCCGAACTTCCACGGGTGGAGATGAAGGCCCAAGCAGGCGCCCTGCGACTCCAGTTCGAGGAACAGGTCGCTCTGTCCCTCCGCCACCTCCGGATGGAGGAAGAAGGTGACGGGCCAACCGTAGGCCTCGGCCAGCGAGGCATAAGCACGCACCCAGGCGGCGCTCGCGGCGAAGTCGGCCGGCCCGGAAGCCGTCGGGTCGGTGAACGTGCGGTCGCGCTCGCAGTCCATGCTCACAGAGACGTAGATCTTGTCCACGGCCTTATCTCTCCTTGGTCGAGTGTCGGGAAGGTGAGGTCAACGGCGATGATCTCCGGCGGCGTGCCGAGGGTCCAGCACGTCCCTGAGCGAGTCGCCGAGCAGGTTCGAGCTGAGGACGAGGAACATGATCGCCAGGCCGGGCATGGTCGCCACCCACCAGGCGGTGTCCAAGTAGCGCCTGCCGTCGGCGAGCATGCTGCCGAGGGAAGGCATGGGCGGCTGGATGCCCAGGCCCAGGAAGCTGAGCGTGGACTCGAGGATGATGGCGCGGCCCAACTGCAAGGTTGCCACGATGATCACCGGGCTCAAGACGTTGGGCAGCACGTGTCGAAGCATCACCACGGGCGACCTGAGACCGACGGCGAAGGCGCCCTCGACGAAGGCTTGTTCCCTCAGTGACAGGGTGGCGCCCCTCACCACGCGCGCGTACTCCACCCAGCTGGTGAGGGCGATGATCGCGATGATCGAGACGATGCCGGGGCCGATGAAGGCCGCCCAGGCGATGGCTATGAGGATCGTCGGGAACGAGAGCTGTATGTCCACGAGGCGCATGATCACGGCGTCCCACGCCTTGCCGTAGAAGCCGGCCACGAGGCCGAGGGTCACGCCGAGGAGCGACCCGAGCCCGATGGAGGCGAAGCCGACCAACAGGCTGATGCGCAGGCCGAAGAGCATGCGGGTCAGTACGTCTCGGCCCAGGAAGTCGGTGCCGAGGAGGTAGCGAGGGCCGTCGGCGCCGAGGATGCCGGGTGGCTTGTTCCGCAGGCTGAGCTGCACCGTGTCCGGTTCTAGCGGGGCGATCACTGGGCTGAGAGCCGCCACCACGAGGATCAGCGCGAAGGCGACGATCGCGACCACCGCGGACCTGTTACGCAACAGCTTGCGCCCCAGCCCCTGGCCGCGGCCCGTCGGCGCAACGGCACCCGCTACGGGCACCGCGGCTGGTGAGCGCTGGGCCACGTCAGCCACCTCGTTCGGCCCCGCCCATGACGAGAAGGGCCTCCAGCAGGGCCGCGGGATCGAGGTCGCCCAGGCCCATGGCCACGGCCGCTTGAGCGATCTGCGAGTAGACGGCCACCCCGAAGAGCGGTGCGCCCACCTCCCGCGCCTGTTCCAACAGCAGCTCCGTGCCGTGCAGCGACTGAGCCAGCGTGCTCTGTGGCCGGTAGTCGCGGGAGATCATCTTCTCACCCTTGAGGTCCATGGCCCGCGAGTAGGACGGTCCGTCCTTGAGGATCGCGAGCAACGCCGCCGGGTCCATGCCGGCCTTGATGCCCAGAGCGAGCGACTCCGCCAGCGCGAGCCTGTTGCCGACCACGACGACGTTGATGAGCAGCTTGCCGAGTGCGCCGGAGCCCACGGGACCCAGGTGATAGGACGCACGGGCGAACCCGTCGAAGACGGGGCGGCAGGCAGCGAAGTCCTCGGTCGAGCCTCCGGCCAGCACCACGACGTCCTTGTCAAGCACGGTGGCTCCGGTCCCACTCACGGAGGCGTCCACGAACCTCAGCCCTGCGCGCGCCAACCGCTCACCAAGTGACCGCGACTGCTTGGGAAGCGAGGTCGAGGTGTCTATGACCACGATCCCTGCCTCGGCGGTGGTCAAGGCGCCACCGGAACCGAAGAGGACGTCCGACACCTCCTCGTGACCAGGCAGGGAGGTGATGAGCCAGGTCGCCCCGGTGGCCGCTTCCGCCGGCGAGCCCGTAGGCGTTCCACCCAGGTCTTGCAGCGCCTCCAGCGCCCGCGGGTCCCGGTCGTGGCCGCGAACCGTGAACCCCGCGAGCACGAGGTTCTTGGCGAACCCGCGGCCCATGGCGCCCACGCCGATGAGCCCTACGACGCCGGTCACTCGAGCCTCACGCGCGGGTCGATGAGGGTGTACGTCATGTCGACGATGAAGTTCACGATGATGAACATGAACGCGATGAACAGGATGGCCGCCATGGCGACCGGGTAGTCGCGCTGTGAGATGGCGTCCAGGGTCAGGCGACCGACACCCGGCCAGGAGAAGACGATCTCGGTGACGACCGTGCCGCCCATCATCGCGGCGAACTGGAGGCCAGCGACCGTCACCACCGGGATGGCGGCGTTACGGAACGCGTGCTTGGCGACGATGCCCCAGTCGGCCAGCCCCTTCGAGCGGGCGGTCCTGACGTAGTCCTGGCTGAGGACCTCGAGCATCGAAGACCGCACCAACCGCGCCATGAGGCCGTTGGCGAACCAGCCCAGCGTGAAGCCGGGGAGCACGTAGTGGAGGATGGTGCCCCGGCCGCCCGTGGGTAGCCAGCCCAGGGCAACGCTGAAGAGCATGATGCCCACCATGCCGAGCCAGAAGACGGGCACGGACTGGCCGAGGAGGGCCACGGCGAGGACGGCCTTGTCCACGCCGGAGCCCTGGTTGCGCGCGGCGATGACGCCGAGGGGCACCGAGATCAAGATGGCGACGAGCATCCCCACGAGCGCCAACTCCAGTGTCGCCGGGACAGCCGCCAGCACGATCTGCGAGGCGGGTCGCCTGTACAGGAACGAGTCGCCCAGGTCGCCCCTCACGGCGTTCCAGAGGAACGTGAAGTAGCGGGTGAGCACGGGCTCGTCGAGCCCCAGCGTCTGCCTGACCTGTGCGACGTGTTGAGGCGTGGCGGTGTCGGGGAGGAGCATCGTCGCGGGGTCGCCGCTGGCGTTGAGCATCAGGTAGACGACGAAGGTGATCGCGACGAGGCTCAGAGCGGAGTGCCAGAGCCGCCTTGCCAGGTACGCGGTGATGCTGCAGTCACCTCCTCACCTACGCTGCCGCGGTGAAGGCGGGTGGTCGAGGCTAAAGTGCCTCGCCACCCGCCGGACGTGCTCGGGTCAGTCGACGATGCGGGCGTCCATCAGCGGGATGAGCTCCGTGGCCCACGGCTCCCACTCGACGCGGTCCGAGATGCCGTAGATGTCGAACTGGTCGTAGAGGAAGACGTAAGGCGCCTGATCCCGGATGTACTGCTGGATCTCGCCGTAGAGGTCGTAACGGGCCTCCACGTCGACAGTCCGGGCTGCCTCCTCGACCATCGCGTCGAGCTCCGGTGTGGTGAAGCGGGTCTCGGCTCGACCGCCGCTCCAGCAGCACAGCCTCAGCGGGAAGTCGGCGTCGAAGAGGGAGTTGCCGTATCCCAGGAAGTAGATGCCCTGCATCGAGCGGTCGCCACGCAGTTGCGAGTAGACGGCCCACTCGGTGAACTGGACCTCGGTGTTGATGCCGACGACCGACAGGTAGGCCTGGATCGCTTGGCACACCTCGCGGTCGGAGGCGTAGCGGTCCGACGAGCAGCGGAACTCGAGGTCCAGCCCGTTGGGGTAGCCGGCCTCGGCGAGCAGCTCACGGGCGCGCTCCGGATCGTAGGGGTAAGGCTCGATGTCGTCGTGGTAGCCGAACGCCAGCGCTCCGAACCCACCCGGTGCGACCGCGCCTGCCTGGCCCTCGAAGATCGAATCGATGATCGCCTGCTTGTCCACCGCGTAGTTGAGGGCCTGGCGGATGCGCACGTCGTCGAGCGGCGGGACGATCATGATGCCGAGCCACATGTTGCGCTGGCCCCACACCGAGGCCACCCTCAGGTCGGGGTTGGCCTCGACCTGGTCGATGCGCGATGCCGGCAGGTTCTGCACGATGTCGACCTCGCCAGCCTCGAGAGCCGCGAAGCGTGCGAACTCGTCGGGGATGATGCGGAACACAGCGCCGTCGATGAGGGGCAGGCCCTCGCGCCAATGGTCCTCGTACGCCTCGAGCACCACCTGCTGGCCCGGCGTCCACGAGACGAACCGGAACGGCCCGGTACCGACGGGGTGCTGGGCGAACTCCTGGACGCCCTCTTCCTGGAACGTCTGGTCGGGGATGATGTGGATGCGGGTGAGGTTCGCGACCAAGGGCGCGTACGGCTCCGGCGTGACGAACCGCACCGTGTAGTCATCGACCTTCTCGACCCTGTCCAGGGTGCCCTCGATCCAGGTGTTGATGCCGATGGGTTCGCTCGCGTCCATGATCCGCTCGAACGTGAACACGACGTCGTCGGCGTTGAACACCTCGCCGTTGTGGAACGTCACGCCCTGCCGCAGCTGGACCTCCAGGGTCACGTCGTCGACGTAGGACCACGCTGTGGCGAGAGCCGGCACCGTGGGCTTGTAGTCGCGGTCGAGGTCGATCAGCGTGTCGAAGATGTTCTGCTGGATCGCTCGCTCGTGGGTCGCGATCGACTGGTGTGGGTCGAAGTCACGCACGTCCGTCGGCAAAGCGACTGTGACGATGCCTTGAGCCGACGCCGCGCTCCCAACGACGGCGATCAGGGTCGTGGCCAGCACCGCGGCCAGGCGTGCCCTGAGCCGGACTGGCGTTCCCGCTAAATGCCGTGGTTCCGTCATGGTCTCCCGTCCTCCCTTGTCGCCTGAAGCGCCAGGCCTTCCGGTCCCCGCGCTGCATGCCGGTTCGGAGCTCCCCCGTTCATCCGAGCGATGACGTGCTGTTCGAGGTGTCTGAGATGTTCCGACATCACCTGAGCCGCCCTGTCGGCGTCGCCGTTCCTGAGCGCCTCGACGATGCGCCTGTGCTCGTCCAGGCTCTGGACGCGACGCTCCATGGGAGCCGACTCACGCAGCTGTACGCGCGCGAAGACGAGCAGGTCGCCGATGCTCGCGAGCATGGTCTCGAGCCACTCGTTCCCTGACCGCCTGAGGATGAGGCCGTGGAAATCGTCGTTCAGCTCGGCTAGGCGACGGGTGGCTCGCGCCTTGGCGGTGCTCACCATGTCGTTCGATTCCGCTTGACGCTCGAGGATGGTCTCGAAGCGAGCGAAGTCGTCCCGGGTCAGGTTGCCCGCGGCCTGACGCACGGCGAGGCACTCGAGCGACTCGCGGACCGCGAACAGGTTCCTCGTGTCACCCACTCCCAAGACCCTGACGTGCGTGCCCTGTCGACCGTTCCTGACGACCAGACCTGTGGCGGCCAACGACCCCAGCGCTTCACGCACCGGCGTCAAGCTGACGTCGAGCTGCTTGGCCACCTCAGGTTCGCTGAGGCGCTGGCCGGGTCGGTACGCGCCCGTGAGGATGGCCTCCCGCAACAGGTCCACCACCTGGTCTCTCAGCGTCTGCCTGTTCACGCGTGCGGCTTGCAATCCTTGTCCTCCCAAGACGACTTGGGGCCCAGGAGCTCCACCAGCTGCCGACGAGGCACCGAAGAGTTGCTGTTTAGTGATTTATAAATGGCAAACGACGCCGAGTCAATACGGGGTCGCCTTCATCGCTCCCGGTTCGACGATCTCGAGTGCATGGACGATGAGCGTCTCTAGCTGCCTACGGTGTTCCGCGGTCGCCTCCACCAGCGGGGGCCTGACGGTTCCGCTGTAGCCTCGCCGGATCGTCACACCGGCCTTGACCAAAGCTATGGCGTAGCCCTTGACCTTGCGCCGGAGCTCGGCGAGGGGGACGAAGAAGCTCTGGATGAGCTTCGCCACCTGATCGCCGTCGCCGTTGTGCTGCGCCCGCCAGAACGCCCACGACACCTCCGGCACGAAGTTGTAGACCGCTGACGAGTAGTGCGGCACGCCGGCAGCCGCGTAGCTGGGCTGGTAGGTCTCGGCCGTCGGCATGCCGTTGAAGTAGGCGAGCCGATCTCCCACCGAGTGGACGATGCGCTGCATGCGCTCGACGTCACCGAGCCCGTCCTTGAGGCCGACGATGTTCGGCAGGTCGAGCAGCTTCTCGAGCACCTCGGGCTCGAAGGCGATCCCGTCCCGCTGGTAGAGGACCATCGGCAGGGCCGTCGATCCCGCTACGGCCCGGACGTAGCCGACGAGCCCCGCGGCGTCGAACTCCCGCAGGTAGGGAGGGAACAGGAGAAGACCGGCGGCGCCGGCGTCTTGGGCGTAGCGAGCGCAGGCGACTGCCGTGGGCAAGGTCTGGCCCGCACCCACGTAAACAGGTGCCCCGTCACTCGCCCCGACAGCAACGCTCGCGAGTTCACCGATCTCGCTGGCCGTGAGCGAAGCGAACTCGCCGGTCCCGCACGCCACGAACAGTGCCGGAGCGCCCTGCCCGACCATCCACGCGACGTGCTCCTCGAACCGTGACAGGTCGATGCTCAGGTCGGTTCGCAAGGGCGTGATGGGGAACGCCAGCGGCCCGTCAGCGGGGATCGTGAATGTCACTCTCGAACCTCCTTGGCACTGGCGCGAGCGCCGTGGCGACCTGGTCGCGGCTCTCTCGGCTCATGCCGGTCAGAACGTTCCGCAGATAGTACATGTCTGGCGTAGCCTTGCTCATGCCGCCTCCTCCGCCTCGCTTCGCGGTGTACGCGCACCCGTGGGCACTCGCGGAGATGGGGGTGGAGGCCGCCCTGGACGAGTTGGGGGACCTGGGCGTGGACGGTTTGCAGTTGGCTCTCAGCTACCACGTGGCATCGTTCCTGACTCCTCGGAGCCCCCGCGGCCGGGTCCGCGCGGGGGACCTCGGGTCGGTGAGCGTGCGGTACGAACGCGGTGACAACGGTCTGCGCCCAACCGTTCACGTACCGGCTGCGGAGGCCGTACCTAAGGTCCTATCTGCGGCCGCCGGCAGGGGCATGCAGGTGATCGCCTGGCTCGTCTACCTCTACGATCACGACCTAGCCGGCCGGTACCCCGACGTCGCGGTGCGCAACGCCTTCGGCGACGTCCACCCGGCGCAGCTCTGTCCCTCCCAGCCCGCCGTGCGCGACTACGTATTGGGGCTGACGTCCGCCGTGGTCGAACTTCGGGCGTCCTCGGATGGCCTAACCGGTCTGCATGCGGAGTCGTTGTCGTGCCTACCCTGGGACTACGGGTTGCTGGGGCTGAAGACCGCCGTGACGCTGGGCCAAGAGACCGCGCGGCTCCTGGGCCTGTGCTTCTGCGAGGCGTGCAGGCGCCGAGCGCTCGAGGCCGGGATCGAGGTCGAGAAGATCGCTGAGCACGTCAGGGACCGCGTAGACGCGGGGCTCTCCACCGGCTTCATGGGCGCTCCCGATCCGGTTGACGCCGTAGCGCCTTACCAGGACCTACTGGCAGGGGTTACTACGGAGCTAAACCGAGCGGTCGCCGCTCTGGTTTATGCACGAGACCTGCGGTTCTCCAGTACAGCCGCCGAACCCATGGCCGGGCGGGCAGATGACGCGTCGAGGTCCGCCGTGCGTACTCTGGTCGACGAGGTACGCGTGAAGGTCCAGCCTGGCGCAAGCGATGAAGAGGTGACGCTCCAACGCGCGGCGGCGCTCTCTGGGTGCCGGCCCGGTACGCACGAGTTCGCCCAGTACCAGCTGCAGCAGTTCACCAGCTACGCCGACTTGGAGCGAGCCGTGATGGCGGCCGTATCAGCGAGCATCGAACATCACCGGTTCTACGAACACAGCGTCCTCACCGATCAGCACTTCGAGTGGTTGAGGCGGATCCGGAGGTGGATGTCGACATGACGACATCCGGATCCGACTGGTTGCTCGACTTGGTCTCGGAGATCGACGCTCGAGCCCGCGCCGCTGGCACCCCTGAACGCGCCGAGCACGAGAAGCGCTACCTCAAGAGCGACTTGGAACATTACGGCGTCAGCGTGCCGGACCTTAGAAAGCTGACGAAGGACGTGCTACGCGCATCGGTTCCGAAAGACCGCGAAACCACTTTGGCACTCGCGGAGGAGCTGTGGCGGCACCCTGTGCACGAGCTCCGCTCAGTGGCGACGATGATCTTGATCGAGCGGCAGAAGCTGCTCGGGGCCGAGGACCTGCCTCTGCTGGAAAGCTTGCTACGCGAAGCCAAGACCTGGGCTCTGATCGACGAGCTGGTGCCGTCAGTGGTGGGCCCTATCATCGAACGCGACCCGAGCGAACATTCGACCCTGGAACGCTGGGCCCGCGACCCTGACTTCTGGCTGCGCCGCTCCGCCCTCCTCGCCTACAACTTGCCGTTGCGGCGCGGAGAGCCGGTCTTCGATAGGTTCACAGCCATCGCGGACCCCCTGTTGGAGGACAAGGAGTTCTTCGTGCGCAAAGCGATCGGCTGGATGCTACGTGAGCGAGCGAAGAAGCGGCCCGACGAGGTGTACGAATGGCTCCTCCCGCGGAAGGACCGGGCTTCGCGGTTGACGCTGCGAGAGGCCAGCAAGCACTTGGGTGCGGAGCGCATCGCGGCGCTACTTGACTGACTTGAGATGAGGTCGATGACCAGCGTATCGGTGGCGGCGATTGGGTTATGGCAGGTCTCTTCAGTCTAGTTCTGGACCGCAACGTACTGTGAAGAAGTGCGAGGCCTGGCATCATCGTTCGCTCGTTTGCTCCGGCCACTTTGCGCCTCTTTCACGACCACGAGACCGAGCCTCCGTACGATCCCCGTAACGAGGGCGTTGCCCATCAGGAATGCTCTGCGAGAATCCGGCACGCCGATTGTGTGGTCGTCAGGGAACATGTTCAAGCGTTCCAGCTCTATCGGCATCAGCCGTCTCAGCCGTCCGCTAGGGCACTCCACGACATGCTTGAACCTCGATGGCGTTCTGCCGCCTTCAGCGGTGATGATCGTGCGGCTCGGCCTATCGAGTGGGTCAGGGAAGGAGATCCCCCCCTCGGTATAGCGATAGACATGACCGTTCGCTCGGTTCCTACGCTGGAGGGTCTTCGGACCTTTCAGGAAGCGCCACTTTGCCAGGTCACCGTTGATGAAGAACTCTTCCGGGACCGCATCTTCGGCGACCAATACGTCACCCAGTGCCATCTCCGGGCCCGAGTATTTCGCTGAGACCCGCTGAGTCGATACGGATCGCTCTGCCATCACGCCGGCGTCCATGAACGGTGAAGGGCGGCCAGCACCTACGTTGAAGCAATCCGTGACCTGAACAAGGTCCCCATCGATATGGAACGAGTCGCCCAGACGATGGTCCGCGCTGGCGACAGGAAAGGCCGTTGCGAAGGTCCCTGTTCTAAGCATCCACTCCGAGGGCAGCTCTGACACTAGGCGCTCGAACGTAGGCGTTCCGCGAAGATAGCCCAAGATGAACACCCGTCGACGGCGCTGAGGCATCCCGTAGTCGGCGGCGTTGATGACTCGCCATTCGAGCGCGTAACCAAGGTCCGCAAGAGAGGCGAGCATGACCGCGAAGTCCCTACCGCGCTGATCGCTAGGGCTCTTCAGCAGCCGATCGACGTTCTCCAACATCAGGTACCTGGGTCGGGGATCCTTGTCGCGCAAGATCCTATGTATCTCCCACCACAAGACGCCCTTCTTGCCTGCCAGCCCTCCAGACTTCTGCAAAGTGGTCGCTACTGAATAGTCCTGACATGGGAACCCTCCGACGAGCATGTCGACTTCGGGAATAGCGTCAGCAGAAACCGTGGCGATGTCTTCGTTGGAGTGACCCTCGGCTCCGAATGCTCTTACGTAGACGTCCGAGGCATGCTGAACCTTGGTGGACGGCTCCCATTGGTTGCTCCAAACGACCTTGAATGCCTCGGAACCTAGGTCGTCGTTCACGGCCTCCAGACCGATACGAAAGCCTCCTACGCCGGCGAAAAGCTCGGCTACACGTATCGGACGCATCGAGTCATCCTACCTTCCGCCGTAGCGAACTTCTGCGGACGACGGCCTAGGACCGTTGGGGATCCTCCCTGAGATGCGTTCGAGAACGAGTCTGCGACGTCGTGCGTCCCGGACATCGGCGATCGCTACCGTTTGACGAGGTGTGCATGCTGGTGGAGACTTGACAGGGGGTGTAGAACAACTGACTCTTCCATACGATCCGACGGACCGTGACGACATCCTGGAGTACGCGCGGCGATTGAAGGACCGCTCGCTACTGGACTTGATCGGCACACAGCTCGCTGGTCACGGGATCCGCGGGAAGGGCAACTTCGGGCAGCTACTCGAGCGTCACTACTTCAAGTACGAGCTCAACAGCGACACCAGACCAGACTTCGTCGAGGCTGGTCTCGAGCTCAAGTCCACTGGAATCGTTCCAGGCAAGGCGGGATGGGAAGCCAAAGAACGCCTGAAGCTCAACATGATCAACTTCCAAAGCGTTCACCGCGAGACGTTCGACAAGAGCGCGTTCCTCCTGAAGAACCGCAGCACTTTGCTCGTCTGCTATCACTACTTGAAGGGCCAGCCAGTAGTAGACCGGGTCGTCCGCCTCGTTGACGTTTGGGACATACCCGAGGAAGACCTGGTTCAGATCGAAGCCGAATGGAACCTGATCGCGGAGTACGTGCGATCTGGTAGAGCCCATGAACTTTCCGAGAGCATCACGAACTACCTGGGAGCTTGCAGGACAGGTCAAGGCAAGGACAAGGACTTCGTCCTCCAGCCGTTCTCAGCCTTGCCGGCGAAGAGACGAGCGTTCTCCTTCAAGCAGCCCTACGTCACCCGGATCGTCAGAGAGTTCATGGCTCGAGAGCTCCGGACCGAGCCAGCACGAGGCTTCGAACTCGTGCGTAGCGCGGAAGAACTGAAGCGAGCTGGAGGTCTCGAACGGCTCGTGCTCCACAGGTTCCGACCGTTCCTTGGCCTCAGTGAAGACGAAGCCTGGAGCAAGATCGGTCCCGAGATCAAACGCCCGTCTCCAGCGAACAAGAATCGGCGGCAGTGGTTGAACAACGCCATCCTTGGCGTGCCTGGTGTGCGTCGCATCGCGGAGTTCGAGAAGGCGGGCATATACATGCGCTCCTTCCCATTGCAGACCGGTGGCAGGGGGCCGCGCGAGGACTTCCCATTCAAAGCGCTCGACTTCAGCGACCTTGTGCAGGAGTCGTGGGAGACGTCCGCCTTCAGGTCCGACCTAGTTAATCGCTTCTTCGTTACGTTCTATCGGCGGGATGGTGAAGGCCGATATCGACTCGAAGACGCTGTTTTCTGGGGCTTTCCCGAGGGCCTGCTGGATACCGAGGTTCGCGAGACATGGGTTGAGACAGTGAGGGCAGTGCGTTCGGGACGGTACGAGGATCTACCCAAAGGGGCGGATACTAGGTTGGCGTTCGTACGGACCCATGGACGCGACAGCCTAGACGTGGCTGTTCTTCCCAACGGTCGCGAGGTGCCCAAGGTGTCGTTCTGGCTGCATAGGGATTTCTTGCAGAGCGTCTTCGAGGACATCGATCGGTATCCGAGTCGCGCTAGCCTCCTCTAGTCGATTCGGCAACGGACCCGGGTACTCGCCACCACTAGATCGCTCGAAGGTACGAGGCGCAACTGCCGGCCAGTGGGCAGCTCTCACACTTGGGCTTGGATGCGCAAGGTTCCCAACCGAGCGAAAGCGCCCCTCGGTGAACGTCTATCAGACGTTGGACTCCTCCTGTCTCCATTGCTGCCCGAGTCAACTCCTGTACGGCAGCCCGGAGCTCCTGTTCACCGGACGCCCCCAGGTACCGTCCGACCACCCTTCGCACGTTGTTGTCGACGGGGAAAGTTGGTTCTCCGAAGACGTAGAGCGCGATCCCCTCTGCAGCGTATGCGCCCACATGAGGGAGCTCTAGCAGCTCCTGGGCCGTCCATACCTCCCGGGAAACTAATGCTGACGCGATCTGCGGCAACCTCGCTACGCGCCGGCGAAGTCCCGCCCACCATGCGAGTTCAACTACGTCGTGCGGGGCAGCAGCCGCCAGCGCTTCGAAGGTCGGCAATGACTCAATGAACCCGGGCAGGAAGCGCTCTACAGTCGACCTGTTGCTTCGCCTGAGGAAGAACTCCGCGAGGAAGCGAACGTACGCGTCCCCCTCGTGCCATACGTATCGACCGCGTTCGACGCGGCCTCGATCGGCGAGGGATCGCATGAACGGTTCTATCTGGGTCGAAGCCGCAAGACCAGACTGTCGCACCAGAACGAGGATAAACGGAAGGGCGCGCGCCGACCGACTCGGGCGCTTCGAGGGCCGCCGCTGTTATCCTACGCATCCACCTGATAAGTAACCAGCTTCGAGATCAACCCACCGCGCATCTCGAACACGTCGCAGAACATCGCGTCCAACTCGCCTCCATCCG
>JBDZWC010000167.1:0-4696 GCA_040256005.1 Deinococcaceae bacterium | reverse complement strand
TGCCGCCTCGTGTCCTCGTCGAGGGTCGAGCGGGTCTCGACGAGCGGCTGCCACTCGACGACGAAGCCCAGCTCTTGTAGCCGCGCGTCGAGTCCGGGCAAGGAGCCGACTGAGTGCGTCAGGCCCACCCTCATCGCGCGCTCCCCGCGAGCCTCTCACCGCGCCCGGCGGCTGAGGAGGCGTCCTGACCCAGCGCCGCGAAGACCTGCCTGGCTGCGTCGATGGGGTCGGTGCTCCAGGCCGACGCTCGCGCGCCCTCGTACCAGGCGCTGAGCCTCACGCCGTCGCCGTCTATGACCGCGTGGGCGCCCAGCGCCAGTTGGCAACCCGCAGCGAACATGGCCATGAGCTCGCGTTCCGCTGCGACCGGTCGCCTCACCGCTGGGTCGTCGATACGGCCGATCGCCTCGACGAGGGCCTCTGTGGTCTCGACCGCCAGCGCGCCCTGGGCCGGCGCGGGCATGAGGACAGCCGGCTCGAGCACGTGCACGGCGAGGCCGGTGAGGTCCAACGCCAGCCTGTCGAGGCCAGCCTTCGCCACCACGATGGCCTGGTAGTCGCCCCGTCTCAGCTTCGCCACGCGCGTGGGCACGTTCCCGCGCAGGTCGGCCAGGTCGAGGTCGGGTCTCATCGCGAGCAACTGCGCGCGGCGCCTGGCCGCGCTGGTGCCCGCCCGGGCGCCCGCCACCAAGGGAAGCGGACTGGCAGAGCCGTCGAAGCCGTCCTCCACGATCAGCAGCACGTCGCGAGCGTCCGCCCGCTCCGCTACCGCGGCCAGAGCGAGCCCCGGAACGGGCGCGCTGGGCAGGTCCTTGTAGGAGTGCACGGCGACATCGGCCGCCCCGCTGAGGACCGCTTCCTGCACGGCCTTCGTGAAGAAGCCGCTCCCACCAAGGTCCGCGAAAGGACGCTGGTCCCTGTCGCCCTGCGTCGTCACGGTGACGAGCTCCGAGCGCTCGCCCGCTTCCGCCAGCAACGCCTGCACCCGCTGCGCCTGCCACAGCGCCAGATCGCTGGCCCGGGTGGCGATGCGGATCACAGGCTCTCCACCGTCTCGAGGAACGTGGTGGCCGCCTCCACGCCGTAGCGGCGGGCCAGCGCACGGAGCCCCTTCACCGGCACGTGCGCGAAGCGGTGCGCCATGGCGGCCGCCTCGTCCTCGGGCAGCGCGTCGCCGATCGTGTCGCGGTACAGGTCGCGCAGTCGCCTGATGGTGGGGGCTATCTGACGGTCGGTCCACGCGTCCAGCGCGGAGTCGAGCTCTCTGAGCAGGACGGCCTCGGCCTCGGCGAGCCTCTCGGCGATCCGCTCGCGCCTGTGCTGGCCGGCCGCGCGCAGCTCCTCATGGCCCACCACCTGCACGCCGCGGGACCTGGCGGCGCGTTCGTCCACGTTGCGCGGTACGCCCAGGTCCACGACCACCTTCAGGCCGGCGAGGCGGTCGAGCGCGATGCCGTCCAGCAGCGCCGCGCGCGGCGTGGCGCACACGACGGCGTCGAAGCTCACGGAGCCGGCCAGGAAGTCGTCCAGGTGCAGCCAGTTAGCACCGTGGCGCTCGGCCACGGCGCGGCCGCGCTGCGGGTCTCGGTTGACCACGAAGAGTCGCGGGGCGAGCTCGGAACGCGCCAACGCGCGCGCCGCCGAGGAGCCCATCTCCCCCGCCCCGACTACCGCCACGGCGGAGCCCGTGGACAGGACGGGCTCTATCAGCGGCAGTGCGAGGCTGAACAGCGAGGTGTTGAGGGGTGCCAGCTTGACCTCGCGCCTGACGCTCTTCGCCACTCGCAGGGCGGACTCGAACGCGAACGTGGTGAGCGGCCCGGCACAGCCGGTGACCTGCGCCGCCCCGTACGCCCCTCTGACCTGGCGCATCACCTGGTCCTCGCCCGGGTTCACGGACTCGAGCGACGCCGCCACCCGTGCCAGGTGCTCCAGCGCCCCCTCGCCCCTGAACGCGTAGCCCGCACCCGGGTCGTCGCCGAGGCCCAGCACGTGCCGGGCCTGGCGGCAGTCCCCACCCTCCGGCAGGGCGACGACCGCTTCGAAACGGTTGCAGGTAGCCACCGTCACGGCCTCGTCGAAGCCGAGGTCGCGCACCGTCCGGGCGTCCGGGAACCTCGCCTGCAGCGCGGCGAGCGCGTCCACGCCGCCGCGCGCCTGAGAGACCCCGATGAGCGCCAGCCGATCCACGGGCCGCATGCTATTTGCGTTCCTCCGCCGGGTTGTCACAGAAGTGTCAGGCGTCCGTCGGAGGGGCCTGGAGCCGGGCGGCCGTGAGAACATGCCGCCATGTCGAGTGGGTCTGAACGGTTGTTCTCGCGTGCCGCCCAGTTGATGCCAGGCGGCGTCAGCTCGCCCGTGCGGGCCTTCCAGGCCGTGGGTGGCACGCCGGTCTTCCTGGAGCGGGGCGAGGGTTGCTTCGTCTGGGACGTCGATGGGAACGAGTACGTGGATATGGTGGGCTCCTGGGGACCGCTGATCCTCGGCCACTCTCACCCCGCGATCGTGACCGCCGCCGTCGCTGCGCTCGAGCGGGGAGCCAGCTTCGGGGCGCCCAGTCCGGGCGAGATCGAGCTGGCGGAGTTGGTGCTGGCCCGGTACCCGGGCAGTGAGCGGGTGCGCTTCGTGAACTCGGGGACCGAGGCGACGATGAGCGCCTTACGCGTCGCCAGGGCGGCGACCGGCAGGGACGCTTTCGTGAAGTTCGAGGGCAACTACCACGGCCACGCCGACCCGTTCCTGGTGGCAGCCGGCTCGGGCGCGCTCTCGACCGGGGTGCCCAGCAGCGCGGGCGTGCCCGAGGACGTCACGCGCCACACGTTGGTGGCGGCCTACAACGACCTCGACGGCCTGGAGCGGTTGTTCGCCGAACGAGGCAGCGACCTCGCCGCCGTGATCGTAGAGCCCGTCGTCGGGAACATGGGCGTGGTGCCGCCCCGACCCGGCTTCCTCGAAGGCCTTCGGCGGCTCACCCGCGGTGCGGGTGCCATGCTGATCGTCGACGAGGTCATGACGGGCTTCCGGCTCGCAGCGGGCGGCGCCGTGGAGCGCTACGGCCTCGAACCCGACCTGGTCACGTGGGGCAAGGTCATCGGGGGTGGCTTCCCGGTGGGGGCGTACGGTGGCCCCGCGGCGCTGATGGACCTAGTCTCACCGGTGGGCGCCGTCTACCAGGCCGGCACGCTCTCGGGGAACCCTGTGGCGATGGCGGCCGGCGTCGCCACCCTGCGGGAACTCGCGTCGAACCCCGCCGTCTACCGGCACCTGGAACGGCTCGGAGAGCGGCTCGAGCGCGGGCTCCTCGCGGCCGCCTCGGACGCGGGCACGCCCGTGACGGTCAACCGGGTCGGTTCGATGATCACGGTCTTCTTCACGGCGCAACCGGTCGAGGACCTGGCCGGCGCCAAGTCCTCCGACACCGCGGCGTTCGCCCGGTGGTTCCGCGGGCTCCTGCGGCGCGGGGTCTACTGGCCGCCGAGCCAGTTCGAGGCCGCGTTCGTATCGGCCGCCCACGACGCGAACGCCATCGACCGTGTCGTGGCGGCGGCCGCCGCGGCGTTCGTGGAGGCGTCGGGCTAGTCCGCCTCCGCCGGCGGGAGGGCCTCGGGCGGTTGGTCCGCTGCCCACCTCGCTTGGCTGGCTAGACCGCGGAGGGCCGCCAGCTCGTGCGCGCTCAGTTCCGCCCGGTCGAACACTGCCCGGAACATGCGCATGACGCTGGGCAACCTGGGTGGGTCCGTGAACCCTATGCGCAACAGCGTGTCGCCGAACTGCCCGTAGAACGCCTCCAACTGGTCCCGTGACGCCGGCGCCTCGCCGGTGTGGCCGGCGAGCGGCGCCGGTTCCACGTCGGCAAGGCCGGAGGTGGAACCGTCATGTATGCGAGCCAGGTGCACCTCGTAGGCGACGACCAGCACGGCCTGCGCCAGGTTCAAGGACGAGAACTCGGCCGTCGGTACGACCACGTGAAGCTGGCTGCGGGTCAGCTCCTCGTTCGCCAGGCCGTGGTCCTCCGGGCCGAACAACACCGCTGCGTTCGTGAGGAGCCTGGGTGCCGCCTCGCGCGGCCCGGTCACGGCGTAAGAGGGCGCCCGGCGCGGCCGCGCGCTGGTGCCGGCGACGAGGGTGATGCCGACGAGCGCCTCGTCCAACGTGTCCACCAGCTGGGCGCTCTCCAGCAGGTCACCAGCGTGGGACGCGAGGGCCCGAGCGCGCTCGTCGATCCGGCATCGCGGCGCGACCAACCACAGGTCGTCAAGGCCGAAGTTGCGCATCGCCCGCGCGGCGGCGCCGACGTTCGCCGAGTCCTTCGTCCTCACCAGCACGATCCGGGGGCCGGGCACGGGGCCGAGCTTAGCAGCGGCCGCACTGCGCCCCACCGAACCGTAGCGAGGACCCGCCCAACGGCACGCGCCGAGCCGAGACGCCAAGCCTAGACCCTCGGGGCGCCGAGCCGAGACCCTCGGGGTTATGTTCCACGGACGATGAAGCCTGCCTTCGATCCGTATCCGCCGGCGCTGGCGACCTGCCGCCGTTGTCCTCGGCTGGCGGAGTACAGGGAGCAGATGGCGCGCGAGAAGCGGCGCGCGTATAGGGACGAGGAGTACTGGGGAGCGCCCGTGCCTGGCTTCGGCGACCCGCGGGCCAGGCTGCTGTTGCTGGGCCTGGCCCCCGGCGCCCACGGCAGCAACAGGAC
>JBDZWC010000048.1:0-19652 GCA_040256005.1 Deinococcaceae bacterium | reverse complement strand
TCGGCAGGAACATGCCGGCCACGATGAAGCCGACGATGACGCCGAGGAACACGATCAGGGCGGGCTCGAGGGCCGCGGTCAGGCTGTCGACGGCCTCGTCGACCTCGCGTTCGTAGAAGTCCGCGACCTTCTGCAGCATCGAGTCGACCGCGCCGGTCTCCTCACCGATGGCGACCATCGACGAGACCATGGGCGGGAACACTCGCGGGTACTTCATCAGCGTCGTGCTGATCTGCTCGCCGCGCTGCACGCCATCCTTGGTCTCGGTGAGGATGTCCTCCACGATGGCGTTGCCGGCGGTGCCCTTGGTGATGTCGATGGACTCGATGATGTTCACGCCCGAGCGCAGGAGCAGCCCGAAGGTGTTCGAGAAGCTCGCGATGGCGCTCTTCTGTACGAGCGTGCCGATGACAGGTGTGCGCAGGAGCAACCTGTCTATCGTGCGGCGGCCGTTCGGTGTTCGGTAGAAGACGCCGATACCGACCACGATCCCGACGACGATGATGGCCAGCAACCACCACTGGAAGCGCAAGAAGTCCGAGATCGCGATAAGTGCCCTCGTGATGACCGGCAGCTCACCGCCCAACTGGTCGAGGATCTGGGCGAACTGCGGCACGATCCCAGTGAGCAGGAACCACGTGACGGCGAGGGCGATCACGAGGACCACCGTGGGGTACGTGAGGGCCGTGCGGATCTTGCCTCGCAGCGCCGCCTGCTTCTCCATGTACGCGGCGATGCGCTCGAGGATGCCGTCCAGGTTGCCCGAGACCTCGCCAGCGCGAACGAGGTAGATGTACAGCTTGTTGAACAGGCGAGGGTGGCGCGATAGCGCGTCCGAGAGGTTCTGGCCGGTCTCGACATCCTCGCGCACGCGCCTGAGCGCGTCTTTGAGGCCCTGCTTCTCGGCCTGCCGCTGGAGGATGGCGAGGCTCTGCACCACGGGCAGGCCAGCGTTGATGACCGTCGCGAACTGCCGCGAGAAGATCGTGATGTCACGTACGTTGGGGATGGAGCCGAAGTCAAGCCACTTGGGCAGCTTGATGTCTGCGTTCAGGCCCGCTTTCGGCGACTTGATCTCGCTGATGAAGTAGCCTTTTTGCCTCAACGAGGCCGCGACGTCGCGCTCGGAGGCCGCCTCCATGGTGGCGGCGATGAGCTTCCCAGTGCGGTCGCGCGCCTTGTACTCGAATACGGGCATCGAAGCCTCCTCGCCCGCCGTGACGGGTCGTCTCGCACCGGCATGCCGGTCCGGGCGCGAGAACACTGCCGTTCAGGCTATCTCGTGAGGGGGCCGTGAGACTGGTGAATCGCTCACTTATCAGCCTGGGGCAAGGCCTGGAATCGTGGTCCTGCAGCCGTGTTCCGCCGGAACGGCCTGCGCGTGACGCGGGTAGCATCACGAGGTGTCCCGCGAGAGCCTGGCCAAGAAACGAGAACGCGCTCAGCGGATCTTGGCTGGCCTCAGAGACCTCTACCCCGACGCGAAGACCGAGCTGGACTTCGGTTCGCCCTTCCAACTGCTGATCGCCACCCTGCTATCGGCGCAGGCCACGGACGTCAGCGTCAACGCCGCCACCCCGGCCCTCTTCGCTGCCTATCCGGACGCTGAGGCCATGGCGACGGCCACTCCGGAGGAGGTCGAGCCGTACATACTCACCATCGGCCTGTTTCGCACGAAGGCACGCAACGCGGTGGCTACGGCCCGTGCCATCGTCGAGCGCTACGGCGGGGAGGTCCCGGACTCCATGGAGGAGTTGACGACCCTCCCGGGCGTGGGCCGCAAGACGGCCAACGTGGTGCTGGCCAACGCGTTCGGGCGCGAGACGATCGCGGTGGACACGCACGTGGGTAGGGTCTCCCGGCGCCTTGCGCTCACGCGCCACACGGACCCTGACAAGGTCGAGCTTGACCTGCAGAAGACGTTCCCTTCCGAGCAGTGGGTGTTCCTCCACCACGCTCTGATCCTCCACGGCAGACGCGTCTGCACGGCCAGGCGGCCCGCCTGTGAGGTCTGTCCACTGTGCCCAGATTGCCCGTCGTGCGGCAAGGTGGGAGAGCCGAGACGGCCTAGGCAGAAGCGAACCGAAGCTGGGCGTATACCGGCCCCCGCCAGGCGCAAGACGAGACAGCCTGGGCGTGAGTAACACCGGTCCATCGGAGCCCTCACGGGCGCCTGTTAGGTTGGCGCCATGAGCGCGGGGTACCAAGCGATGGCGTCAGTGACAGAAGTACAGGCTCCGGCATGACCAGCCGAGGATCGACCGGCCAAACGTGCGACGTCATCATCGTCGGCGCCGGGCCCATCGGCATCGAGTGCGCCATCCTCGCCAAACGCAGCGGCCTCTCCCACCTGCTCCTGGATCAGGGGCCCGTCGTGGCGGCCATCGCCCGCTACCCGGTTTACATGTTGTTCTTCACGACGTCTGAACGGCTCGAGGTGGGCGGTCATCCGCTCGTCACGACGGCCGACAAGCCAACACGCAAGGAAGCGCTGGACTACTACCGCAAGGTCGTGGCCAACGAGGAGCTCAACATCAGGACGTTCAGCCGCGTGACGGCGGTCGCGCCGCTTCGCGACGCGCAAGAGGACCACGACACGCGCTTCGCGGTCACGGCAGAAGCCGCGGCTCGCTCGGGCTTGACGGGCACGGTCACCGCCAAGGCCGTCGTCGTGGCCACGGGCTACTTCGACAACCCGAACCTGCTGGGCGTCCCCGGCGAGGACATGCTGCACGTCTCGCACTACTACACGGAGGCCCACCCATACTTCGGTCGCCCTATCGTCGTCGTGGGTGGTGGCTCAAGCGCCGCAGACGCCGCACTGGACCTGTACCGGGCAGGAGCTCAGGTCACAATCGTCCACCGCGGCGAGGACATGAAGCGCACGCTCAAGTACTGGATCCGGCCCAACCTGGAGAACCGCATCAAGGAAGGGTCCATCGCCGCACGCTTCTCCACCGTGGTCAAGAGGTTCGAGGAGGGCGCTGTGGTGTTGTCACCGCTAGACGATCCCCAGAGCGAGGAAGCGCTCCCGGCGGACCAGGTGTTCGTGCTCACGGGTTACTCCGCGCCCACCTGGCTCATCGAGGGTGCCGGCGCCCAGGTCGACCCGGAGACCCGTAAGGCGCAGGTGGACCGGGACACGTACGAGACGAACGTGCCCAACCTGTACGTCGTGGGCTCGGCGGCCAGCGGCACCAAGACCTCCGAGATCTTCGTGGAGAACGGCTTGGTGCACGCCCGTGGGGCCATGGCCGACCTGGCCCGCAAGCTGGGGCCGCAGCGCCAGACGGTCACCCGCTAACCCCCAGACGGTCATCCCAAAGTAGTACGTAGCCATGCGCCCAAAGTCAGGGCCGGGGCCAGACGAACGCCCCTCTGGGCGCATCGTGTGGTCGCGTACAATCGCCGCCAGAACGGAAGGCCTGTGACTGGCGCTGGGTCGCGGCCCGATCGGAGGAGCCATGCGCGATCGAGACAAGGTAGTCGGCATAGCGTTGATAGTCCTAGGCGCCCTGTTCCTCATCGGTCGGGGCATGGACGTAGGCCGCTTCGCGTGGCCGTTGTTCGTGCTCGTTCCCGGCATCATCATGCTGGTCTCGGCGTTCATCGGCCGGCGTGACGCGGCCGGGCTGGCGGTGCCTGGCGCGATCGTCACGACGATCGGCCTGGTCCTCTTCGTGCTCAACGGCACCGGACGCTGGGAGGCCTGGTCTTACTGCTGGGCGCTCATCGTGGCCGGGGCGGGCGCCGGCAACTTCATCTTCGGAGCCCTGACCAAGGACCACGACCGCGAGCGCGATGGGCTACGCACCGTCTACGTCGGTCTCATCCTCTTCGCCGCTTTCGGCGTGTTCTTCGAGTTCCTGATCTTCGGCGGCTTCGGTGGGTTGGGCCGCTGGCTCGTCCCGCTCGTCCTGATCGGTGCCGGGGTTTACCTGCTCTTCCTGCGCGACCCACAGTCGCCGCTGCCCTGGGTCACCCCCGGAGGCTCGGCGCCGGACACCCCACGGGACTACGTCGGGGCGCCGGGAACCGCCGGCTCGACCGCTCCAACGCCGCCGGCACCCAGCACGCCCCCGACCTCGCCCTCACCGGCCACATCGGCCTCCGCCGCACCAGCGACGCCTACCCCGCGACCCGCTCCGACGCCTGAGCCCGGACAGACCCCCGCGCTACCCGACCGCCCGGCGAGCACGGAGCCCGTCCACGAGATGGGCACCGTCGCCGAGGACCAGACCGCTGCGGTCGATCGGACCACGGCAGACCTTGGCCACGACGCGGACCTCCCGGAAGACCTCGACACTGACCCAAACGAAGACCGTGGCTGAGGCGATGTCATGAACCAACGAGCCCTTCCCATCGCCCTCATCGCTGTCGGGGTCATCTGGTTGCTGTTCTCGTCGGGGTTCGTGCCACCGGCGTTGGGCGTGGCGCTCGCGCGCTTCTGGCCGCTCCTGCTGATAGGCGTAGGCCTCGACATCTGGATCCCCGAGAGCCGGCCTCTGGCGGTGTACTTCACGGCCTGGGCCGGAGCCCTGATCATCCTCCTCGCCCTCCTCTGGCCCGGGCGCGGTGCTCTGGAGACGGACGGGGAGTTCCGCCGGGAGCTCCAGGCTGACACGGAGCGCGTGACGTTCGAGGTCAGCAACGGCTCCGCCGAGGCCAACATCCGAAGAGGGCCAGACGACCTGCTCGTAGACGCCCGGTTCGCCGGCCAACCGCTCGGCGTCGTGGACGTCCGTGAAGGGCGCAGCGCGACGGTGCGCGTGCGGCCCGAGGACGGCATCTTCAACGTCTTCATGGGCCGCACGCGCTGGGAGATCGGGGTGCCGGGCGTGGTGCCGCTCGAGGCGCGACTCGACGGCGGCTCCGGCCCGCTGACAGCGGACCTCACGGGCACGTTGATCGAGTCTCTGGGCCTAGACGTGGGCAGCGGACCCTCCACGCTCACGCTTCCCGGGGGTGGATCTCCCTACAGCGTCGACGTGGATGGGGGGTCCGGGCCGCTCACGGTGACGTTCGCGCCCGGCGCTTCGGTCGACATGGTGGCGGACCTCGGCTCGGGCCCGACCGTCATCCGCGTTGGTGAGGGTACTGACATGCGCCTCACCATCGACACGGGCAGTGGACCCCTGGAACTGGACCTGCCGGACAGCGCCCCCATCCGACTGACGATCGCCGACGACGGGTCCGGGCCGCTGAGCCTCCCCCGCTTCCTCGAGCGCCGCAGCGGCAGGGGCGACACGGGCGTGTGGGAGAGCTCGAACCTCGCCGATGGCGGCAGGGTCATAGACGTGACGCTGGAGGACGTGGGGTCGGGTCCGGTCACCATCCGGTGAGCGCGGGCCCATGCGCCTGATCGTCACGCACGAGCAGCCGGACTTCGATGCCATCGCGTCGCTGGCTCTGGCTCAGGTGCTGTTCCCAGGCAGCAGGGCAACCGTTCAGGGCGCCACGTCGCGCGGTATCCAGGCGTTCCTCACCCTCTACCGCGACGTCCTCGACCTCCTGGCCGAGGACGAGGTCGAACTGGGCGCCATCACGGAGCTGGTGGTCGTGGACACAGCGGACCCGAGCCGGATCCGACCCTTCGACAAGGTCATGGGTCGCGTGCCAGTCACCCTCTACGACCACCACCCGTTGCCCAAGGAACCCATACCAGCCGGGCGGGGGATCGTGGAGCGGGTGGGCGCCACGGCCACGCTGCTGACCAGGGAGCTGGCGGCGGTTAAGACAGCCATCCCGGCCGAGGTCGCCAGCCTGGGCCTCCTCGGTATCCACGAGGACACGGGGAACCTCAGCTACGACGGCACCACGCCAGACGACTACCGGGCAGCCGCCTACCTGCTCGGGCAAGGCGGGAGTCTGCAGCTGGTGCGACGTTTCGCCAGGGACGTGCTCACCCCCGACCAGTTGGAGTTCCGCACGCATCTCCACCGCCTCGCCGAGGTGCGTGAGGTCGCCGGCCGCAGCGTGCTGGTGGCCGCCTTCGACCACCCCACCTACGTGCCCGGTGTCAGCGGCCTGGTGAGCGAGCTGCTAGACATGCACGGCACCGACGCGGCGCTCGTGGCGGCAGGCATGGACGGCCGCACGCTGGTATTCGCGCGCAGCAACGAGCGCTTCGATAGCGCGGCCGCCCTCGCCGAGGCCGTGGGCGGCTCCGGCCACCCGGGAGCCGCGTACGGCAAGACCGACCTCTCGCCCGCGCAGGCCGTGGAGAGGGCGCTGGCGGCCTTGGCCCGCCACGCCTCTCCCCTGCTGACGGCCGCCGACGTGATGACCACGCCGGTGAGGACCGTGCCCGACCACGCCACCGTGGCCGAAGCACAGGCCGACCTGCTCGTGCACGGGCACAACGGCATGCCGGTCATCGACGCGGCCGGCCGGGTGGTTGGCGTCATCTCGCGGCGCGACATCGACAGGGCTTTGCGCCACGGACTGGGGGCCAGCCGCGTGAGCGGGTTCATGAGCCGGTCGGTCGTGGCCGCGGCCCCCACCGCCACGATCCCGGAGCTGGAGGAGCTGATCCTCAGCCACGGCGTGGGCCGCATCCCCATCGTCGCGAACGACCGGTTGGTCGGCATCGTCACGCGGGCCGACCTGATACAGGCGCGTCACCGCCGCGACGACGCCGACGAGGCGACTGCGCTCCTGGGACGCCTGCCACCGCGTGCCCAGGAGGTGCTGAACACGGCCACGGAACTCGCCGGCGACCATCCCATCTACCTGGTCGGTGGCACCGTCCGCGACCTGATGCTGGGCGCCGGGAGCAAGGACGTGGACCTCGTCGTCGAGGGCGGCGAAGTCCAGCGTTTCGCCTCCCGGGTGCAGCGGAGACTAGGCGGCGAGCTGTCGTGTCACGCCGACTTCGCGACGTGCACGTTGCGACTCGAGGACGGCCTGGTGGTCGACATCGCCACGGCACGCGAGGAGACGTACGCGCGGCCGGGTGCGCTGCCAGACGTGAGCCCCAGCAGCGTGAAGCAGGACCTGACCCGCCGCGACTTCACGATCAACGCCATGGCGGTGCGGGTGCAGCCGCGGCCCCACGTGTTCCTCGACCCCTTCGGCGGGCGGGCGGACCTGGAGAGGCGGCAGCTCCGCGTACTCCATCCGCTGTCGTTCGTCGAGGACCCCACCCGCATCCTGCGGGGGGCCAGGCTGGCGGGTCGGCTGGCGTTCGGCTTCGCGGCCGACACGGCCGCCAAGGCGGCAGCCGTCGTCGCCGAGGGCCTGAGCGAGGGGGTGAGTCGCTCCCGCCTGCGCGCCGAGCTCGAGCTCACGTTCGCCGAGCAGCGTGTGGGTCCCGCTCTGGCGGTGATGGAGGACCTGGGTGTGCTCCAGCCGCTCTTCGGCCTGCGCAACCAGCCCGACGACGTGAGCGCCCTGGACGCCGAGCGCGCCGCCGGCAACGCCGTGCCGGACGAGTCGTACCTGCTGGTGCTGCTCGCTGGCGAGACGGAGGACGCGGCCGCGCAGCACGTAGAGGTCTTCAACTGGCCGCGCAGGCTGCTGGTGAGCCGGGAGCGCGTCCGGCGGCTGCTGGGCCAATCCGACACCGCGACCGACGCGGAGCTCGAGCAGCTGACCCCCGCCGAGGGTTCGGTGCTGAGCGCCCTCAGCTCCCCGCTGCGCGAGCGGATCGTGCGTCTGGCCGAGGAACCGCCCCGCAGAAGGCTGCGCGGGAGGGATGTGGTAGCTTTGGGCCTGCCTGAAGGCCCAGCCGTCGGTCGCGTCCTGGCCGAGGTCGAGCGGGCCCGAGCCACACACCAGACCAGCACCTTCGAAGAAGAGCTGGAACTTGCTCGGGACCTCGTGGGCCGGATGCGACGCGCAGACCGACACGGAGCCCCAGAGTGATCCTCAACAACCTTCCCTTCACCACCATCGTGATCGCCGGCATCGTGATGGTGATGGCCCTCATCTTCCACAACATGGTGCAGGCGTTCGTGGCGAACCGGCTGGGCGACCCGTCGCCGCGGCTGGCCGGCTTCATGGCGTTCGATCCCACGCGCCAGCTCGATCCCATCGGCGTGGTCTTCCTGCTGCTCCTGGGCTTCGGGTGGCCGCGGACCGTGCCCGTCAACTCGCGCAACTACCCGCGGCGGGGCCGCTCCGAGGCGTGGGTGTGGGTCTCAGGGATCGGCGCCTACCTGATCGTCGCGTTCCTGTGCACGCTCATCGCCGCCGTGTTCCGCTCCATGCAGAGCATCGAGCTGTTCGTGGCTTTCAGGGCCGCGGCCTCCTTCGCGGTGCTGCACGCGGTCATCAACGTGTTCCCGCTGCTCCCGCTCGACGGTGGCCGGGCCGCGCTGGCGTGGGGCAACCCGGACGTCCGCCGGTTCGTCATGCAGATCGCCCAGTTCGGGATCCTCGGTTTCATGGTGTTCTTCCTGGTGCTCTCCATGACCGGGATCACCGGGCGCCTCATGCAGGCGTTCATAACGTTCTTCGACCGCGTCGTCGGCCTGATACCGGGGCTCTAGGCCAGCGGATCCGCGCTAAGCCTGCGTGCGTTGCGGCGCCATACCGGGCCCGAGCCGGCTGGACTCCCGCCGCTCGCGCTGGTCGATGATCATCTGAACGACGGGCGCGTACGTCTCGAACGTGTTGATGAGCTTGCCCGACGGGTCGAACTTGCGGATCAGGTGGCCGCCGCGCCGCGCCGCGTACAGGCAGCCATCGTCGTCCACCCCTAGGTCCACGATGGTGTCTGTCACCTCGCCCTGCTTGGCGTCGAGGGCGAACGACACCCCGACCTTGCCCTCCGGCGTGATCTTGCGGATCTTAGACGAGTTGGCGTCGGAGATGTAGACGTTGCCTTCGCCGTCCAACGTGACCCCGTCCAGCAGTCGCATGCCCGGTTGATCGGCCGCGATCTTGAACGCCCAGCGGGTCTGGTACGTGCCATCTGCGCTGAGGCGCTGGACCTGACGGTTGCCGTAGTCCAGCACGTAGACGTTGCCGGCGTCGTCGACGGTGACCACCCGCGGGTCGTTGAAGGTGCCATGGCCTTTGCCGCGCCCACCGAACGAAGCCAGGAAGCGCCCGTCGTTGGTGAAACGCTGCACGAGGTGCGTCTCGCTGTCCAGCACGTACACGGTGTCGTCCGGCGCCACGGCGACCGAGGCCGGATACAGGAACTCGCCCGGCTGCATGCCGTAGGTCCCGAACGACAGCACGGGGCTACCGTCGCCGGAGAGCTTGTGGATCATGCGGTGGTTCTCCTGCCCCACCCGGTACTCGAAGATCGATGCGAAGAAGTCACCGCTGGAGTCCACGGCCACGGACAAGGGGGCGGCTGAGAAGTCGCGCTCGCCCGTGCCCACGTCGCCGATCGAGGTGTGCAGGTTGCCCTCGGTGTCGAGGATCCTGAGCACGCCCTGCCTGGCGCTGACGGTCAGGATCAGGCGCGTGGGCAGTGAGGCGTCCTCTTCGGCGCCCAGCTCGATGCGGTCGAGCACGTCCAGCACCTCGTCGAGCGTGGGCCGCTCGTCCGGGTCCTTGGAGATCATCTTCATGACCAGCTGGTCCAGCGCCTTCGGCACCGTGAGCACGACCTGCCGCGGCGGCGGTGGCGTCTGGAAGATCTGCTGGTGGACGATGGCCTCGTAACCGCCCTTGAACGCGGTCTGGCCGGTGAGCACCTCGTAGAACACCAGCCCCAGCGAGTAGATGTCGCTGCGGTGGTCGATCTTGAGGCCGCGCGCCTGCTCGGGCGACATGTAGACGGGGGTGCCAACGCGGGCGCCGGTCATCGTCAGGCGCGACAGCACCTTGCCGCCGGCGATGCCGAAGTCCATCAGCTTCACCGCCTCGGGCTGCAGCCTGGGCTCGCGGTCCTCCTTGATGCCGCCGCGCACGATCATCACGTTGGCGGGCTTGATGTCGCGGTGGATGATGCCCGCCGAATGGATGTGCTGAAGCGCCCGTACGACGCGCTTCATGATGTCTATGCCCAGCTCGGTGTCCAGCTCGCCGGCCTCGATGTACCCCTCGAGGCTGCGACCGTCGACGTACTCCATGACCATGTAGTGCTGCGCACCTATGGCGCCGTGCTCGTAGGTGCGCACGATGTTCACGTGGTTCAGGCGCTGGGCCACCTCGGCCTCGCGGTGGAAGCGCCTGATGAACTTCGCGTCCGCCACGAACTGCTCCATGGGGATCTTGAGGGCGACGACCTGCCCGTCGGTCTTGCGCCGCGCCCGGTAGACGCTGGCCATGCCGCCCGAGCCCACCTTCTCGAGGAGCTCGTAGCCGGGGATCTCAGACGTGTCGAAGCTCGATGCGGCGGCAGTCTTCGCCTTGGCCGCTGCCTTGGCTCGCTTGCCCTTGGGCGGCGCGATGCGCGCGCTGCGCACGACCTGGACGCCGGAGGGCACGATGAGCCCGAGGGCCAACGCTGTGAGCACCAGCGGCGCCAAACCGCGCTCCATGCCGCCGAGCGCGAGCGTCACGACGGTCAGGCCGGCGGCGATGGCGAGCAGCACCAGGGACAACCACGCCGGCGCCCGGAGGAGAACCGCCACGAGCGCCGCCGCCACGGCGAGCAGCACGATCGTCATTCGTCCACCTCCGCGATGATGAGCGTGATGTTGTCGGGCCCCCCGCGGTCGTTGGCCAACGCTATGAGCGCCTCTACAGAGAGCTGGCGGTTGCTCGACCGTCGCAGCTCGGCGTGGATCTCCTCCGGTGAGACGAGCCCATGCAGCCCGTCGGTCGAGATGACGAACACGTCGCCCTTCTCGACCGTGATCTCTATGACGTCAGGCGCCACCTGTGGACGAGTCCCCAGCACCCTGGTGATGAGGTTACGCCACTCGTGGCTCTTGGCCTCGTCCTCGCTTATGAGGCCCTTCTCGAGCTGTTCCTCCACCCAGGAGTGGTCCTTGGTGAGTTGGTAGATCTTCTTGCCGCGCACGAGGTAGCAACGCGAGTCACCGACGTGCCCTATGTACGCGTTGCGCCGCCGGAGCGCCACGCACGTGAGCGTGGAGCCCATACCGCGGCGCCCTTGCTGCTTGATGGAAGCCGCGTAGACCCTGCGGTTCGCGAGCCTCACGGCCTTGTCGATCAGCTTGTCTATGCCCACGACGGGCTTGCCGGTGCGGATCTCCTCGACGTACCGGCTGAAGGACTCGTCGAGGACCTCCATCGCCAGCTTGCTGGCGACCTCGCCCGCTGCCGCGCCGCCCATGCCGTCCGCGACGGCCAGGAGCGTGATGTCCCCGCCATCGATGGGGAACTGCCAGACCCGGTGGTAATCCTCGTTGAACGGTCGGACCCTACCGACGTCCGAGCCGTGGCCTACGTTCTGACCGAGCCGCACGCGGGCAGTCTACCGCGCGGGTCACATACGGCGTCAGTTGAGTTCCACGCCTGTGACGGAGTCCACGGCCCTGCCGGCGCCAGGGAGGAGACCGAACGCCGCGGCCACCAGACCCAGGGCCTCATCGGTCGTCGCCGGCACGCGCTTGAACCGCAGGTGCGCCACGTGCGAGCCCGGGAACACGACGCTGGGCGTGCTGACGACCTCGGCGGCCACGGCACGCATGTGCTCGTGGGCGAGGGCGGTGCGGTTCTCCGGGTTGTCGAGGTCGCGCCAGAAGCGTGGCACGTGCAGCCCCGCCGCCCGCGCCACCGACCCGATGGTCTCGCGGTTCATGGGCCGGCCCTCGAAGTGGAAAGCCCTGAGCAGCCCCAGCCTGAAACGGTCGTGAGCCAAGGGGCCCTGGCACCGGGCCGCCACAGAAGCCAAGAACGGCAGCAGGCCTTTGCAGCCGCTGCCGTCCTGGGGGTCGAGCGGGATGTTCCATATCTGCCACTGGAACCGCTCGGCGCTCTTCTCGAGCCGCCATCTCGTGTCGTGGTCCAACTGGTACACCGACACGTGGCGCCACTCCACGTGTTGCGACGCTCCCGAGAGCGCGATGAGCTCCGCTAGGCGCCAGGAGTACGGGCACAGGTAGTCGAAGTACACGACGGCCCGTTCGGACATGGGCATATAACAACATTAGGGCCGCGACGTGCCGGTATCAGGGGGAACTCATCACGTTCTCACGTGGCGGCAGGGCTCGCTCGGTTTACCATCCGTTGGTCAGCGGGCCGTGAACGGTTGGCGGCACCAAAGGCGGCGGCGGCACACATGTCTTTCTCGCTTGGGTGCCACTACCAACCTCGCGAATATCTGTTGCCGGCCCGTACTTAAGACGCGCGTCCCAGACGGCGCTATCTTGCAAGCGCGGACTTGCCCTATGTTGCAGGTGAATAGTGGCTTCCGGACCGAAAAGACCTCTGGGAACCCGACCTCTCGAGCCCGCACAATCTAGCCCACACAATCGAGCCCGCCACTCCAAGCCCACACGAGCGGACCCCCCACTTGGAGCCCGCGCCCCGAACAGACCGGGACACGAACCGCGACCCGGCTACGCTGGGACCATGAAGCAGCTCAAGTTCGAGATCGACAAGGAGACCATGCGGGGGCGGCCGACCAACGGCGCGCTCATCGCCCACACGGCCGACGAGTTCCTGTTCGACTTCGTGCTTGTCATGCCGGGGCAGCAGCCGGTGGTCTCGGCCCGCCTGGTCACGAGCCCGCGCCATGCGAAGGCGCTGCTTCGGAGTCTGGAAGACAACATCAAGCGGTTCGAGGCGCGCTACGGTCAGATCCCCGAGCCGAAGCGTCCCATCCAGCCGGGCCAGGTGGTGCCGGGCACGGAGGACGAGGGGCCCAATTGACGCGAGCGCCGCGCGCCGCGCACGAGCGCGTCCCGGTTAGCCGCCTGTGATGCGCTTCAGTTGGAACCGCGCCCGTCCGATGTCCGCGGCCGAGGCCACCGCCAGCACGAGCGTCATGTCGCCGCCGGAGACGGGCGCGAACAGCAGTGGCTGGCCGTCGTCGTAGATCGCCGTGAGGTTGGGTGGGGCCCCGTCGGGCGTCAAGTCCGAGAACGCCTCGGCCGCCGCCAAGGCGCTGGTGGCGGTGAGCTGCATCTGCTCGAGCAGAGCCTGGTCATCGGATTCGGCCGCGACGACGGCTCCGGCACGGTCTATCAGGGCGGCCGCCACGACGCCGCGCACCTCGCGGGCCGCACGCACCAGCGCCTCCGTGGCTACGTCCTCGGTGGATTCCATCAGACGAGGGCCCCCGACAGCTCGCGCGCCAGCTCCTCGGCCTCCGATCTCACGTTGGTCAGGTCCGCCGACGGGCCGGTGACGAACAGGCAGAACAGGTCGGGGTTGATGCGCCGAGCCAGGTAGCCGCCGGTCTCGCCCAAAGCCACGAGCTCCGATACCGGCGAGCCCAGCTCTCGGCTCATGGCGCCGCTCGCCACGCCGAAGAGCGTGGTGACCTCCGCCACGATGTGCGCCAACGTCTCGGGCTCCGGCGCGCCGGCCAGGAGCGGATCGTCGTCCTTGGCGGGATGACGTTCGATGAGCAGGCCGTCCATGCCCGCCACGGCGACCACGCGGCACCCCTCCACGTGCGCCCAGGAGCGCGCGAGGATGTCCTCCAGGTCGGTCATCGCGCGGAATCTAGCACGGTACGCAGCGCCCTTGGCGTGGCCCGGTTCATAAGTACCCCTCTGGTACAGTTGCGGCGATGAGCCAGCTACACGTGCGGGCGGAGCCCGGGTCCGTCGCGCCCGCCGTCCTGCTTCCCGGTGACCCCAACCGCGCCACACTGATCGCCGAGAACCTGCTCGACGCGCCCCGCCTCTACAACGAGCACCGTCACCTCCTCGGGTACACGGGCAGCTACCAAGGCCTCGAGGTGAGCGTCCAGTCGACCGGGATGGGCTGTCCCAGCCTCGCGATCGTCGTCGAGGAAGTCGTCCGTCTGGGCGCCAAGCGCCTCGTGCGCATCGGCACCTGCGGGGCGATCTCGCCCGACGTCGCTCCCGGCGACCTCGTCGTGGCGACGGCCAGCGTCTCGAACGAGGGCACCTCCCGCCAGTACCTGAACGGCGACGGCTACGCGCCGGCCGCCGACTTCGGCGTGACCACCGCCCTGCACGCCGCCGCCGTGCGGACCGGCAGGCCGACGCACACCGGCCTGATCCGCACGGACGACGCTTTCTACGCCGTCACGCCCGACCACGTCCCGGCCATGGCGGCGCGTGGTGTGCTGGCGGTGGAGATGGAGGCCTCGGCGCTGTTCACGCTCGGCGCGCTCAGAGGCGTCCAGACCGGCTGCATCCTCGTGGCCAGCAACAACATCGGCGATGACCGCCTGCTGGAGGCGGACGCGCTGAGGGCGGCCGTGCTCGACATGGTCGCGGCCGCGTTGGACGCGCTCGTGGAACTGAGCGACGAGTGAGCTTCGAACGAAGCGCGAGGTCGCTGGGAGAGGAAGACCGATCATGAAGGTAACCGTCATCGGGGCCGGGACGATGGGCTCCGGCATCGCCCAAGCGTGCGCGCTGGCGGGCCATGAGGTGAGCCTCGTCGACCAGGAGCGGGCCGCCGTCGACCGCGGCCTGAGCGCCATGGAGGGCAGCCTGGAGCGGATGGTGCGCAAGGGCACCGTCACGCAGGAGGACGCCCAGGCCGCTACCGGCAGGGTCTCGCCCGGCACCGACCTCGGCGCCGCCGCCAACGCAGAGGTCGTCATCGAGGCGGTTTACGAGTCGATAGACGTCAAGAAGAGCGTGTGGGCCGAGGTCGGGGAGGCCGCGCCCGCGGGTGCCCTGCTGGCGACGAACACCTCCAGCCTCTCCGTCACCCAGATCGCCGCCTTCAGTGGCCGCCCGGCCGAGTTCTGCGGCCTCCACTTCTTCAACCCCGTGGCGATGATGCCCCTCGTGGAAGTCGTCAAGGCGCTGCTCACGCCCGACACGGTCGTGGAGCGCGCACGCGAGTTCGTCATCGGGCTGGGCAAGAAGCCGATCGTCTGCGCCGACAAACCCGGGTTCATCGTCAACCGGCTCCTCGTGCCGTACATCAACGACGCCGTGCACGCGCTCTCGGAGGGAGTGGCCAGCGCCGAGGAGATCGACGAGGCCATGAAGCTGGGCGCGAACATGCCCATCGGCCCGTTGGCCCTGGCGGACCTGGTGGGTCTCGACGTGGGGCTGGCGGCCGGCCAGGCGCTGTTCGAGGAGTTCGGCGATCCCAAGTTCCGGCCGGCGCCGCTCATCAAGCAGATGGTCAGGGCCGGGATGCTCGGCCGCAAGACCGGCAAGGGCTTCTACGACTATGGAGGCGAGAAGTGATGGACGGGCGGGACTATCAGGACGGCACCCAAGTCACTGAGGACGAGCTCGCGGAGGAGTTGCCCGAGCTGCAGTTCGTGCGCTTCGAGGTGGACGGGGACGTCGCCGTCGTCACCGTCGACAGGCAGCAGGCGCTCAACGCGCTCAACGAGGACGTCCTCGTGGAGCTGGCTTTGGCCTTCCAGATGGCCGAGGCGAACGTCGCCGTCAAGGCCCTGGTGGTGACCGGCGCCGGCCGCGCCTTCGTCGCAGGGGCCGACATCACCGGCGTCAACCAGGTGGAGGACGCCTTCAGCGCACGCGAGTTCTCGCTGTTGGGGCAGGACGTGTGCAACTCGCTGGCGGCCCTCCCCTTCCCCACCATCGCGGCCATCAACGGGTTCGCGCTGGGTGGCGGGCTCGAGCTCGCGCTGGCCGCCGACCTGCGCGTGGCCTCGACGCAGGCGAAGCTCGGCCTTCCCGAGGTCGGCCTCGGCATCATCCCGGGCTACGGGGGCACGCAGCGGCTGCCGCGGCTCATCGGGCAGGGCCGCGCCCTCGACCTGATCCTGACCGGCAGGCACGTCAGCGCCGAAGAGGCGTTGCAGCTGGGCCTCGTGAACCGCGTGGCGGACGACGCGCTCGCGACGTCCGTCGAACTGGCCCGCACCGCCGCGAGGAACGGCCCGCTGGCGTTGGGCCTGGCCAAGGAGGCCGTGTCGAGGGGGCTCGACGTAGCGCTCTCCCAGGGGCTCGAGATCGAGGCCGACCTTTTCGGGCTCGTCGCCACCAGCGAAGACATGCTCGAGGGCACCCAAGCCTTCCTCGAGAAGCGCGCCCCGCAGTTCAAGGGTCGCTGATAGGTCCGCAGCCCGAGAGCCCGCACGCCCGCGGCGGGCACCTACCCATGGCCGCCGCGGGCGCCGGGCGCGCTTAGCTGGAAGAGGAAGTCGTGCCGTTCCGCATCAAGATCTCGCTGATCATCCTGGCCGTGCTGGTGACGCTGGCGGTAGTGCTGCCGCTGGTCCTGCCCATCGCACCGCCGCCGGGCGTCAGGCCGCTGTCGCAGGTGGCTGGGCCGGATGCCGAGTACGTGGAGGTGGAAGGCATCTCCTTGCACGTCAGGCGTTGGGACGGACCGGACGGGGCCGCCAGCTTCCTGCTGCTGCACGGGTTTCCCTACAGCACCCACACGTTCGATGAGCTGGCCCCACTGCTGGCGGAGGCGGGCGACGTCGTGGCCGTGGACCTGCCCGGCTTCGGGTTCACGGAGCGACCTGGGCCCGACGACCCTTCCGTGACCGTCGACCCCTATGCGGCCGCCTCTCAGCCTGTGCTGGTGGGCGGCCTGCTGGAGGCGCTGGGCATGGCCGGCGCCGTGCTCATCGGCCACGATTACGGGGGCAGGGTCGCGCTCGACACCGCCCTCGCCCGGCCCGATCTGGTGTCCGGCCTGGTCACGATCGGCGCCTCTCCGTTCATGGTCCAGAAGCGCTCGTGGCTCGCGCGGCTGATCATGAGCACACCGCAGATGCGCCGCCTCGGCCCCGTGCTCCTGCGCCAGCTCGCATCGGAGCCAGGTAAGCGGCTGTTGTGGTCCGGCTGGTACGACCCCTCGCGGATCACAGCCGAGCAGGAGGCCGAGTTCCTGGCGCCGTTCACGGTCGAAGGCTGGGACGTGGCCCTGTGGCGGCTCTCGCAGGCCGAGGCTCCGGGCGACCTGGATGGGCGGCTGGGAGGGATCGACATCCCCGCGTTGGTCATCGCGGGTCAGGAGGACGGCGTGGTGCCAGTCGATCAGTCGGAGAGGCTCGCCGCCCAGCTGCCTAACGCCGAGCTCGTCTTGGTGCCCATGTGCGGGCACGCCGTGCAGGAGGAGTGCCCCCAGGAGTTGGCCTCCGCCGTGACCGCGTGGTTCGAGGAGTAGACTTCCTCTCATGGATCTCCTGAAGAGACTCTCCGAAGTGGCGGGCGTGGCGGGCCGCGAAGAACGCGTACGCGAGATCATCGCAGCAGAGCTGGAGGGCCTCGTCGACGTCCTCGAGACGGACGCGATGGGCAACCTGCACGCCGTGAAGCGCGCCGGCGATGGTGCCCCGCGGGCGATGGTCGCCGCCCACATGGACGAGATCGGTTTCTACGTCAAGTTCATCGACGACAAGGGCTTCATACGCCTCCAGCAGGTGGGGGGCTTCGACCCTCGGAACCTGTTCGCGCGCCAGGTCATCGTGCACGCCTCGCTCTCGAACGAGGACCTGCCCGGCGTCATGAACCCCGCCAGCAAGCCCATCCACATCAGCACGCCGGAAGAGCGCTCGAAGATCCCGCTGATCGCCGACTTCTACGTAGACCTGGGCCTGGCGCCCGACGAGGTCAGCGCGAAGGTCCGCATCGGCGACATGGTCACCCTCAAGCAGGAGTTCATCGACCTGGGCAAGGTCGTGACCGGCAAGGCGCTCGACGACCGCGTGGGCTGCTGGATCGCGATCGAGGCCCTGAAGCGCCTAAGGGAACCCGCCTTCGAGGTGCACGCCGTGTTCACGACCCAGGAGGAGGTCGGTCTGCGCGGTGCGCTCACCAGCGCCTTCCGCGTGGAGCCCGACGTGGGTATCGCCCTGGACACGACCCTCGCGGTGGACACGCCTGACATCAAGGACCATCAGCGCATCACCAAGCTGGGCGGTGGGGTCGGCATCAAGGTCATGGACAGCAGCTCGATCTCCACGCGCTGGCTCCTGGACGAGTTCCTGGCGTTGGCGGAGCAACGCGGCATCGACCACCAGCTGGAGGTCCTGCCCCTGGGTGGCACCGACGCCGGCGCCATCCAGCGCTCCAGGCTCGGGGTCCCGAGCATCACCCTGTCCACGCCGTCGCGCTACGTGCACACCGTCACGGAGATGGTCTCCAAGGCAGACCTGGAGGCAGGAGTGGCCTTGCTGACGGCGTTCCTACAAGAGGGCACTGCTAGACTCAAGTCGTGAAGGTAGGCCTCATCAGCGACGTGCACGCCAACGTGCTGGCGCTGGATGCGGTGGTGGACCAGCTGAAGCTGAAGGGAGCCCAGACGATCGTGTGTCTGGGCGACCTCGTCGGTTACGGGCCTTCGCCCAACGAGACCATCGACCTGATCCGACGCGAGGGCATCGTCTGCACCCTGGGGGCTGCCGACGAGCGCCTCGCCTTCCCGTTCGCCAGGCGCAAGGCCGTGCGCCACGGCGTAGCGGACGAGACGATCGAGTGGACCAAGGGCGTCATAGAGGACAGACACCTGACGTTCCTGCAGTCGTTACCCGTCCAGCGCCGGATGGAGACGCCGGCGGGCTGGCTCCGGTTCTTCCACGGCTCGTTCGACGACCCGACGGAGCGCGTCAACCTGGACCGCGATCCCTTCACGCTCACGCGGCTGCTCAAGAGCCACAAGGCCAAGGTCCTGGCGGCGGGCTCCACCCACGTGCCCTTCTACCGCGAGATCGAGGGCGTGGGTTGGGTGGTGAACCCGGGCTCGGTCGGCCTGTCGCTCAACGGCGAGCCGGGAGCCGACTACGCCCTGCTCGAGCTGTCTGAGGACGGGGTGGGCATCGAGATGGACAAGGTCGAGTACGACTTCGCGGCGGTGGCCTTCGACATCGTCGCCTGGGGCCTCCCGTCGATGATCGCCGAGGCGATCCAGATGGGCCGCCTGCCCGAGAAGCTCCGGTCCGCAGAGGACTACTGACTCCGCGGTCACTACGCCGCGGCGCTCAACCCCATCGCCAACGCCTCGCCGCCACCGATGCAGATGCTGGCGACGCCGCGACCCGCGCCGCGCGCCCGCATGGCGGAGAGCAGAGTGACGAGGATCCGCGCGCCGGAAGCGCCGATCGGGTGGCCCAGCGCCACGGCGCCGCCGAAGACGTTGACGTTCTCGGCGGCCAGGTCGAGCTCCTTCATCAGGGCCATGGGCACCACCGCGAACGCCTCGTTGACCTCGTAGACGTCGACTTCGTCAGGCTGCCAGCCCAGCTTGCCGAGCACGGAACGCGTGGCGCCGACCGGTGCCGTCGTGAACCACTCGGGCTGCTCACCGTGGGCCGCGTAGCCCTCGATCGTCGCCAGCACGGGTAGCCCACGCTGCCGCGCGACCTCGTCCGACGTGACCACCAACGCCGCGGCGCCATCGTTGATGGTGCTGGCGTTACCGGCCGTCACGGTGCCCTCCTGCTCGAAGGGGGGCCGCAGCTTGGGCATCTTCTCGAAGTCGACCTGGTACGGGCCCTCGTCGCGCTCGACCGTCGTGACCTCGCCCTTGCGGCCCTTCACCTGGACGGGCACGATCTCGGCCGCGAAGGTACCGTCCTCGGTGGCCGCCTGCGAGCGCCGGTAGGAGCGGGCGGCGAACTCGTCCTGCTCCGCCCTCGAGAACCGGTACTTGGTCGCGCACAGCTCGGCGCACGAGCCCATGTGCTTGTCGTT
>JBDZWC010000047.1:0-19701 GCA_040256005.1 Deinococcaceae bacterium | reverse complement strand
CCCACGAACGCCACCCAAGCCCATAACGGAAGAGCCATCAGTACCTCCCGCTAGGGTCTTGCCTGCGTGGCAGCTTCACACGATGTCCGCGTCCGGGTCGCAGATGGCGACCGTGCTGACGGAGGCGGACGCCCGGCGACGCCGGGCCTGGTTCCGCCCGTCGCGGGAGCCGGGGGCTACTCCCCCTACACGAAGGAGCATCTTACCGGTTCAGGTCGTCTTGAAGCGGCAGCAGGCGTGACCCTCGGCCAGGCAGTCGCCGTGGACCACCTCTTCGCCCAGCAGCGCACCCAGTAGCCTGACGTCGAAGGCACAGGCCCCCCTGGTCTCTTTGACCACCTGACTGAACACGCAGTTCACGGCTTCGATGGCGCCATCAGCGGTCAGGGCGGCCTCGTAGCCAAGCTCGTTCAGGACGGCCACGACCGCGCGCTTGCGCTCCAAACCCGCCGTGCCCTCGAGGCGCGGACGCACCTGGGCGGCGACCTCGTCGGCCATCCTGATGAGAAGGGCCTCGAGTCCCTCCTCGCCGTAGAGCGACCTGGCGTGGCGCACGAACGACGACGCGAGCAGCCCGTAGTGTTTGGGAAAGGTCTCGTGCCCGGCCTCCGTGAGCACGTACGTCCGGCTCGGCCTACCGCCCGTGTCACGCATCTCGCCCCTCGCGAGGAGGCCGTCGCGCTCCAGCGCCATCAGCTGTTGTGACACCGCGGTCCGCGTGACGCCCAGAGCCCCGGCGAGCTCCTCCGCGGTGGCTCCCGAGCGACGTCGCAACAGCACCTCGCGCAACAGCCGCACACGGCTGTCGGTCAACGCGACCGGGAGCTGTACTCGCGAATGGGAGGTGTCCATCGAAGGTCCACGCCGCGGGCGGCCTGAGCGACGTTGCGGCGGATTATGCCACGTGTTCACTTGGCGTCCGCGCCGAGATGAACGGAGAGCGCCTTCCGGTGGTAGCATCCGCGCAGTTCTTGACGAACGCCGCGGCAGTTTCGCGTCCGGACCAGAGTCGCGGTGGCTCCGGGGGGACCATGTGAGTACTAAGACACGGTACGTGTACGAATCTTTGAAAGAAGAGATAGTGCAGGGACACCTGCAGCCAGGCGCACGCCTGGTGTTCTCACGGCTCGCCGAGCGGTACGGGGTGAGCCCCATACCTGTGCGCGAGGCGGTGAGGCAGCTCGAGACCGAAGGTCTCGTCGAGCTCAAGCCACACACGCGGGTCGAGGTGACCGCACTGCCCTGGAACGAAGGGGTATGGGTATCGGAGCTAAGGCTCGCGCTCGAGCCGGTCGCCGCGCGGGACGCCACTCCCTTCGTATCTGACGATCAGCTCAGCCGGACCAGCTGGTTGCTCGACGAGATGCGCGCCATGCTCGACGCCGGCGACTACGCGGCGTTCGCGGAGCGCTACTCCGAGTTCCACGACGTCCTGTACGAGGCCACGCCCAACCGTCGGCTCGTCGCCACGATCCTCGACCTACGCGAGACCACCAAGCGGTTCCACCGCGTCTATCGCTGCGAGTCGGTGTTGAGGGGCAGCGAGAACGACCTGCGCCGCATCTGGCGCCTGGTGAGGTGGCGCGACCAGGCCGCCGTCTACGAGGCCGTACGCGAGCACAGGATGCGTGCCCTACAGCGGTTCCAGGAGCTGGCGAACCGCGCGGAACACGCTCACGCTCCCGGCTGATAGCCTCGGCACATGCGCAAGATCGCGTGGCCCTTCGCTGCGGCACTGACGGCCCTCCTGCTCTCGTCCTGCGCTCCCTCCGTGCTGGGCGGTTCGGCCAACAACCCGTTCCCCGCCGCCGGCGGCGTTCCGCATGTCTCGGGCGGCCAGACGATCTACCTGCGGGTGGATCACTCGCTCGCCGACTTCGGTCTGGAACCGTCGGCGCTCGAGCCGGCACTGTGGGTACCCAGCGGCTACTCGTCCGAGCTCGGTGACGTCACCGGCCAGTTCGGGTTCACCGCGGATCGCGTGCCGGACGGCTGGGGCTTCAGGCTGCAAGCGGTCCGTGTCGAGCGCAGCTCCCAGAGCGGTTCCGGTTCGTCCGCTGCCGGACGCACCGTCTACGCGCTGTGGGCCGTCTACGAGGTCACCGCGCCGACCGACGGCATCCCGGGCCCTTACCGGTTCCGCGGCGCTTTGCGGGCGCGCGGTGGCGGCGAGGTGCCGGTGCGCTTGAGCGTGGAGCTGGACGGCTGAAGCTCCGCTGCATCCGGGGCGATGGGTCAGGCGTCTGGCAGGTCCCGGGCCAGGCCGGTCACGCGCCAGCCGCGGGACACAGCAGCGCGCTGTCGCGCGCAGCTGATGAGGAAGTCGCCCTCGGCGGTCTTGACGGTCGCCCTGGCCACGTCACCGTGGTCGGCGGTCCGCTGGTCGATGTCAGCGAGAGCCGCTCTGCCGACGCCGACGAGCGGACGGTAGAGATCGTTCGCGAACGTACGGGTCAGGTCTTCGAGGCGGCCCAGGCGGGGCCTCAGGTGCTCCGCCGCCGCGTTGAGCAGCGCCGCTGCCGCCCTGGCGGGGGTCTCCATGGCGTCGAGCAGCGAAGCGACGGCGGCCTTTGCCCCGAGGGCATCGTCGGCATCGCCCCGGGCCTGTACCTGACTCGGGACCATGCCGCCAGCCACCGGCGCCTCCAGGCGCCACAGGTCCGACGGGTCCTCGCGCCTGGCCGCGAGGCTGAAGACGCCGCCGGCCGCGACGACCTGTGCCGGGCTGAGGGTCGAACCGTAATGAGACGACATCGCGTAGGAGTAGGCGCCCGCGAGACCCACCGCTAGCAGGGAGCCGTGATCCACGCCCGTCAGGTCGACGTCCCTGGCCAACCGGTCCGCGTTCTCGCACAGCGGGCCGTCCAGGTCGGTGCCGGCCATCTCGCCTCTGGGTGCGCCCCCCTCGCCCACGACCATGACGGGGTGACGGGCGCCGTACAGAGCCGGCCTGATCAGGTCCGCCATGCCGGCGTCGGCGATCACGTGTCGCCTCGGGCCGGCCTCCTTGACGTGCAGAACCCGCGTCAGTAGCACGCCGGACTCGGCCACCAGGAAACGACCGGGCTCGACGATGGGCGTCACGCCGTGCCTCTCGGCGAACGCCAGGAGCGGCGTCGCGAACGCTTCCAGATCGGCCGTTGGAACGGCGAACCCACCACCGAAGTCGACGAAGTCGAGGTCCGGCATCTCCGCGTAGAGCGGCTCGAGCGCCTGCGTCACCAGGTGAGCTACCTCCGGGTCCGAGATCATCGACCCGGCGTGAACGTGGAAGCCCGCCAACCGGCCGGTGGCGGCTACTTGGCGGGCCACCTCGAGCGCCTCTTCGGTCGGCATGCCGAACTTCGATTCCGCTGCGCCGGTGGCCAGGTGCTCGTGGGTGCGGGGGTCGAAGCCAGGGTTCAACCTCACGAGGAAACGCGTGTCGGGAGCCTCGGTAGCGTGCCACACACGCCAGGCACCCACGGAGTCGATGCTCACGAGACCCACGCCCTCGGACCCGGCCCACCGGGCCAGGTCGGCGCCGTGGCCGGGGCCGCCCAGCACGACGTCGCTTGCGGCGAACCCCGCCCTGAGGGCTCGCGCCAGCTCGCCAGCCGTGAGCGCCTCGGCTCTGGCACCCAGGGCCGCTAGGTGGGCCAGCAAGGGTCCAAGGGCGTTCGCCTTCACGGCGTAGTGGATCCTGGCGCCCGGGAAGGCCGCTTCGACCTGCCGGAACCGGGCGGTGACCATGTCGAGGTCGTAGACGTAGACCGGTGTGCCGTGGACGTTCGCCACCGCTGTGAGCAGCTCGTCTGTCATGAGCGAGCCGAGGTTATCACGCGCCGCCGGGCAGCTCAGAGTCCCGCTTGCCGCACGGAAGCAGGCGGCTGCAGCGGGGCGGAAGCGGCGGGCCTACCGGGCGGAAGCGCCGAGCCCACCGGGCGGAACGCCGTCGCAGCGCGGTTATGCTACGCGCCATGAACCGGCAGATCAGGCGAGCCCAAGCGAAGGCCGACAAGCGGGCCGAAGAGGAGAGAGACAAGAAGCGGCAGGCTCGCCGGGCCAAGGTGGCGGAGCTGAGAGCGCGTCGCCAGCGCCAGCGGGAGACCGCCAAGCAGCGACCCACGGACGCGCAGCCCGTCAAGCCGGCGCAGGTGGCTCAGCTCACACCGGAGGAGCGCAAGAAGCTGCCCGGCCGGTTCTCGGGCGTGTTCATGTTCGCGACCCTGTTCTTCATCGCTCTGCAGGCCGCGGTCCCGGTGGAAGACAAACAGGGTGGCCAGAGCCTGATCGGCGCCGGGTTCTTCCTGATGTACGGCTACTTCGCGGTGCTCTACCTCTCCCGCCGCGGCCTGCCCAGGGCTCTGCCTACTGCCGTCGTCGGCGGCGTCACCCTGGCCGGCGTCATGGCGATCATGCAGTCCGTCCAGGGGCAGCCGATCGACTGGCTGATGTGTGGCCTGGGCGCGGTCGGCGTGCCCATCGGCGCCTACCTGGGCAGGGCCGTCTTCAACGCCGCGCCCAGGTCCCGGTAGCCCCACCCATGAATTCGTTGGCACCCGTCGCCGTCGTGGGCGCCATGGCGGAAGAGGTCCAGCGGCTCCGAGCGGCCCTGGAAGGAGGCCTGGCGCAGAGAGCGGGGCCCTACGAGGTGACCAGGGGTCGCATCGAGGGCGTCGACGTGCTGCTGGCCGAGTGCGGGATCGGCAAAGTGAACGCGGCGGCCTTGACCCAGTACCTGCTCTCGATGGGCGCCGGTAGCGTGATCTTCACGGGCGTGGCCGGAGCCCTCGACCCTCAACTGTGCGTGGGCGACGTGGTGATCGGCTCGGAGGCCGTGCAGCACGACGTTGACGTGACGGCGCTCGGCTACGCGCCCGGCGAGGTACCAGGTAGCGGCACCACGTTCGTCGCTGACCCGCGCCTCGTCAGGCTGGCGACAGAGGCGGGCGGAACGTTGGAGGGGGTCAGGACGGTGGTGGGCCGCGTAGCGTCCGGCGACGTGTTCGTGGCCGGAGAGGACGCGTCGTCCCGCATCAGAGAGTTGTTCACCGCCTCCTGCGCCGAGATGGAGGGGGCGGCCTGCGCTCAGGTCTGTGCGGCCTGGGGCACACCGTTCGTGATCGTGCGCAGCATCAGCGACACGGCCGACCATCAGGCGAACGTGGACTTCAGGGCGTTCACCGCGCTGGCGGCGGAGCGGGCGGAAGCGCTGGTGAGGGAGATGCTGCGGCGCCTCGTGGCAAGTAGCGCGCAGGCCGAGTAGTAGGTCGCGCGCCCGTAGAGGGCTGCGGCCTGGCCGCGACCCAGCGACCGCCAGTCGGACCGGGACCGCGCCAGCACCGTCTACAGACGGTCGCTCGACCGGCTGGGGATCCCCAGGGCTTGCGGTACGATGGGCTCATCCGTGGGGTGGCCGGCGCGCGGTGGCGCTGGGCAGCCGCCCCACTCACGTCTGCTGACGTGCGCGCGCCCATCATCGTGGCGCCGCGGTGAGAGGACCGGGGTATGACAGACGTTCTCGATCAGCTGCTCGACCTGGACAGGTCGCAGTTGGAACCTGGCGAGCTACGCGAGCTCAACAACCAGGAGATGCGCGAGTGGCTCGAGTCGCTCGACTACGTGCTGGCGAGCGGTGGACCGGAGCGGGTCAAGGAGATCCTCGACGCGCTCGAGGCCCACGCCGAGCGACACGGCGTGAGGCTGCCCTTCGAGTCCGACACCTCGTACGTGAACACCATCCCCGCCGAGGACCAGCCCGAGTACCCGGGCGACCTCGACATCGAGAAGCGCATCACCAACATGATCAGGTGGAACGCGATGGCGATGGTCGTGCACGCCAACACCGTCTCGCCTGGCATAGGCGGGCACATCGCCACGTACGCCTCGGCGGCCAACCTCTACGAGGTGGGTCAGCACCACTTCTTCAGGGGGCCGGAGAAGGGCCCTGACGCTGACCTCGTGTACTTCCAGGGCCACGCCACGCCAGGCTTCTACGCGCGCGCCTACCTAGAAGGCAGGCTCACCGAGGAGGAGCTGCTCAACTTCCGGCGCGAGCTGGCGGACCCGCCCGGTGTCTCCTCGTACCCGCACCCGTGGCTCATGCCCCACTTCTGGAGCTTCCCCACCGTGTCCATGGGACTGGGGCCCATCATGTCCATCTACCAGGCACGCTTCCGTCGCTACCTGGAGGACCGCGGGCTGTACCCGAAGGGCAGCGGGAAGGTGTGGGCCTTCATCGGCGACGGCGAGACCGACGAGGTCGAGACCCTGGGAGCCATCCGTGTCGCCTCCCGGGCGAAGCTCGACAACCTGATCTGGGTGCTAAACGCGAACCTCCAGCGCCTGGACGGTCCCGTCTACGGCAACGGCCAGATCATCCAGGAGCTCGAGGGCATCTTCCGCGGCGCGGGCTGGAACGTGATCAAGGTCGCCTGGGGCAGCGCCTGGGACGACCTGCTCAGGCGCGACAAGGAAGGCGTCCTCATCAAGCGATTCGAGGAGCTGGTGGACGGCGAGTCGCAACGCTACGCAGCCTTCGGCGGCCCTGAGCTCAAGGAGCGCTTCTTCAACACGCCGGAGCTCAAGGCGCTCGTCGCCGACTTCACGGACGAAGACTTCAACCGCCTCAACCGGGGCGGCCACGATCCGGTCAAGATCTACGCGGCGTTCAAGGCGGCCACGGAGCACGAGGGCCAGCCCACGGTGATCATCGCCCGGACCGTCAAGGGTTACGGCATGGGCTCCGCCGGCGAGGCCCAGAACGTCACGCACCAGCAGAAGAAGCTCGACGAGAACGAGATGAAGGCGTTCCGCGACCGCTTCAACCTGCCCATCAGCGACGAGGACATCAAGGACAAGCCGTTCCTGCGGATGGACCCCGACAGCCCGGAGCACAAGTACCTTATGGCGCGGCGGCAGGAGCTGGGCGGCTTCCACCCAGAGCGCAGGGTCACGGCGGAGCCCTTGGTCGCTCCTCCGCGCGAGCTCTTCGCGGAGTTCCTCGAGCCTTCCGGCGACCGTGCCGTGTCCACGACGATGATCATCGTCAACCTCATGCGCAAGCTGCTCCGCGACGAGAACTGGGGCAAGCTGCTCGTGCCCATCGTCCCTGACGAGGCCCGCACCTTCGGGATGGAGGCGTTCTTCAGGCAGATCGGCATCTACTCGCCGGTCGGCCAGCTCTACGAACCGGTGGACTCCGCGAACCTCCTCTACTACAAGGAGTCGCGCGACGGCCAGATCCTCGAGGAGGGCATCACCGAGGCCGGCAGCATGGCGTCGTTCATCGCCGCCGGCACCGCGTACGCCAACTACGGCGTGAACACGATCCCCTTCTACCTCTTCTACTCGATGTTCGGCTTCCAGCGCATCGGCGACCTGGTCTGGGCGGCTGCCGACAGTCGCGTCAAGGGCTTCCTGATCGGGGCCACGGCCGGCCGCACGACGCTGGCCGGTGAAGGACTGCAGCACCAGGACGGGAACTCACACGTCCTGGCGCTACCCGTCCCCAACCTCATGGCCTATGACCCGTCGTTCGCGCATGAGCTCGCGATCATCGTGCGGGAGGGCATGCGGCGTATGTACGAGGAGCAGGAGGACATCTTCTACTACCTCACCGTGGGGAACGAGAACTACCCGCAGCCCGGCAAGCCCGAGCACCTGTCCCTCGAGGAGCTCGAGGAGGGCGTGCTGAACGGCATGTACCTCTTCCGGCCCAGCGCCAAGAAGAAGGCGAAGCTGCGCGCTCAGCTCTTCGGCTCAGGCAGCATCATGAACTGTGTGCTCGAGGCACAGGAGATCCTGGAACGCGACTACGGCGTCGCGGCAGACGCCTGGAGCGTCACCTCGTACAAGGCGCTCTATCGCGACGCGCTCATCACCGAACGTCGCAACCGCCTCAACCCGGGCGATGCCGCCGAGAAGCCGTACGTGTACCGGCAGCTGGAGAAGACCAAGGGCCCCCTCGTCGCCGCCAGCGACTACATGAAGGTGCTTCCCGACGTCATCTCGAAGCACACGCCCCGCCCGCTGTACAGCCTGGGAACCGACGGGTTCGGCCGCTCCGAGGCCAGGGCGGAGCTGCGCGACTTCTTCGAAGTGGACGCGAAGCACATCGTGCTGGCCACGCTCAAGGCCCTCGCCGACGAGGGCTCGCTGGAAGCCGCCGAGGTAGCGAAGGCTCGTGACGCGCTCGGCATCCGGCCCAACAAGGCGGACCCGTACCATGACTGACCGCTGTGCGAGGGTCGATCGCCGGGAGGAGCTGTAGTGGCTACCGAGGTCAAGCTGCCCGACGTGGGCGAGGGCATCGAGTCGGGGACCGTGGTCAGCGTGCTCGTCAAGCCGGGCGACAAGATCCAGAAGGACCAACCGCTGGTGGAGCTGGAGACCGACAAGGCCGTCGTCGAGGTCCCGTCCACGGCGGCCGGCGTGGTGCAGTCCGTCAACGTGAAGGAAGGCGACGAAGCCCGCATCGGGGCGGTCCTCGTGGTCGTTGACGAAGCGGGCGGCGCAACAGAGCCCGCCCAGGCAGAGCAGCCCGCCGAAGCGAAGGCCGAGGAGAAGCAGGCAGAGGAGAAGCAGGCCGAGGAGCCCAGCGCCCCACCCGCCCAGCCGGAGCCGGCGCCAGGCGCCGGCAGACAGGAGCCTCAGCCGCCACGGACGAGCGGGCAGGCGGGTGGCGGTCGACCGACACCAGCCGCTGCGGCCACGGACCGAAGCGACGACGACAACGGTCGCCTCGTGCCGGCGGCTCCGTCGGTGAGACGTCTGGCCAGGGAGCTGGGTGTGGACCTAAGGCGCGTCCACGGCAGCGGGATCCTCGGACGGGTCTCGGCCGCGGACGTCAGGCAAGCGGTTTCCGGCGCGGATCGCGCACCGGCCGGCACTGCCGTCGCCGCCCCGCCGCTGCCCGACTTCTCGCGCTGGGGCGAGGTGGAGCGCGAGCCCATGAGCGGCATACGCAAGGCCACCGTGCGCTCCATGTCGACCGCCTGGTCGACGGTGCCCATGGTCACGCACTTCGACGAGGCAGACGTCACCGACCTCGAGAGGTTCCGCAAGCGCTACCAGAAGGAGGCGGACAAGCAGGGCGTCAAGCTCACGCCAACGGCCATCCTCCTCAAAGTGGTTGGCGTGGCGCTCCGCCGCTTCCCCGACTTCAACGCCAGCATCGACGTCGCCAAGCTGGAGGTCGTCCGCAAGCAGTACGTCAACGTCGGCGTAGCCGTGGACACCGACGCGGGCCTGCTGGTCCCCGTCGTGAGGGACGTGGACAGCAAGGGCATCATCGAGCTGGCCCGCGAGCTGGGCGAGCTGGCGGAGAAGGCTCGCAGCCGCAAGCTCTCGCTCGAGGAGATGCAGGGTGGCAACTTCTCCATCTCCAATCTGGGCGGCATCGGCGGCACGAACTTCACTCCCATCGTCAACCCGCCGGACGTCGCGATCCTGGGCGTCTCGCGAGCCGCGGTGAAGCCCGTCTGGGACGAGGGGGGTTCCTTCCAGCCCCGGACCTTAATGCCGCTGGCGCTGACGTACGATCACCGGCTCATCGATGGGGCGGCGGCTGCCCGCTTCCTGAGATGGGTCTGCACGGCGCTCGAGGAGCCGTTCGTAGCGTTGCTGGACGGCTGAGCCCCGCGAGGATGCGCCACTCGGAGCCCCGGCGGCACCGTGCTAGCATGCCAACCGATGGACGCCCTGAACAGCGTGCCTGACGGGGCTCCTGGCCCGGCTGGGGCCACCTCCGAAGCCGTTGCGCACGCCGCTGAGAACGGCGAGGCCAAGGTGCTGTCGGCCCGCGGACTGTCCAAGCGCTACGGCAGGCGGAAGGTCGTGGACTCGCTCGACCTGGACCTGCGTCGGGGCGAGATCGTGGCGCTGCTGGGCCCGAACGGAGCAGGGAAGACCACCAGCTTCTACATGATGGTCGGCTTCGTCAGGCCCAACACCGGGACCATCCGGCTGGCGGGGCAGGACGTGACCCGCTGGCCCATGCACAGGCGGGCGCGCCTCGGGCTCGGCTACCTGGCTCAGGAGCCCAGCGCGTTCAGGCGCATGAGCGTCAGGGACAACCTCATGGCGATCCTGGAGTTCCAGGGGCTCCCGAAACGGGAGCAAGACCGCCGCGCCGACGACCTCCTGGAGGAGTTCCACATCAGCCACCTGGCCCATCACCGCGCTGACACCCTCTCTGGCGGTGAGCGCAGGCGGCTCGAGATCGCCAGGAGCCTGACCATCGATCCCGACTTCCTGCTGCTCGACGAGCCGTTCACCGGCGTCGATCCGAAGTCGATCCGCGAGATCCAGACGCTGATCCACGACCTGAGGGCGCGTCGCGGGCTCGGCGTGCTACTCACCGACCACAGCGTCAGGGAGACGCTGGCCATCGCGGATCGCGTGGTGCTCATGTTCGACGGCCGGGTACGCTTCGACGGTACGCCTGACGCCTTCGCCGCCGATCCTGAGGTCCGCAACTCGTACCTGGGCAGCGACTTCCAGCTCTGACCATGACAGGGGCTGCGAGCCGAGGGGCGAAGAAGAAGTGACGTTCATCGTCCTGCTCGTCCTCGGCCTCATCGTCCTGGCCGGGATCATCGCCTTCGCCGGCGACCGGCTGGGCACGTACGTCGGGCGGCGACGCCTCTCGCTGTTCGGGGCCAGGCCCAAGCGCACCGGTCAGATCGTCGGCGTGATGGCCGGCATCCTGATCATGCTCACGACCCTGGGAGTCCTCGCGTTGGCGTTCCAGAACGCCACAGAGACCCTGACCAACTTCCAACGGACGCTGGACGAGCTGAACCGACTCAGGCTGCAGGAGCGCCTGCTCAACCAGCGCGTCGCCGATGTCAACGACCAGCTCGAGGAGGTCAGGGCGTCGTTGGCGGACGCTCAGGAGACGATCCGCACCGCTGAGGAGCAGCGCGATGCGGCCGTGGAGGCGCGCGACCAAGCGCTGGAGGAGCGGGACCAGCTCATCGAGCAGCGCCAGCAGCTCCAGCAGGCGGTGGAAGACGCCTCGCTCGAGGTCGAGAGGACACAACAGCAGCTGGCGGGTACGCAGGCCGACCTGGCCGGTGCGGAGGGCGAGCTGCAGGCGGCACAGTCCGCCCTGGAGCAGGCCAGGTTGGACCGCGACACCGCCCAGCAGGAGGCGGTCGAGGCGCAGGAGAACGCCGCGCGACTGCAGGACGAGGCCGACAGGGCGCAGGCGGCCCTGGAGCAGGCGAACGCGGACCTCGACGACCTGGAGCTGCAGCTCGTCCAGGCGTCGATAGACCTCTCCGACGCGCGCCGCCAGACCGAGGAGGCGCAGGGCCAACTGGCCAGCGCGCTATCCGAGCTCGCGGCGGCCGAGCAGGCCAAGGCCGACGCCGAGGCCGCCAGGGAAGCTGCGCTGGCCGAGCGCGACCTCGCCCTACAGGAGCGCGAGGAGGCCCTCGCTGCCAGCGAGCAGCTGTCCGAGCGTCTGGCGCAGCTCAACGAAGAGGTGCGGTCACTCGAGGAAACGTCTGACGCTCTCGAACTGCAGGCCGACGAGCTGCAGGCGCAGAACGACTCGTTGCGGCTCGCCAACCAGCAGCTCGCTTCCGAGAACCAGAGGTTGCAGGCGCAGAGCAACTCGCTCGAAGACCTCAACGACAACCTCGAGGCCGAGATCAGGCGCCGCAACGAGGACCTGCAGACGCTCCAGGACGAGGTCCGCAGGCTACAGGACGACGTCGAGAGGCAGGCGACCCAGCTAGCGGAGCTGCAGCAGGAGGCCGGCCGGTTCGAGCGCGGTGACGTCTACTTCGTCAGGGACCAGCTCATCTACTCAGGCGCCGTCCACGCCAACACGCCTGCGGAAGCTCGGGAGGAACTGGCCGGCTTCATCGCCGAGGCCACCGACTACGTCTCGCGTCGCGGCGTGGAGCGCATCCGCGTCACGACAGAGCAGTTCAACCTGCTGGTCGACGTGATCACGCAGACGCCGGGATCCGACCTGATCAGGCTCATCTCGCCCAGCAACCAGATTAGCTCGACGATCGACGTGCTGGTCGAGGCCATCGAGAACACGAAGCTGTTCGAGCGTGGCCAGTTGATCGTGAGCACCCAACTGCACCTCGGCTCGACCCAGCTTCCCATCAGCCAGGACGAGATCCGCACGGCGCTGGCCAACATCAAGGCGGAGGCCGTCAGGAAGATGCGCCGGGCCGGCCTCGACGAGGGTCAGCTGCCCGACTTCGGTCAGGTGACCGAGGAGATGTTCACGAACATGCTGCTACGGCTGACGGGCCCCGTGACGATAGGGCTGGTGGCGACCGAGCCCATCGCCAGGGCGGGACCAGCCCACCTGGAGCTGATGATCCTCTACTGAACGCTTGGACGGCCCCATCTATCGGATCGGGCCCGACCGAGCGTCCCCGTCTCATGGCAGGTCTCGGCGCGCCGCCAGCAGGTCTCTGATCTCGCCGAGCAGGCGCTCCTCGGTCGTTACCTCGGCCGGAGCGGCCTCCTCGGGCTTGGTAGTGCGTCTCTTCATCTCGTTGAACGCCTTGACGATCAGGAAGACGACGAAGGCCACGAGCAGGAAGTTGATGACCGTGTTGAGGAAGGCGCCGTACTGGATCACCGGCGCTCCCGCTGCCACGGCCTCCGCGACGGATGCGTACTGGTCGCGGTCGGCCAGTATGATGCCCAGGTTCGAGAAGTCGACCCCGCCCAGCAGGAGGCCGATCACGGGCATGACGACCTGATCCACGAGCGACGTCGTGATGGCGCCGAAGGCCGTGGCCATGATGACCGCGACCGCCAAGTCCAGAACGTTACCTCGGTTGATGAACTCCCGGAACTCCTTGAGCACGGCGGTCCCCTTCCGACCAACCTGACCTCCGGAGCGTGGCCCGACAGCAGTCATCAGCGCGCGGCGCCCGCCCGGGGGCACAGTGGCAATCCTGACGATACTGTGACTGCGACGCTGTTAGTCTCAACACGTGGCAAAGATCCTGGTGGCCGATGACATCGCGGGCCAGCGAATGGTCCTCGACATGTTGCTGAGCGTTGACGGCTACGACGTCCACATGGTCGAGGACGGCGCCGAGGCGCTCGCGTTCCTGAAAGAGAACACGCCGGACCTGGCGATCATCGATGTGAAGATGCCGAACGTCGACGGCATCACCGTGTGCGCCCGCATGAAGAAGGTCAGTCGCCTCAAGGACGTCCCCGTCGTCATCCTGACGGCGCTCAAGGACGCCACCACCTACGAGGCGGCTCGCAACGCCGGCGCCGACGCGATCATCCACAAGCCGCTGGAGGGCAAGGACTTCAGGCAGACGGTGAAAGACCTGTTGGCCGGAACGGCGCGGCCGGCCGAAGGGGAGCACGCACCGGGCTAGCGCGCAGAGCGCTGCCGCAACGCCTCGTACAGGATCACGGCCCCTGCCACCGACACGTTGAGGCTGTCGGCCGCCCGCGATCGCATGGGCACGGCCACGAGCTCGTCCGCCGCGGCGCTGAGCCACGCCGGCAGGCCCTCCGCCTCCGTACCCAGCGCTATCGCGACGTCGCCCGTGAGGTCCGCCGACCAGTGCGGCCGTTCCGCCTGAGGCGAGGCAGCCACGACCTTGAAACCTTCGTCCCTGAGGCGAGACAGGGCCTCCTCGGCTCTGGCCACGTACACCGGCACGGCGAAGATGCTGCCCTGGCTGGCCCGGATCACGTTCGGGTTCTCCACGTCGGTGCCGGCCCCGGTGACGATCACGGCCTTGACACCTGTCGCGTCTGCCGTGCGTAGCAGCGCGCCGAGGTTGCCGGGCTTCTCGAGGCCGTCCAGCACCAGCACGACCCCACCGCCCAAGGCTGGCGCGCGGGCGAGGCTCCGGTCACCGGACCGGGCCACGAGCGCGACGCCGTCGGGGTGCTGCCTCAGGCTCAGACGCTCGAAGGCCTCGTTGGAGAGTTCGATCACGACCGCCCCGAGCGCCTCGGCCCGGGCCGCCAGGCGTGCCCCGGCGGTACCGGCGGGCAGACCGGGCGCCACGAACAGCTGTCTGGCCGTCACGCTGCTGGCCAGCGCCCTCTCGACCTCTCGCAAGCCCTCCACCAGGTACGCGCCCTCGCGCGAGCGGTGCCGCCGGTCCTTGAGCCTGGCAGCGGCGAGGACCGTCGGGTTGCGCGGGCTGTCCATCTTGGTAGGCATACGTAGAGGAGGATAAGCCCGCCGTGCAGGGCGCGGGCGCTACAATCTGAGACATGGATGAGAGCGCGGGCACCGCGGCCCCGGCTGAGCCCGGCGGCTCGCCGCTCATCGGCGCGGCCGAACTGTCGCGCCGCCTGGACGAGCCGGGCCTACGCGTGATCGATGCCCGGTTCGAGCTCGCCGACCCGGCCGTCGGCCCCGCGCTCTACGCGGCCGGTCACGTTCCCGGCGCCGTGTACCTGGACCTAGATCGGGACCTGGCTAGCCCCCCGGGTGAGCGTGGTCGTCACCCGCTTCCTGACGTGCCTGGTCTGGCCCGCAAGCTGGAAGAGCACGGCGTCGGGCGCGAGCACGAGATCGTCGTCTACGACCAGGACGGGTCGATGTACGCGGCGCGTGCCTGGTGGTTGCTGCGGTACATGGGGCACGACCGCGTCCGGGTGCTCGACGGTGGCTACCGGGCGTACCTGTCTGCCGGCGGACCGGTCACGACGCGAACGCCCGCGCACCCGGCGACGACGTTCCCGGTGCACTTGCGCCCGGAGATGGTGGTTGAGCTGGACGAGGTGCGCTCGCGCCTCGACGACCCTCGGATGCTCCTACTGGACGCGCGGTCGCCGGAGCGCTACCGAGGCGAGACGGAACCTCTGGACCCGAAGGCAGGTCACGTGCCGGGCGCGATCAACCTGCCGTACGGGAGCAGCGTGGGACCGACCGGCATGCTGTCGCGCCCTGAGCTCAGGAGCCTGTACGACGTCGAGGCGTTGCCGGACGGCGACCTCGTCGCCTACTGCGGCTCGGGGGTGAGCGCCGCTCAGCTGGTGCTGGCACTGGAGGTCGCGGGCCGGCCGGGGGTCAAGCTGTACCCGGGCTCCTGGAGCGAGTGGTCCCGTAGCGATGACCTGCCCGTCGCCTCGGGCGACGAGGTGCGCCCGTCATGACATGGCCCTATGAGGGACTCCTCTCGCTGCCAGACGCGCTCTCGGTAAGATGGTCGAGGTGCTGCAGGTGACCGCCGATAGTCCTCCGGGTGCGAGGACGTCCGAGCTCTGGGGAGACTACTTCCGTACGGCCCCGTACGGTCTGGTCGTCTTCCATGCGGTTCGCAACGATGCCGGCCGCCTCGCTGACTTCGAATGGGTGGACATAAACCCCGCTGCGGCGGAGTTCCTCGAGATCCGGCGGGAAGAGGTCATGGGCCGGCGCGTCAAGAGCGTCTACCCCGATTACCTGGATCCGCGCATCTATCGACGGCTGGTTACGGCGTTCGTTACCTCGCGGGTGCAGGAGTTCGAGCAGGCCATGCCGGCCAAGCGCTCGCAGACCGCGGCTCGCACGTCGGAGGGGCTGCCCGGAGTGCCCGGAGACCCCGCCTGGTTCGCGGTTACCGTGCTGCCGCTCGAGGACGACCACATCGTGGTCCAGTTCCGCAGCATCACGCACTACAAGAACGTGCTCAGGCAGGCCGTCGAGATGATGAACCACGACGACCTCACCGGTCTGCCCAACCGGCGCCACCTCAAGTCACGCTTCTGGGTGCTGAGGCGTCAGGCGGTGCCCATGGCGCTGCTGTACTTCGACCTGAACGGCTTCAAGAAGGTCAACGACACGCATGGGCACGAGATGGGCGATCGCGTGCTCAGCGTGATCGGCCAGCGCCTCAAGCAGAACGTCAGGCCGGGCGAGATGGTCGCGCGCCTGTCGGGCGACGAGTTCGCCGTCCTGCTAGCGGGCGCTGACCAGACGGCCGTGGACAGGGTGGCCGAGAGGCTCGTGATGGCGATCGAGGAACCCATCCACCTAGATGGCGTGACCGTCCAACTGGGCGCCAGCGTCGGCGGCGCTCTGCATCCGGAGCATGCCGAGTCGTTCGAGGCCCTCCTGTCGCATGCCGACGCGAAGATGTACGAGCAGAAGCGCAGCCGAGCCTAGGCCTCAACTTCCGTGACGAGCAGACGACGCCCAGGCTGGCCGGGCTCTCGCAGCCTAATCCCCGGCCGAGCGCACGGGCGGTCGCGGCTTCTTGAGCTCGACCGGCTGGCGCGGCTTGGCCCGCGCCACCCTGGCGGCCCTCTGGTTGAGGAACTCGACACCAACGCTGAAGGCCATCGCGAAGTAGATGTAGCCCTTGGGGATGTGCTGGCCCAGGCCGTCGGCGAGCAGCGACACGCCGATCAGGATGAGGAACGCCAAGGCGAGCATCTTCACCGTCGGATGGCTCTCGACGAAGTGACTTACGGGTCCGGCGGCCAGCATCATCACGCCGACGGCGATGACGACGGCGGCGATCATCACGGGTAGGTGGTCCGCCATGCCGACGGCCGTCACGACCGAATCGATCGAGAAGACGATGTCCAGGAGCACGATCTGCGTGATCACCGCGGCGAACGTGACGGTGCCCTTGGGCAGGTCCGTCTCGTCCAGCCCAGGGCCCTCGAGGCGCTCGTGTATCTCGCCCGTCGCCTTCCAGATCAGGAACAGGCCGCCGGCCAGGAACACCAGGTCCCGCCCGTTGAAAGCGTGGCCCCACACCTCGAACAGTTCGGTCGTCAGGCTCGCCAGCCAGCTGATGGAGAACAGCAGCCCGATGCGGGTGAACATGGCCAACGCCAAGCCCAGCGTCCGCGCCCGCGGCTGCTGAGCTTCCGGCAGCTTGCCGGACAGGATCGAGATGAAGACGATGTTGTCGATGCCGAGCACGATCTCCAGCACCGTGAGCGTGAGCAGCGCGATCCAGGCCTCGGGGCTGGTGATCCATTCCATGGGCGCCATTATCCACGCCGCGGCGGTGAGCGCCAGGAGTGCTGTGCCGCCGCCGGCTGGACCCTCACCGGACCGCGGGGCTCAGTCGACGTCGCGCCGGCGGAACACCCAGAAGAGCAGCAGGCCGAAGAGCACGGTGTAGCCCGCCATGACGAGCGAGGAGTGCCCCAACGTCAGCCCGCTGCCCAACAGCTGGCTGAACGGCCCCATGTCGGCCTGGTCGATCTCGGAGATGAACTCGTTGACCAGGCTCGTCGCGGGCGATCGGCCGGGCGCGTAGAGGTTCGTCGTGAAGAAGTAGCGGGGCAGTTCGTCCCATACCCGCTGGAGCCTGAGGGCCTGGAAGACTGCGTTGAAGCGGGTGATCGGCTGGAGGCTGAAGAGGGTGTTGAGCACTGAATAGATGCCCTCGAGCAAGCCCGGGGCGATCAACACGAGCACGATGCCGAGCACGGCGGAGCGCACCAGGAAGACGAGCAGGAACGCGAGCAGGGTAGGCGCCAGTAGGTGCGCCCACTGCCACAGGTACAGGCCGAGCAGGCCGCCCCAGTCGCCGGAGAGGTTGGTAGGTAGGAAGGACGTGCCGATCGTGCCGAAGAGGATCGCGCTCAGGAACGCGCCTACCATCAGCACCAGGAGCGTGCCCATGGTGACGATCAGCTTGCCGGTCAGCACCGCGGAGCGGTTCGGCTGGACCACGAGGACCGTCTTCCACATGTTCTGGCCGCGCTCCTCACCGATGAAGAGGGCCGCCAGCAGCGCCACGCCGATGATGTACGGCGTGGGTGACGCGTAGGCGGGGCCGGTGAGGGCGATCGTGGCGAGGCCATGCGGCGAGAACAGCGCCTGCATCAGGTCCGCGAGGGGCACGCCCTCCTCCACGAAGGTGCCCCTTGTGTTGACGTAGATGAGCCGGCCCACGAGCAGCGCCAGGGCCGGTAACAGGACCCAGTAGAGGGCGGCGAGGACGTACACGCGGCGCTTGCGCAGCGTCTTGAAGACCTCTGCCCTGACCACGTCGAGGACCGCGCTCACGACGGCCTCCTGCTGGGGTCGATGAGGCGGAGGTAGGCGTCCTCCAGGTCGTCCTCTTCCTTGCTGGCCGAGAGCACCCTTACACCCTTCGTCGTCAGGCGCTCGATGAGGAACTCGGCGTCGTCCGCCGGCACCGAGACCTCGACCTCGCCGCCGCCCCTGGCGTTGGGGACGTAGCCCAGGTCCTCGAGAGCCGTCAGGAGCACTGCCTGGTCGCGCGCCGAGATCGTGTAGGTCACGGCCTGCTCGGCAGCCCTCGCGACAAGGTCCTTCAGCGGGCCGTCGAACACGATGCGTCCCGCCTCGATGGCCAGGATGCGGTCGACCAGCTTCTCTATCTCGGCGAGTATGTGGCTGGATACCAGCACCGTGGCGCCATCGTGGGCCACGCGCCGCAGCGACTCCCTCACCTCGGCGATGCCGGCGGGGTCGAGCCCGTTGGTGGGCTCGTCGAGCAGCAGCACCTTGGGACGCCACAGCAGCGCCCTGGCGAGCGCGAGGCGTTGCCGCATGCCCTGCGAGTACGCCCTGACCCGTTTCTCGGCCGCGTCCTGCAGGCGCACGAACTCGAGGACCTCCGCGACGCGCGAGTCAGGCACGTCCCCGTGAAGGCGCGCGGCGTGGCGCAGGTTCGAGCGACCGGTCATGTACGGGTAGAAGGAGGGCTCCTCGATCATCGTGCCCACCTCGCGGAGGGAGGGGCCCGGCACGCCATCACCCAGGACCCTGCACGTTCCGCTCGTGGGTCTGACCAAGCCGGCGAGCATCCGCAGCGTCGTCGTCTTGCCGGCCCCGTTCGGCCCCAGGAAGCCGACGATCTCGCCCTGCTCGATGCCGAAGGTCGCACCCGCCACCGCCGCCTTGGAGCCGTAGCGCTTGGTCAGTTCGGTCGCCGTGATGGCGTTCATTCGGCCTTGCTCTCTCGGGTCATCAAGGTCTCCATGGCCTCTCGCGGGTCCTTGCGCTCGTAGGCGACCCTGTACACCTCGGCGGTGATGGGCAGCTCGACCCGGTGCGCAGCAGCGTACACGTGTACCGCAGCCACGGTGCCGATGCCCTCCGCGGTGAGGGAGCTTATGGCCGCCCCGTCGATGCTCTCGCCCCTGGCCAGCTCGAAGCCGGCCCGATGGTTGCGGGAGAGAGGGCTCATGCACGTGGCCACCACGTCGCCCAAGCCCGCCAGGCCGTAGAAGGTGCGCTCGGTCCCGCCGAGCCTTACCCCGAACCTGATCGTCTCGGCCAGCCCGCGCGTGATGATCGTGGACTTCGCGTTGTCACCCAGACCGAGGCCGTCGCACATGCCCGCGGCGAGCGCGATGACGTTCTTCATCACGCCCGCCAGCTCCACACCGACCACGTCCGACGATGTGTAGACGCGGAAGGTCGCCTGCTGAAGCAGCTCCTGCACGCGTTTCGCGACCGACTGCACGGTGCTCGCCACGGTCGTGGCGGCCGGCAGGCCGGCGGCGATCTCTCTGGCGAGGTTCGGGCCCGACAGAGCAGCGACCGGCACGCCCGGCATGACCTCGTGGATCACCTGAGACAGGCGCTTGAAGGCCGGATGTCCGTCCTGCCCCTCCGACGGCTCGACGCCCTTGGCACAGGAGACGACCGCCGTGGGCAGCCCCCGCGCCTTGCCGAGCACCTGTCGAAGGGCGCGCGCCGGCACGGCCGTGAAGGCCACTGGTCCGTCGGCGAGCGCCTCGTCCAGGTCGCTGGTGGCGGAGACGTTGGGAGGC
>JBDZWC010000166.1:0-4755 GCA_040256005.1 Deinococcaceae bacterium | reverse complement strand
CAGCACGGCCGCCGAGGCGCGGTTGGCCCTCAAAGCGGTCGGTCTCGGCGAACGGCTGGACCACTTCCCCGCCGCGTTGTCTGGCGGCGAGCAACAACGAGTGGCCATCGCCCGGGCGCTCGCCAAGCGACCCGTCCTGCTTCTCTGCGACGAGCCCACTGGGGCTCTCGACCTCGAGACCGGGCGCTCGGTCCTCAGCCTGCTGCGCACAGTGAACGCAAAGCGCTCCCTCACGACGATCCTCGTCACCCACAACAGCGCCATCGCCAGGATGGCTGACCGGGTCGTGCGTATGCGCGACGGCCGGATCGAGGAAGACCGCGTCGTGATCGACCCGCTCCCGGCCGAGGAAGTGACCTGGTGAGGCGAGGGGAGACGCTCGCTCCCTGGCGCGCCAAGCTGTGGCGCGACCTGCGCCGACTACGGGGGCCGTTCCTGGCCGTCGCCGTCACCACCTTCCTCGGCGTGACGCTCTTCAGCACCAGCTACGGCGCGTACCGCAACCTCGTGGCCTCGTACGCGCACCTCTTCGAGGTGACCGGCTTCGCCGACCTGACCGTCTCCGGCGGCGACGTCGAGGGCTTCGCCCAAGCGGCCGCCGGCGTTCCTGGCGTGGACGCCGTCACCAACCGGACCGTGGTGGACACGTTCGGCGAGGTGAACGGCCGGCGCCTCGCGGTCAGGGTCATCGGCATGCCGGCGGGCGAGCAACCCGCCGTCAACCGAATCCTGATCCAGGAAGGCAACTACCTCGATCCGTCCCAGTCGACGGGCGTCCTGGTGGAGCAACATCTCGCGGATCACGATGTACTGGCGTCGGGCGATACCATCCGCCTTCGCACGCTGCTCGGTTGGCGAGACGTGCCCGTGCTGGGTGTCGCCTCCTCCCCCGAGTACGTGTGGTTGGCGCGCAGTCGCCAGGACGTACTGACGCTGCCCTCGGACTTCGCCGTCGTCTTCGCGCCCGAGAACAGCCTGCGCGCCATGGCGCTGGGTACGGGCAGGCAGGCGTTGGTTCTGCTAGATCCGTCCCTCGGCGAGCGCCGCGAGGGAGTCCTTCAGCGGCTCGAGGGCCTGGCCCGCGACGCCAACGCCGGCTCGATCACGAGGCAGGCGGATCAACCCTCCAACGCCGTGCTGCACGAGGACATTTCGGGCTTCGGCGAGATGGCCGTGCTCTTTCCGCTCCTGTTCCTGGGCGCCGCAGCGTTGGTCGCGTTCGTGGTCATGAGCCGCTTGGTGCACGGCCAACGCCGTCTCATAGGCACATTACGAGCCAACGGCGTGACGCGCCGCGCGCTCGTGGGACACCACCTGGCGTTCGGGTTGATCCCGGCTTTCGCGGGCGGCGTGCTGGGCGCCATCGCCGGTGAGCTTCTGGCCCAGGTGCTCACGAGCCGCTACACCGATGCCCTGGCCATCCCCGTGACCGTCGTGGAGCTCCATCCGCTCGTCGCCCTGGCGGGCCTGGCCCTGGCGCTCGTGGCGGTGACCCTCGGATCTCTCTCGCCCGCCCTTGAAGCCGCACGCGTGGCACCCGCGGAAGCGATGCGCGGCCCGCTGCCTGCGAGCCGCGGCGGCCGCACGCTGTTCGAGAGGCTTGTCCCGCCGCTCAGCCGCCTGCCGCCTGTCGCGCTCCTGGCCATGCGCAGCGCCTGGCGCAACCCGGGCAGAAGCGCGGCGACGTTCGCGGGCGCGGTGGCGGCTCTCGTCCTGGTGTTCGTGTCGTGGGGGATGCTTGACTCCATGCAGCACGTGCTGCGGCAGCAGTTCCAGGAAGCGCAGCTCGAGGACGCCCAGGTGTACGTCGTAGGCGGCGCAGACACATCTCTCGACGCGGTGGCCGACGTACCGGGAGTGGCCACCGCCGAGGCCGCGCTCGTGACGAACGTGACCGTCGAAGCCGCCGAGGGTCGCCGGTACGCGACCGCCTTGACGGCCTACGAGGGAGGCACCACGATGCACGGCTTCCTAGGGGCGGGTGGGGAGCGGCTCGAGCTGCCGTCCAGCGGGGTCCTGTTGGGGGCGAGCCTGCGGTCCGAGCTGGGCCTGGACGTGGGCGACCCGGTGAGCCTGTCGCTGCCCGACCTCGACCTGTCGATGGCGACCACCGTCGCCGGCTTCGTCAACGAGCCCCTCGGCACCTTCGCCTACCTGTCCCGCGATGCTCTGGACGGCGCGTCGCCCAACGCGATCTTCGTGCGGTTCGAGCCCGGCGCTGACCGCGACGCCGTGAAGGCGGCGATAGAGGACGCGAACGGTGTGGTCGCCGTCGTCGACTCCAAAGCTCTGCAGGTCGCCGCGAACGACCTGATGGGCCTCTTCTACGCGTTCGTCGGCGCGATGCTCGTTTTCGGAGCGGTACTGGCGCTGGCGCTGATGTACAGCATCGGCAGCGTCACCGTCGCCGAGCGTGCCGGCGAGCTGGCCAACCTACGAGCCAACGGCGTCCGCATGGGCCAGGTCGCACGCATAGTGGGCGGCGAGAACCTCACTTTGGTGCTTCTCAGCCTGGTCCCGGGCCTGGCCCTGGCCTACCTCGTCGCATCGCAGTTCATGGCCAGCTTCAGCAGCGACATGTTCCAGGTGTCGCTCGTCGTGGCGCCGCGGACCTGGCTGCTCGCGTGCCTAGCGGTCCTGGCCGCCGCGGTGGCGGCCGCGATCCCCGCCTTCAGGACCGTGGCTCGCATCAACCTCGCGGGCGCCGTGCGGGAGTTCGCGGGGTAGCGCAGCAGTTCTTCGATGGCGGAGCGGCGCCCGGCCGCCCTAGCCCGAGGCGGGGCCAAGCCGTGCGCTGGTGCGGCGCCGCCTAGCCCGTCAAGACTGCGACGGCGCCAAGCCGTGCCTGGCTGAGGCGCCGCTACTCTTAGGGTTGCGGCGCCGCCAAGCCGTGCGAAGCGTAATCCGCCTGCAACGCAGCGAACGCCTGCATGTCCACTGGCATCGGGTGACCTTCCAGCAGTGCCTCGAGCCGATCCAGCCCGTAGTGGGCGCCCACGATGTCTCCCCGCTGGATGGCCAGGTCGGGGTCCGGCACGAAGTAGGTGGATACGAGGCGCGTGCCGGCCGCGATCGCCTCCAGCTCCCAGCGCTGCCAGGAGCCCGGCCCCGTGTGCGTGTGCTGCAGGAGCGTGGGAGGCTTCAAGTGGGTGATCGTGAACACGAACCGCGGTATGTCATGCCCATGCCAGTCGAACGTGATGGAGCCGCCCTGTCGCAGGTCTACTGTGATGTCGGCCGCGAACGGTGCCCACCAGTCCGCGAGTCGCTTCGGGTCGGTGAGCGCCGACCAGACCTCCTCTATCGGGTAGGGCAGGTCTCGGACGAACCTGATGATGCCGCCGTCGGGCGTTCTCTCGATCGTGGCGCGGTCTCTGGGGTTCATCCCGTCACCTCTTCCTCTTCCGTCTGGAGGGGCTCCTCGACTTGGCCCTCGGCGCGGCCCTGAACTCGAGCTTGGGCTTGGCCGTGCTCCTGGGGTTCGTCTTGCTCACCGGCTGGGCGGTGCGTGCGAGATGCCGTTCGAGTGAATCGAGGCGCTGCGACCACTCCTCGCGGTACGGCTCGAGCCATTCGTCCAGCTCCTTGAGCGGCTCCGGGCGCAATCGGTAGAGCCGCCGCTGCGCATCCCGACGTACCTCGACCAGTCCAGCCTCGCGGAGCACCCTGAGGTGGCGCGACACCCCCGGCTGGTGCATGCCGACGCGCTCCACGAGGTCGCCGACCGACCGTTCGCCGGTGCGGATCGCATCCAGGATACGGCGGCGCGTGGGTTCGGCGATGGCTTCTAGGACCGCCGTCGCGGGCATGGCGCGTAATATACAGCACGGCATATATATGTTCAAGCGTATGGAAGAGGCCGAAGTCCAGCAAACCTCACCCCATCAAGATGGTTGGAGCCTATGGCCCCGCAGACGCCAGACCCTTTTCGAGCGCTCACCTACACACCCGCGCGACTACACATCGATGTGTCTACTTATGCGTGTGATATCAGACGCATGTGTAGGTCGACTTCTCAGCATCGCACGCCTAGAAGGTCGTCTCCGAACACGCCTATCACGCAGCCGCAGCCCACTCCGACGACAATAACGCCGCCTGCTCCAGCACTGTCTGGGTCGCTTTCTCCTGCTTGTCGGGTGGGTAGCCGTGCCTGCGCAGGATACGCTTGACGAGGACGCGCATGTGGGCCCTGACGTTCTCGCGCAGCGTCCAGTCGATCGTGACGTTCTTGCGAATGGTCTCCACGAGCTCGTGAGCGATAGCCCGCAGCGCTTCGTCGCCTAGCACCTTGACCGCGCTGTCGTTCGTCTCCAGTGCGTCGTAGAACGCCAGCTCGTCCTCGCTCAGGCCCAGCTTCTCGCCCCGGGCGTTTGCCTCCCGCATCTCCTTCGCGAGCTGGATCAACTCCTCGATGACCTGAGCGGCCTCGATCGCGCGGTTCTGGTACCTGCGGAGGGTCTGCTCGAGCATCTCTGCGAACGACCGAGCCTGCACCACGTTCTTGCGCCGGCGCGTCTTGAGCTCGCCCTGCAGCAGCTTCTGGAGCAGCTCTACAGCCAGGTTGCGCTGCGGCATGCCGCGCACCTCGGCGAGGAACTCGTCGGAGAGGATCGAGATGTCGGGCTTCTCAAGGCCGGCTGCCTCGAAGATGTCGATGACCCCGTCTGGCGAGACTGCCCGCGAGATGATCTGCCTCACCGCGTGGTCGAGGTCCTCCTCGGATCTGGCGTCGCCGGGCGCGCGCTTGGCGAGGAC
>JBDZWC010000046.1:0-19821 GCA_040256005.1 Deinococcaceae bacterium | reverse complement strand
GGGGCTGTGGCGCAGTTGGGAGCGCGCGTGAATCGCACTCACGAGGTCAGGGGTTCGAATCCCCTCAGCTCCACCAAAGAAAACGCGTGAGGGACGGCGCTCCGAGAGGGGCGCCGCTCTCATCTCGCCACGTAGATTGCCACCCCAGGACACAAAAGTCACATGCTACTCACGCCCCGCTTGCAACCATCCGTCCATGGATGGTCAAGCGAACCGGTCGGCGACGGCCGTTGCGAGCGCCGTGAAGGCCGCATTGTTGACCGGCGCGCTGCTGGTCCTCGCCTCCTGCGACCTCTTCATGCCGCCCCAGGACGATGAGCCCTCGGTCTCTATCAGCCCGCCGGAAGCGACGGTCTCCGTGGACGGCACGGTGCATTTCATGGCCAACGTGCCAACCGTCGACGGGGTTCCGGTGGAGCCCGTCGCTTGGAGCGCCACCGCCGGGACGCTCGAGCCGCTGGACGAGTACTGGCTCTCCGTCGCGTTCCATGCGCCCGCCGAGCCCGGCGAGGTAACGATCACCCTGACCATCGGTTCGGAGCCACCCGCGGACGACTTCGCGATCGTGACGGTGGAGGCCGCCGATCCGGACCCCGAGCCTGACCCGGACCCGGACCCGGACCCGGACCCAGACCCCGATCCCGATCCCGACCCCGACCCGGTCACCGTCGTCGCCGTCGGCGACATCGCCTGTACGCCGGGTGACGCCAACTTCAACGAAGGCATGGGCGCGAACGACATGTGCATGCAGTGGTGGACCGCCAAGGCCGCCCTCGAGCTCGACCCCGACGCCGTGATCGTCCTGGGCGACCTCCAGTACAACGAAGGGTCTCTCAGCGCGTTCAGGAACTCGTACCACCTCTCCTGGGGCCAGCTGAACGACCGCGTCTACCCCATCCTCGGCGGTCACGAGTACAACGCGGAAGGCAGCGCGGCCGGCTACTTCGGGTACTTCGCGGAGAACGGCGTGTGGGACCGGTTGCAAGCCGAGGGCATCGAAGGCGCCAACGACCCGAACAAGGGCTACTACGCGTACGACCTCGGAGCCTGGCGGGTGATCGCCCTCAACGCCATCTGCGAGCACGTCGTCGGCGGCTGCGACGAGGGATCGGCCCAGTACCAGTGGTTCGTCTCCGAGCTGGCGGCCGCAGGCGAGAAGTGCACGCTTGTCGCCCTGCACGAGCCCCGCTTCAACAAGGGCCGGAACGGCGACAGCCCCGAGGTCGCGGACCTCTTCGCGGCGGCCTACGCCGCCGGCGTGGACCTCATGCTGACCGGCGACGAGCACTCCTACGAGCGGTTCGCTCCCGTGGATCCCAACAACGACCCGGACCCGAACGGCGTGCGCGTGATCATCTCGGGTACGGGTGGACGCAGCCTGTACGAGAACTCCGACGCCTACCCGACGAGCCTCAAGCAGATCGACGGGGAGTACGGCGTCCTGCACCTGACGCTGTACGACGGCGGCTACGACTTCGAGTTCGTGCCGGCCGATGGTTACTCGGGCACAGACTTCGGCTTCGAGACCTGCATCTGAGCATCTGTTATGGCGCGGGCCCGAGGCGCCCGCCTGGTGTTGGTCGCCACGAGCGTGGCGTGTGGCTCAAGCGGCCTGGCGCTCTCCCGCCAGGAACAGCCACGTCTCCAGCACGGTGTCCGGGTTGAGGCTTATCGAGTCGATGCCCTCTTCCACCAGCCACTGCGCGTAATCCGGGTGGTCGGACGGCCCTTGGCCGCAGATGCCGATGTACTTGCCACGCTCCTGGCAGGCACGGATCGCCTGGGAAGCCAGCGCCTTGACCGCCGGGTCCCGCTCGTCGAACAGGTCCGCCACCAGGCCGGAGTCGCGGTCTAGCGCCAGCGTGAACTGGGTAAGGTCGTTCGAGCCGATCGAGAACCCGTCAACGTGCTCCAAGAAGTCGCCCGCCAGCACCGCGTTCGACGGCACCTCGCACATCATGATCACGCGCAGGCCGTTCTCGCCGCGGCGCAAGCCGTTCGTCGCCATGACCTCGAGGACCAGCAGCAGCTCGGGGACCGTGCGGACGAACGGGATCATCACCTCCACGTTCGTCAGCCCCATCTCGTCCCTGACGCGCCTCAGTGCTCGGCACTCCGCCGCGAACGGCCCGGCGAAGCGCTCCGAGCGGTAGCGCGACGCGCCCCTGAAGCCGATCATGGGGTTCTCCTCGGTGGGCTCGTAGGCGTGGCCGCCCATCAGATGGGCGTACTCGTTCGACTTGAAGTCTGACAGCCGCACGATCACGGGCTTGGGGTCGAACGCCGCCGCGATCGTCGCGATGCCCTCCTTGAGCTTCTCCTCGTAGAAGGCCGTCGGGCTCTCGTAGCCGGCGGCTCGGACCTCGATCTCCCGCTTGACCTCCTCGGTCACGTCCGGCCAGGCGTGGAGCGCGTTCGGATGCACGCCGACGGCGTTGTTGACGATGAACTCGAGTCTGGCCAGACCCACGCCCTGGTTGGGGATCGCCGCGAAGGCGAAGGCGCGGTCCGGTGACGCGACGTTCATCATCAGCTTGACCGGGAGCTCCGGCATGGCGTCCAGCTCGATCTGCTGGACGTCGAACTCCTGCCTGCCCTCGTAGACCTTGCCCTCGTCGCCCTCGGCGCAGCTCACGGTGACCTCGGCGCCGTCCGCCAGGACGTCCGTGCCGTCACCCGTCCCGACCACCGCCGGGATGCCCAGCTCGCGAGCGATGATCGCGGCGTGACACGTGCGCCCGCCGCGGTTGGTCACGATGGCGGCGGCCAGCTTCATGACCGGCTCCCAATCGGGGTCGGTCATGTCGGTGACCAGCACATCGCCCTCCTGGACGCGGTGCATCTCGCTGGCACGTTCGACGACCCGAACGACGCCGGTCGCTGCCTTCGAGCCGACGGCACGGCCGACGACCAACGGTTCGCCCCCGCCCCTCATGCGGTAGCGCGTCAACACGCGGCCCGAGCGGCTCTGGACGGTCTCGGGCCGGGCCTGGACCACGTAGATGTGACCGTCCTGCCCGTCCTTGACCCACTCGATGTCCATGGGACGCCCGTAGTGGTCCTCGATCGCCAGCGCCTGGCGACCCAGCTCGTGCAGGTCATCGTCGGAGAGGGCGAAGCGCATCCTGTCCGCCGCGGGCACCGGCACGCGCTCCACCCCGCCGCCGGCGGCGTAGACCATCTTCTCCGACTTCGAGCCCAGCTGCCTCGCCAGCACCGCGGGTCGTCCTTCCCGGAGGGCCTTCTTGTAGAGGTACACCTCGTCCGGGTTGATGGCTCCTTGCACGAGGAGCTCGCCCAACCCGTACGCGGCGGTGACGAACACCGCGCCGGTGAAGCCGGACTCGGTGTCGAGGGTGAAAGCCACGCCAGAGGCGCCGATGTCGCTCCTGGCCATGCGCTGGACCCCGGCAGACAGCGCGACCTCCTCGTGCGCGAAACCCTGATGCAGCCGGTAGCTGATCGCCCTGTCGGTGAACAAGGAGGCGAAGACCTTCCTGATCGCGTCCTCGACGGCGGGCAGGCCGACGACGTTGAGGAACGTCTCCTGCTGCCCGGCGAAAGACGCCTCGGGCAGGTCCTCGGCCGTTGCCGAGGACCGCACGGCCACAGCCACCTCTCCCCCGGCCTCGCGTCCCAGCTCCTCGTAGGCTGACCTCACCCGGCTGCGCAGGTCGTCCGGCAGTGGGGTGGCGAGGATCAGCTCACGCACCTGCCTGCCGCGCGCGGAGAGGAGAGCCACATCGTTGCCATCCACGTCCGACAACAGCTCGCGCACGCGATCGGCCAGACCGTCTTGAGCCAGGAAGGACCTGTACGCGGCTGCCCTGGGGGCGGACCCCCCCGGCACCCTCACGCCCGCTGCAGAGAGGTTCGCAAGCATCTCGCCGATAGAGGCGTTCTTCCCGCCCACGCGAGCCACGTCGCCCATACCGACAGACCTGAAATCCACCACGAGGTCCACGCCCGCCTCCGAATTCGGGATCGTTCTTGCCTCCAACGGCATGTGACTAGGCTAGCGCGGGAACTAAGCTTGTCGTGAGGCGAGGAGGAGCGCGTGGTACAGGAGGAGACCAAGCCGAAGAGGTTCGTGTACTTCGTGTCGGACCACACGGGGGTAACGGCGGAGGTGGTCGGCCAGAGCCTGCTCGCTCGCTTCGATCAGAACGGGCTGGAGACCATCACGAAACCGTTCGTCAGCACGGTGGCGCAGGCGCAAGAGGTCGTCGCCGAGTTCGCCGCACTGCCGGAGCCACCCATCGTGTTCACGACGATCACGGACCCGGCCGTGCGGGACGCAGTGGCCGGGGCGGCGCGGGTGCACTTCGACCTCTTCGAGCCGTACATAGCGCGCCTCGAGGAGGTGCTGGAGAGACCCGCCACGCCCGTCGTCGGGGCCGCTCACAGCATCCGCGACCTGACCCGCTACCAGGCGCGCATCGACGCGGTCGAGTTCGCTTTGGCCACCGACGACGGCTCCAACGTGAAGCGGTACGACAACGCTGACATCGTGATGGTCGGCGTGTCACGCGTTGGCAAGAGCCCCACCTCCCTGTACCTGGCCATGACCTACGGCGTGCGGGCTTCCAACTTCCCGCTCGTAGAGGAAGACCTCGAGACGGACGCCCTGCCCAAGGCCCTCCTGCCCTACCGCAACAAGCTGTTCGGGCTCACCATCAACCCAGGGCGCCTGCACGAGCTGCGCACCAAGCGCAGCCCCGGCACCGGGTACGCGTCTCTCGAACGCTGCGAGTTCGAGGTGAACCGCGCGGAACGGCTCTTCCGCCGCAACAACGTGCCCTTACTGGAGTCAACCAACGTCAGCGTCGAGGAGCTCGCGTCCCAGGTGCTGCAGCGGGCCAACCTGGAGCGCCACCGCTGAACAGCGTACGTGGTGCGGGTGCGCCGGGAACGCCGTAGATAGCGTCCTATACTTCCGCGATGGGCGACATCAGGGCTCTCGGCCGCATCGCGCGCTTGCTGCGCGACTCTCTGGGCTCGCGGCTGATCGTCTTGCTCGTCCTGGCGGTAGCGACCAGTGTCACCGCGGGCGCCAGCCTGGTCCTGCTGGTGCCGCTGTTGTCCCTCGTGGGCGTCGACGCGGCGGGGGGCACCACGGCCGCGTTGGTGAGCGCGGTCTCGCGGGCGTTCGACGCGGTGGGGCTCCAGCCAACCGCGGCGGCCCTACTGACCATCAACGCCCTCGTCCTGACTTTCACCGCCGCCCTGCAACGGGCTCAGTCGGTCATCGAGCAGCGCTACTACCAGCGGTTCGTGACCGACCTGCGGGTCCGCGTGTACGACGCACTGGCCAGCGCCAACTGGCGGCACCTCGTGGGCAAGAGGTCAACGGACCACTCGCACCTGCTGCTCAACGAGATCGAACGCGTGGGCGCGGCGGCCTCCGGCCTGGTCTCCCTCGTCTCGCGTGCGCTGTTGGCCCTGATCCACCTGGCCGTGGCCGTGTACCTATCGCCGCTGCTCACGCTCATCGTCCTGGCGGCCGGAGCGCTGCTGATAGCCGCTACCGCCCCGCTGTCCAAGCGCACCAAGGTCAGAGGCAAGGCCGTCTCCGACGCCTACCGCGACCTTTACGGTGTCGTCGGCGACCAGCTGAGCGGGCTCAAGACGGTCAAGGCGCATGGGCTGGAGCCCGAGAGCGTGGACCGCTTCTCCAGTCGGTCCGCAGCCACGGCCGACGCCATGGTCGGGCTGGCCAGGCAGCAGGCCGGGGTCGGCTTCGCGCTGCAGGTGGGGTCGGCCGTCGCCCTCTCGGCGATCGTCTACGTCGCGCTGAGCCTCGAGAGCATCACCCCCGCCGCCCTACTGACCCTCCTCTACCTGTTCGCCCGCCTCGTGCCCATGCTTATCGGCCTACAGCGGAGCTTCCAGGGGCTCGTGAGCCAGTTGCCTGCCCTCGACAACACGGAGAAGGCCCTCGCGGAGCTGGAGCGGGAGCGCGAGCCTGTGGCCGCCGCTGAACAGCTGCCCGCGGTGACGGAGTCGATCGAGCTCCGTGGGGTCCACTTCCGCTACGAGGGTCAGGAGGACCTGCCCGTCCTGAGCGGTCTCGACCTCGTCGTGCCGGCGGGGCGCACCACGGCGATCGTGGGTCCGTCCGGCGGCGGCAAGAGCACGCTCGCCGACCTGCTCATCGGACTGCTCGAGCCCAACGACGGCACCATGTTGCTGGACGGCGTGCCGCTCGCTCCTCGCCAGCGGAGAGCGTGGCGCAGGCGGGTGGCGTACGTCGCCCAGGACGTGTTCCTGTTCCACGACACGGTGAAAGCGAACCTGCTCGTGGCGGAGCCGTCGGCCGACCTCGCCAACCTGTGGCGCGCGATCGACCTGGCATCCGCCGGGTTCGTGCGGGACCTGCCAGAGGGGCTCGACACCGTCGTGGGTGACAGAGGAGCCAAGCTCTCCGGCGGCGAGCGTCAGCGTCTGGCGCTCGCCCGGGCGCTGCTGCGCCGGCCCGACCTGCTGGTGTTGGACGAGGCCACCAGCAACCTTGACGCCGCCAACGAGGAGCGGGTGCAGCAAGCAATCCGATCGTTGCACGGTCACGTGACCCTGGTGGTGATCGCACACCGGCTGTCCACGGTGCGCGAGGCCGACGTCATCCATGTGATGGAGGGCGGCCGGTTCGTCGAGTCCGGCACCTGGGAAGAGCTCATGGCCAAAGAGGCCGGAGCCTTCCGCAGGCTAGCCGAGGCGCAGGGCCTTGGCCCTCAGGCGACGGTGATGCTCTCGTCCAGGTAGACGTCCTGGATCAAATTGAGGAGCCTAACCCCCTCGCTCATCGGCCGCTGGAAGGCTTTGCGGCCCGAGATGAGCCCCGTGCCGCCGCCGCGCTTGTTCAGGACCGCCGTGAGAACGGCCTCCTCGTAGTCGTTGGCGCCACCCGACGCTCCACCCGAGTTGATCAGCCCCGCGCGACCCATGTAGGAGTTGGCGACCTGCCAGCGCACCAGCTCGATGGGATGGTCGTCCGGCATGAGCTCTTCGTACATGCGCTTGTGAGTGCGGCCGAACCCCACGGCCTTGAAGCCGTGGTTGGAGTCGGGCAGCTTCTGCTTGACGATGTCCGCCTGGATCGTGACGCCCAGGTGGTTCGCCTGGCCGGTGAGGTCAGCAGCCGCGTGGTAATCCTTGCCATCGACCTTGAACGCGTCGTTGCGCGTGTAGCACCACAGGATCGTCGCCATGCCCAGTTCGTGTGCGTGGGCGAACGCCTCGGCGATCTCCACGATCTGTCGGTTGGAATCCGGGTGCCCGAAGTAGATCGTCGCCCCTACTGCGACCGCGCCCATGTCGTAGGCCTCGTCCACGGTCCCGAAAAGCACCTGCTCGTAGGCGGTCGGGTAGGTCATGAGCTGGTTGTGGTTGATCTTCACGATGAACGGGATCCTGTGGGCGTACTTGCGCGCGACCATCCCCAGCACCCCGAACGTCGATGCCACCGCGTTGCAGCCACCCTCGATGGCCAGCTCCACGATCTTGGCGGGGTCGAAGTAGTCCGGGTTGGGCGCGAACGAGGCGCCACCAGAGTGCTCCACGCCCTGGTCGACAGGCAGGATCGAGAGGTAACCGGTACCGCCCAGCCTGCCGTGGTCGAACATCGTCTGCAGGCTGCGCAGCACGCGCGGGTTCCTGTCGCTGTGCGCGTAGACGCGGTCGACGAAGTCGGGGCCGGGGACGTGCAGGCGCTCCCGCGCGATGCCCCGCGCCTCGTACGTCAGCAGGTCTTGGGCCTTCTCACCCAACATCTCGCGGATCTCGGTGTTCACGTTCAGACCTCCTGGCAAGCGGCGCGGCGCGCCTCGGCGGTTCCGGCTCGGAGCACCGGCGACGCTTCTGTCTTCAGCCCAGAGCGACGTCCAGCACCAGCATCACGACCACTCCGACCATGGTACCCAAGGTGGCTGAGCGTTCATGACCTCGGGTATGGGTCTCGGGAACGATCTCGTCAAGGATCACGTACAGCATGGCCCCGGCGGCGAAGCCCATCGCGTAGGGCAACAGCGGCTCGACGGCCGAGACCAGCCACGCCCCGAACACCGCCGCGGGAAGTTCGAACGCCCCGGCTCTGATGCCGGTGAGGGTCGCGAAGCTGCGGCCGCCCATGCCGGCGTTGCGGGCCGCCACGGCAACGGCGAGACCCTCCGGCACGTTCTGGATGCCGATCGCCAGCATCAGCGCCAGAGCGTCGGTGATGCGTCCAGCCCCGAATCCCACGCCCACCGCCAACCCCTCCGGCACGTTGTGCAGCGTGATCGCGACGATGAACAGCAGCACCGAGGAGAGCCGACCGCGAGCGAACTCGGACGTGCCCGCCTCCTGGGCTGCGTCACTGCGCAGTCTGCCGGTGACCAGCACGTGGACGTGCGGGACCCATGCATCCGCGCGGTCCAGGACGACCACGCCGAGGGCGATACCCGCCACCACGGGAAGCAGTCCGCCGAACTCGATGCCGGGCAGTATCAGGCTGGTGAAGGACGCGGTCAGCATGACGCCCGCCGCGAACCCCAGGGCCGCGTCCAGGTTGCGCTGGCTGGGCCGTCGCCAGATGCCGATCAGGACGGCGCCGAGGAGGTTCATGAGCGCGATGAAGAGACCACCGACGATGCCCTGGGCGATCGGGTTCGGACCCGAGACACGAAGGAAGAGATCGACGAACCCGTCCACTGGCCCTAGGATACGTGCGCCATGACCGACTCCTCCAAGCGCGACATGTGGCGCTCCGCCGAGAACTACGACCGCTACATGGGCCGCTGGAGCCGGAAGGTGGCCCCGCTCTTCCTGAGCTGGCTGGACGAGCCCGGTGGCGAGGAGTGGCTCGACGTGGGGTGCGGCACCGGCGCACTGTCGGCTGCGATCGTGCGGGACCGCGACCCTCGCAGCTTGCTGGGCATCGACTTCGCGCCGGCCTTCGTCAAGCTGGCGGAGCGCAACGTTCCCGATCCCAGGGCACGCTTCATGAGCGGCGACGCCCAGGACCTACCCGTGGACGACGATAGCTTCGACGTCGTGGTCTCAGGTCTGATGCTGAACTTCGTGCCCGACAGGCCCCGCGCCCTGAATCAGATGTCCCGGGCGGCTCGTCCGGGCAGCAGGGTCGCCTTCTACGTCTGGGACTACCCGGGCCGCGGCATCGGCTTCCAGCGCGCGTTCTGGGAAGTCGCTTGCGAGCTCGATCCAGCCGCCCTCGAGCTCAACCAGGAGACCCGCTACGCCTTCTGCACCGAGGAGGGGCTCACTCGCCTCGCCCGTGCGGGCGGGTGGCAGAACGTGGAAGCGGAACATCTAGAGGCTGAGACCGTGTTCGAGGACTTCGACGACTACTGGACACCGTTCACGCTCGGCACCGGCCCGGCGCCCAAGTACTGCGCCGACCTCCACGATGCCAGCCGCGAGCGCTTGAGGGCGGCCCTGCTGGAGCGGCTCCCGTTCCAGCCGGACGGGTCGTTGCGCTTCATGGCCAACGCCTGGGCTGTGAGGGGACGCGCCGGGTAGTCAATGGGGCTGGGGTGAGCGCACACGGCCGGTAGACACGCCGCTGCCCGCCTTCGCACTGGCGCACGGCTCACGCCGGGCGCTTACCCTTGAACGGTGGCTGAGTCGGACCACATTGCGACAGCGTTCAACGTGGCGATGATCGGCCTGGGCGTGATGGGCCGCAACTTGGCCCTCAACCTGAGGGACCACGGCTACACGGTGGCGGCGACCGACGCGCTACCAGACGCTCGGCAGAGCTTCGCCGGTGGTGTCGCCCAGGAGGGGGGCATCACGGTGTTCGAAGACCTGGCGACGATGACGGCCTCGCTGTCCAGGCCGCGCAAGGTCATGGTGATGGTGCCGGCAGGCGACCCGGTCGATGCCGTCTTGCACGACCTCCTCCCCCACCTCCAACCCGGCGACGTCGTCATCGATGGTGGCAACTCGCATTACAAAGACACTGCTCGGCGCGAGACGGAGGCGTCCGCACGCAGCGTCTACTACGTCGGCGCCGGCGTGTCCGGCGGCGAGCGCGGCGCGCGGCACGGGTCCTCGATCATGCCGGGAGGAAACCCGGAAGCTTGGCCGCTCGTCAGGGAGCTGCTGCAGGACATCGCGGCGAAGGTGGACGGCGAGCCCTGCTGCGAGTGGGTCGGGCCGGCCGGCGCCGGCCACTACGTGAAGATGGTCCACAACGGCATCGAGTACGGCGACATGCAGCTCATCGCGGAGGCCTACCACTACATGCGCTCGGTGCTCGGGATGCGGGTACACGAAACCGCTGAGGTGTTCGCGGAGTGGGACCGTGGTCGGCTCGACTCGTTCCTGATCGAGATCACCGCGCAGGTGCTCAGGACCACCGACGACGACGGGGCCCCACTTGTCGAGAAGGTGGTCGACATCGCTCGCCAGAAAGGCACGGGACGATGGGCGGTCGCCGACGCCCTGGACCGGGGCGTTCCCCTCACCCTCGTCGCCGAGGCGGTGTTCGCCAGGTCGCTCTCCGAGCACAGAGAGGAGCGAGGGACCGCGGCCGATGTACTTCGCGGGCCGGGATCGGCCGGAGGTTCGTTCGACCGCCAAGGCCAATTGGCTGACCTCGAGGAGGCTCTGTACGCCTCGAAGGTCGTCTCGTACGCCCAAGGGTTCCTGCTGATGGCGGCGGCTGCGCGTCAGCTCGACTGGCCCCTCGACCTGGCCGCTGTCGCCCAGACCTGGCGGGGTGGGTGCATCATCAGGTCGCGTTTCCTCGCCGACATCCGGTCCTCTTTCGAGGCCGATCCGGGACTCCCGAACCTCCTCACAGTGCCGTTCTTCGCCCGCGAGCTGGCGTCATGTCAGGCGGGCTGGCGTCGCACCGTGACGCGGGCCGTCGGCTCCGGCATACCTATGCCCGCCACGACCGCCGCGCTCGCCTTCTACGACGGCTACCGGACCAAGCGCCTGCCGGCGAACCTCATCCAGGCGCTCCGGGACCGCTTCGGGGCGCACGGCTACGAGCGGTTGGACGCGGAGCCGGGCGAGCTGTTCCACTCGCCGTGGGACGGGTAGCAACTGTGCTCGTGACGAGCTAGGCAGGGGTGAGGAGCCAATGTGCGACTGCGATTCGATCCCTAACCTAGAAGCAGGAAGAGCGGCACGGACGAGGTCATCAGGTTGGTGAAGAAGTGCGCCACGATCAGCGGCATGAGGCGTCGCTGGCGCAGGTAGATGAGCCCCGCGAAGGCGCCCCACATCGTGAACGCGACCACGTAGACGAGGACGGCCGCGGCGGTGGGAGCCAGGAAGACGTGCTGGATACCGAACAGGAGGGCCGGCACCAGTACCACGAGCGCCGGCGACAGACCACGTTGCGCCAGGTCTCCCTGCGCTACGCCGCGGTAGACGAGCTCCTCCGCGGGCGCGTTGGTGATCGGGAACAGTATGGCCACTACCACCGCGAGGGCGAGGGAAGCGGCTGCAGACAGTTGGATCTCGCCCGCGGCTGCTGGGACGAAGATCGTCTCGAACCCGGCAACGTACCCGCCGGCACCGAACAACAGCAGGACGACCATGTTGATCGCCACCGCGAAGGGCACGAAGAGCGCGAACAGCCACAGCAAGCCGTAGCCGAAGTCGGACCATCGTAGGAACGGCCGATCGCCCAACAGCGATCGCGCGCGTCCGTATCGCGCCAACAGCCAGAGACAGAGGATGTTCACCGGGATGAAGTAGAGAGCGGATAGTTGCGGCGTCACTGCCAGCGAGAACGATTCGCCGCTGAGAACGCTGTACAGGCCTGCCGTCAGGAGAGCAGCCAACGCCAACAGGGCGATGCGGATGACGATGAGGCGCACGCCGAACCCTACCGCCCCGGGCCGTGGCTATCGGTCCGGTATGACGCGCCGACCGCTGATGGTCAGGTACACCGTCTGCACGTTGTTCTCGTAGTCGGCTTCGAGGATGTCGCGTTCGGGGTTGGCCACGTTGACCAGGGCGTAGCGGCCGTCGGGTAGACCAGAGATGACGATGTCCTGCTCGTAGAGCTGCGCCACGTAGACGTCGCCGTAGCCGGGTGAGATGCCCTGCACCTCGGCCTCGCAGTCGATGGGATAGACCGGTTCGCCGGCCATGCCCTCGTCCACCATGATGTTGTCCATGAGGCAGAAGCCGACCTTCTCGTTCTGGGCTACCAGCTCGGTCAACTGGCCTTCCGGTCCCACCGACCACAGCTCGTAGCGTGCGAAGCCCGCCAGGTGGAGGTGCCCGTGCCGGTGATCGAACTGGAACGTGCCCACGAAGTCACCAGGGAACATAGAGCCGTCTTGGGCGTGGAGGACCTGCTGCACCGCCACTTCGTTGGTCGCAGGGTCCTGGTGACCTCTTACCTCCACAGGCCCAGGGCCCGCGTTCCAGATCGTCGTCGTGAACTTGAGCCGGCGGTCTCCTGACGGGCGCTGGTCAACCAGGTAGAACGAGGAGGGCTCGAGCAAGCGCAGATCGGGAAGCAGGTAGCGGTCACGCTCATCGGCATCGCCTGGGCCTCGCGGTGCGTGGGGTCCCGGATCCGGCTCTACAACCGCGACATGGTCGTTCGATCCGCCGCTACTCACTGCCTCCTCGCTGGCGTCGCCGGCACCGGCCTCGTCCCCCGACTCGTCGCAGCCGGCGCCAAGCCACAGCGCTGCGCCCGCAACGACCAGGAGACCCAGCACTCGACGACCAGCCCGCATGGTCCCGCCATTGTCTTGGCGAGTCGGGACTCGTCGTGTCGCCCAGACGTTCGGCCGCTCTCCGCGCCGGCGCGCGCAGACAGCGTCTCGTTACAGCTTCACAGCGGTGCCGGAGGCCGTGACCATGAGCATGCCGCCGCCCTGCCCCACCGAGATGCTCTCGTAGTCGAGGTCGACGCTGAGGATGGCGTCTGCCCCCAGCGCCCGTGCCGCCTGGACCATCTCGGCGATCGCGTTGTCCTTCGCTTCCCGCAGGCTCTGTTCATACGCGCCGCTCCTGCCACCGATGATGTCGCGGATGCCGGCCATGAAGTCGCGCAGGATGTTGGCGCCCAGGATTGTCTCGCCGGTGACCAGTCCGAGGTACTCGCGTGCCGGGCGCCCTTCGATGGTTGGTGTCGTGGAGACGATCATGGTGCGACCCTAACCCGGTCCCCGAGAGACACGCCTCCGCCTTAGATCGTAGTGGCGCTCGCCGGAGGCGCGTAGGGCGACGAGCGGTCGCCGCCGGCCCCTCGTACTAGGCTCCCAACGTGCTGGACGTCATCTTCAGCCTTCTCGTCGTAGTGGCGACGGCCTGGGTCGGCCGGGCCCTGCTCGACGCGCGCGAGCTCGGTTGGGGCCGGCTACTGCTGGCGGCGTTGGGCGGGATCGCCGTGGGAGACGCGACGGCTCTGTTCCTGCTGGCCCGGGACGCCAGCGAGGTCCAGACCGTCGACTTCCACCAGCTGCAACTCGTCTCCCTCCCGTTCAGGGTCGTCGGGACCATGGGCGCCATCGTCGTGTTGGAGCTTGTCTTCGGGCGGCGGTCGCGAGATGCGCCCAGCGGCCGCCGCACGGGGCGCCTGGCCACGCGACCAAGACTGTACGCCCGAGCATTGCAGGTCTCACGCATCCTCGCGCGCCACGGGTTGGCACCTCTCGTCGGGTGGAGCAGTGGGCGGGGGGCGACCTTGGACCCGCGCGACCTCGCGGCACGCGCCAGGCGCGCGTTCGAGGAGGCGGGCGGCGTGTTCATCAAGCTAGGGCAGTTGCTGGCGACGCGCCCCGACCTGCTCCCACCGGAAGCGTTGGGTGAACTCGCCAAGCTTCAGACCTCGGTGGCACCCCTGCCACGAGACGTGATCCAGAAGCAGGTCGAGCTTCAGCTGGGCCGTCCCATGACCGACGCCTTCACCAGGTTCGAGTGGGCGCCTCTCGGCTCGGCTTCCATAGCTCAAGCACACTCGGCAACGTTGACAGACGGCTCCCAGGTCGTGGTCAAGGTGAGGCGTCCGGGACTCGAGCGTGTCATAGACGAGGACCTCGCCATCCTCGGTTGGCTGGCTCGTACGACCGAGCGCCGGTTCGCCTGGGCCCACCGCTTGGGCGTGGTTTCGCTGGCACGCGAGTTCGCGGACGCGCTGCTGGGCGAGCTCGACTTCACCATCGAAGCCCGCAACGTCGCCGAGATCTCCGAGGCCGTGGCGAACGAGCCGCTACTGCATGTCCCAGCGGTCCACCAGCAGCTCACCCGGCCGGGCCTCCTCGTCATGGAGCGGTTGACCGGTCCTACCCTGGCCCAGCTGCCGGACCGGAGCGTCGTCCCGGATTCGCTGGCTCTGGCAGACGCGCTGTGCAGTTCTCAGCTCCAGGCGATGTTGCAGGGGGACCGCTTCCACGGTGACCCACATCCGGGGAACGTCCTGCTGCTCGACGAAGGCGGCCTCGGGCTCATCGACATGGGCATCAGCAACAGGCTCGACGCCTTCGAGCGCGCCGCTGTGTTCCAGATGTTGCTCGCGCTCAGGCAGGAGCAGCCGACACTGCTCTACGAGTCCATGGTCACTATCGGCGCCGTCGATCAACGAGTCCACGAACCGGAGGTGATCGAGCGGGCACTGGCACGGTTCATGGCCGCCTACCTCGGTCCCGGCCTGCCGCCAGCCAGGGCGCTCACCGACCTCCTGAGGTTGACGTTGGATCTGGGTCTTCGATTGCCAGCTTCGACGAGCGCGATGTTCCGCGCGTTGTCGACCCTGATGGGCACGCTGGAGCAACTCCACCCCGGCTACCCCGTCATCGACAAGATCGCCGAGCAAGGCGGCGCCGAGTTCCAGAGGCGCCTATTGCCTGGTTCCGTGGCCGACTACGTGAAGCAGGAGTGGGCCGACCTGGCGCCTCTTCTGACCCGTCTGCCGCGCCACGTGGACCGGCTGGCCGCGATGGCGGAGCACGGGCGACTGTCGGTACGGGTGCGTCTACTGGGGGACGAAGACGATCGCTGGTTCCTGGAGAGGCTCGTCAACCGGTTCCTACTGGCGCTGCTCAGCTTCGGGACTGGGGTCGTCTCGGTGATGTTGCTGGGCCTGCCCTCCAGCCTGACCTTCCCATGGTTCGGGGTAGGGCTCTACGAGGTCCTCGGTTGGATCGGCCTGTTCATCGCGATGACGCTCCTCTTCAGGGTGCTCCTCGCCGTGCTGCGGGCCGAGGACCCGCGGCGCGCTCCCTAGCCAACGCGTCGAATATCGCGAACACGACTTGCTCGGCAGAGAACCCGGCAGCCTCGGCGCCGATCACGCAAGCCGTCACGCCTCCCAGTCTCGGCAACAGAATGTAGCCGGGGTTCGAGTACGCCCAACCCTCCCCGGGCTCGAACATCAGGCCCTTCTCGTACGTTTCAGCCGCGAACCGCTCGAAAGTCCAGGCGGTCGACGGCGACTCGCGCACCGCATGGTGGTAGGCGGATAGCCCACCGTAATCCGGGATGCCGGCCGTATGGCGCAGCAAGGCTCGGAGGGTGATGTCCCCGGCCCTCGTCACCCTCGGCTGCCAGCGGGCCAACGCGTCGTCGAGAGAGAGGGCCCGGCTCTCCTCGAGCAGCAGGAACAGCGCCGCCAGAAACGTCTTCGTGATGCTGTAGATGAGAAAACGGGGTTCCGACGCCACGTCTTGGGGCCGGAACCTAACGAGGGGCGCGGCTCCCGGCCGCGTGATCACAGCGACCGCCAGCGGTGTCTGAGGAGCCGGCCGACTGTCCAGAAAGCGGTCCAACGCCTCCCCGTATCTCTCGTGACTCGGGTCCATCGCCGTAGACGCTAGCAGCAGGGAGAGTCTTCAGGCGGCGCGCGCCTCTGCCTGCCCACCGAAGCGCTTCTGTAGCCACTGCTTCACGGTCAAGGCTCCGGGGAGGATCGCGAGCGTGGGCGACACATCGAGGTCCAGGTCAGCCGTGTTCAACCAGCGCCACATGGCCGTGAGGTCCTTGCCTGCCATGCGCTCGAACATCCATACCGGCAGGCGGACGCGCCGCGGTGCGTGGCCCGTGACTGACCGGTAAAGTGTGCGGCACTCCTCTACCGACTTGACGTCGCTGGCCAGAGCCATGTCCTTCCCTATTAACCGCTCCGGGTCGGCGAAGGCCCTAGCCGCGATCCGACCTAGGTCGTCGGCCGCCAGCCACACGATCTTCGTGTCCGGCCCCGCCAGGTTGGCCATGGTGTGCCACATAGAGAGCGCCGGGTAGAAGTCCTTGTCTGTCATCAGCTCCATGAGGGCCATGGGGCGCAGGACGGTGAGCGGCAGACCGTGCGACACCATGTGGTCCTTGATGCGCTGCTTGGACTCCCATTGCCCTACCCCGGTGCCGGACCTGCCCACGCCGGCCGAACCGTACACGACGTGGCGCACACCCGCCTCGGCCGCGACATCGGCCACGTTCTTGCCTTGCCGCATCTCGGCCTCCAGGCCGCTCTTCATGGGGTTCTGGACGTTGAAAACACCGTGGGCATCCCCGAAGGCCGCTCCCAACGAGACGCGATCTTCCATGTCGGCCCTGACGACCTGGGCGCCCGCGGCCGCCAGCGCCCTGGCCCTGGGACCGTCCGGCTTGCGGGTGACCGCCCTTACCTGCCAGCCGTCCGCGAGGAGATGCCGGGCGGTAGCGCCCCCCATGCGACCGGTCGCACCCAGCACCGCGATAGTGCCTTTGGCGCTCATAAGACCTCCTGATGGCTCGCGGTCACGGCTGCACAACCGCGCCGAAGCTACGCCCGCACGTGGTCGAGGAGGAGGCTGTGGGCCGTGGCCAGACTCTACTGCCGGGGCGCTCGTTCCGCCACGGCCGATACAATCCGACATGCTGCACACGCTGGGTGGCTTGCGCCCGCTGGGCGAGGTCCGTCAGCCCAAGCTCCTACTGCTACTGACCTACCTGGCGCTGGAAGGCAGCACTTCCCGCTCTTCGCTCGCCAGGCTCTTCTGGCCGCAGTCCCCCCGGCCGCTCAGCAACCTTTCGGTCGCCCTCAGTGCCTTGCGCGGCTGCCTGCCCGGTGTTCTCGAAGCCGACGCAGACAGAGTGGGAGCCAAGATCGCCACCGACGCTCAGGAGTTCCTCTCCGCCCTTGCGGACGGCGACGAGGCGTTGGCGGCCAAGCTCTACCGCGGTCCGTTCCTTCTCGGCGTGGAGAGCGGCGAGCTCGGTGCCGAGCTCGAGGAGTGGGTGCTGGGTCGACGGGAGTCCACCGCAGAGAGGTACAGGAGCGCGTTGCTGCGCTGGGCCGAGGCAGCCGTTGCCGGGCGACCGTCACAGGCGGCCGATCCGACGGGAATGACGCGGGCCGCCGCCCGGCTGGCGGACGCCGCCTACCGCGTGCCGGGGGCTGCACCGGCGGACGCAGTCACTCTGCAGCGGGTACACGCGCTGCTGGCGTCGGCAAGGCATCCTTCGTCCACTGATGTACTTAAGGAGGTCGAGGAGCTGGGGGTGGTGCTCGCTTCGGAAGGTGCGGCCTCACCCGAGCCACTGGCGAACGAACCCGTTGGCGAGGCTGAGCAAGCCGCCCACCTGCCACCGCCACCACGGTCGCGTGGGCTCATCGGCCGAGAGCCGGAGCGTTTGGAGCTGCAGCGGCTTCTGATCGGCAGCGATGCGCGGCTCGTCACGCTTCACGGCCCGGGAGGCATAGGCAAGACGAGCCTGGCCGCGCAGGTCATCGGTGATCTGGAGGCGGCCGATGAGCCGCCTTTCCCAGACGGTGTCGCGTTCGTCGAGCTGGAAGGTATCCATGACGCCGAGGCCCTGCCGTACGCGGTGGCTCGAGCGCTGGGTCGCAGCAGCTTGCTGGGGCACCGCGGGCTCGAGGCCCTTCGGTCCGTCCTCCCTACCGGCCGGACGCTGCTCGTGCTTGACAACCTCGAACAGGTCGAAGGTGCGGCCCAGGCGTTGGAACGACTGCTGGCGATCGCCCCGGGGCTCACGGTACTGGTCACCTCCCGTGAGCTGCTGGGCATCAAGGAGGAGGTCGCGTTCCTCCTCGACGGCCTCCAGGTGCCGGCATCCGCGGAGGTCGAGGGCGCCGGCGCGTTCGACGCCATCCGGCTGTTCGTCCAAGTAGCACGTCGTGCCGACGCCGGGTTCGAGTTGGCGCCCGAGCAGTTGCCGGACGTCGTGCGACTGTGCCGGTCTGTGGGCGGATCTCCCCTGGGCATAGAGCTGGCCGCCGCTTGGGTGCGAGCGGTGCCGCTCCGCGAGCTGGCGAAAGAGGTCGAGTCGAACGTCGACCTCCTGCGCCGCAGCCACACGACCGGGCGCCAGCGCCATGCGAGCGCCAGGTCAAGCTTCGACTGGTCGTGGGCTCGTCTCGATGCTCAGCACAGACGCGCCCTGGCCGCTCTGTCCGTCTTCGCTGGAGGGTTCACCCTGTCGGAGGCTCGTGAGGTCGGGCGTCTGACGCTCCCTCAGCTGGCGCGCCTCGTGGATGCCGCGCTCCTGAGGGTGGGAGCCGAAGGCCGCTACGCACAGCATCCGCTGGTGGTTCGCTTCGCGAGGGAGAAGCTGGCGGTCAACCGGCCCAGAGAGAAGGCTGTCCTCGACCGCCATGCCGAGCACTTCCTGACCGGCTTGGAGGCGCGATCTGACGACCTGCGTCTGCTACGACCCGGCGTTCTGGAGGACATCGATGCCGACTTCGAGAACATTGCCGGCGCCTGGCAACACGCCGTCCGGACTTGCCGGGCCGAACTGATCTCTGGCGCGGCGTTCCCTCTCATGCGTTACGCCGACCTACGCGCCCGGTTGCAGGAGGGTAAGACCCTGCTGTCAGCTGCGGCCGCGTTCGCATGGCCCTCGAACGAACCATGCGATCGAGCGCGCGGCTGGGCGCTGGCGTCACTCGCGTGGGTACTGTCCCGGCTGGGAGATCACCGAGCGGCTATCGAAGCCGGCGTGGAGGCGAGGAGCGTGCTCGCTCCTTGCGATGACCACGGCGGGATCAGGGTGGCCGATCACGCCCTGGCCAGCTCACACTACCGGGCAGGCGACTACGCGACGGCGCAAGAGCTCTACGAGAAGCTCCTCGACGGAGCGTCGGAAGACCCAACGTATAGGGCTGAGCTCCTCGGTCGACTCGGCTTGGTGGCTCAGGCCGTGGGCGACTACGACCGTGCCCGCGAGCGCTACCGAGAAGCGCTTGCCGCGAACAGGGAGTTGAGGAACGTGTCCGGAGTGGTGACCCAGCTCCTCAACATGGGCGCTCTCGACATGAACAGCGACGCGCCGCAGACGGCAGTAGAGAGGTTCGAGGAGGCACTGCGGCTCGCCAACGAACACGGTTACCAGCAGGTGGTGCCCGTCCTGCTCCACAACCTCGCCAACCTGGCGTGCAAGGCGAGGCGGTTCGTAGAAGCCAGAGAGAAGGCGCACCAGGCGCTGCGGATGGTGGTCAGCAGTGGAGAACGCGGTCTCGAGAGCGGCATGCTCGCCACCCTCGGCTGGATCGAGATGGAGGCCGGTGACTTGGTAGCGGCCGAGGCGCACGCGAGGCAGGCCGTTTCGGTGGCAAGGTACGTCGGCGACGAGCCAGCGCAGCAGACCGCCGTGGTGCGCCTCGGCCAGGTGCTACTCGCCAAGGGCCGTACAAGCGAGGCGGCGGAGCTTCTCGAGTCGGCCTCGGCACACTCGGCGACACTCACCTGGGCGCGCCGGCTGGCGCAGAAGCTCCGACAGCAGGTGGCGCTCTAGCGGTGCTGGTCTAGGTGGCGGCCGGCCGGAACCTCGGTCTCGCTTTAGACCCGCTTAAGGGGTCGCGTTGAAGTGTGGCGTGCGGAGGTGCACCGCATGCGAACTACCCCC
>JBDZWC010000165.1:0-4780 GCA_040256005.1 Deinococcaceae bacterium | reverse complement strand
AGGAACCCCACGACGTCCAGCACGTCGGCTGCGATCTCCGCCTTCACGTCGCTGTGCCGCCTGGTAGGGAAGGGCGCGACGAACGTCGACTCGAACCGCGCCTCACGGCGGCCAAGTAGAGTTCCGCCGCCCATCAGCTCGTGGCCGGCCAGCCGCTGCGTGCGAGTGCCAACTCCCGAATCGCCGCTCCGCTCGTAGTACCGGTCGAGCAACGAGAGGGACACGGCGACGCCGTCCAGCCTCACGTAGGGCACCAGTCGCAGACCCACGGTGAACGCCTCTCCCGTGCGGGCGTGCTGGGGCGTGGTCAGCTCAATCTCGTTGAACCAGCGGTCCCACACGGCGGACAGCAGAGACGAGCCGGCGGCAACAGCGGCGCCCACGACCTCGAGCAGCACCCATGTCCGCCCGATGCCGACCGTTGCCCTCGCTTCGTCGGAGAAAAGCAGCACCGTGCCGAGCAGCGCCATCAGCGCCCATCCGACCCCGTACCAGGTCCCCGGCACCTCGGCCCAGGTGGGTCGGGCGGGCAGGTCGAGGGGAGGCTCGAGCACGCCCTGCCTGGCGACGCCGCAGGCCTCACAGGTGAGACCGCTGGCCCCTTCACGCGGCGGGTTGGAGTGCCCGCACTCGCCGCAGAGCCAGGAGCCGGCCCGGACCGTGTTCAGGGCCTCGGTCACGGCGCATCACCTGCTGGGAGTGCCGTTATCACGTTCGGTCCGAGCATACGGGAGCGCGACGGCGGGGGGCAAAGGGAGATGCCACGTATGATGCCGGGGATGTCCGTCCCCAGCGCAGTAGACGCTTTAGACCTTGCCTCCCGTCTCGTCAGGGCGCCCAGCGTCTCGGGCTCCGAAGGCCCCGCGGCTCAGGTACTTCTCGCTGCGATGAGGGAGGCGGGCTTCGACGACGTCTACTTAGACGAGGTCGGGAACGCCATCGGGATCATCGACGGCGGTCCTGGCCCCACCGTCCTGCTGACCGGACATATCGACACCGTGTCGCCTGGCGACAGCGCGGAGTGGGAGCACCCTCCCTTGGGTGGTGACGTGGTCGACGGACGCCTGTGGGGCCGGGGCTCCGTGGACATGAAGTCTGCGGTCGCCTGCATGGTCCAGGCGGCTGCGGAGGCGAAGCAGGTGGGCTTCGAGGGGCGCCTGATCGTAGCCGGCGCCGTGCTGGAGGAGACTAACGGGTTCGGGTCGATGCAGCTCGCCAGGACGCTCGACTACGACGTCGCGGTGCTGGGCGAGCCGAGTAAGTTGCAGCTGAAGCTGGGCCACAAGGGCCGTGTCGAGGTCGAGGCCACGTTCACGGGAGCCATCGCACACGCCGCGCAGCCCGACCTGGGCGAGAACGCCCTGAAGGCTGCCGCTCGCTTCGTCGCCAATATGGACGAGATAGAGCTGCCCGTCTCGAACGTACTGGGGCCGGCAACGGCAACGCCTACGAAGCTGGTGACACACCCCGGCAGCACCACCAACGTGGTGCCGGGCAGGGCGCAGCTCATCCTGGACTGCCGCACGCTGAACGGGCAGACGCCCGACGACGTCATAGAACTCCTCAAGCGGGCCTCGCCGAACGGCAGCGTCCAGTTCAGCGTGCCTACCTCGACGGTCGAGGAGCCGGACGGCCGGACGCGGGAGAGCCCGCACGTTGCGCCGGCCTACCTGCTGCCGCCGGACTCTGAAACCGCGACCACCGCCCGCAGCACCCTTAGTCGTGTGCTGGCGGAGGAGGGCAGGGACCTCGTCGAGGGCGTCTGGTGGTTCTGCACCGATGCTCCGCACCTCAGTGCTGGCGGGCGTCCGGTAGTGGGCTTCGGACCCGGCGAGGAGGAGTTGGCGCACACTACGCGCGAGAGCGTGAGCGTCGCCGACCTGGCCATCGCCACGCGCGCCTACCGCGAGCTGGCGCTCGCCTACCTTGGAGGTAACCGGTGACGGAAGGGCGCAGCCTCAAGGGTGAGATCGTCGTAGTTAACGGCGACGAGTGGGTGGTAGTAGACGAGGCGCCGGCGGCGCCGCTCGCCGAGATGGTAGCCGCGCTGCTCGAGGACGAGGGCTACGTCGTGATGGTCCGCGGTCTTGACCTTCAATCCGACACCTTCTCGCACCTCGGCGGAACGAGCATCACCGCCACGCACGTCCTAGTCCCGAGAGAACAGGCGGAGGCTGCGTTCGAACTCATCGCGGCCACCGTCACCGACTACGAGGGGGAGGAGCTGGACGACCTCATGGCGCGGTTGGAGCGAGGCGAGAAGGTCGAGGGCTTCGAGCCGGGCGACGCCCCTGGCCTCATGGAGGACGAAGACGAAGACGGCCCCTAAGCGGGGCCCCTCGAGGCGTGGTAACGCGGCGAAGCTCAGCCTGATCGGCGCGCTGCTGATCCTGGGCCTGAAGTTCGGGGCGTACGCGATCACGGGCTCCGTTGGCCTGCTCTCCGACGCCGCCGAGTCGCTAGTCAACCTTGTCGCGGGGGTGGCCCTCATCATCGCCATAGGCGTCGCCGCCACGCCGCCGGACTACCGCCATCCGTACGGCCACGCCAAGGCCGAGTACATATCCAGCGTCCTAGAGGCCGCCATGATCCTGGTGGCCGCCGTCGTCATCGGCGTCTCGGCCGTGCGGCGGCTCCTCGACCCTCAACCGCTCGAGCAGATAGGCCTGGGCCTGGCTCTGGCTGCGGCCGCCGTCGTCGTGAACGGCATGCTGGCGTTGCGGCTGTTCCGTGTGGCCAAGGCCACCGATTCGCCGGCGCTGGAGGTCAACGCCACCCACCTGATGACGGATGTCTGGACGTCCCTGGGGGCGATGGCAGGGGTCGGCCTGGTACGCCTCACCGGCTGGCTGCCGCTTGACCCACTCGTGGCGTTGGTCGTGGCCGGCAACATCGTCGTGACGGGCATCGGCGTCATGCGTCGCTCGTTCTCGCGGCTGCTGGACGAGCGCCTGCCTGAGGCAGAGGAGGAGCGGATCATGACCGAGATCGAAGCGGTCGACCTGGTCCTCGGCTTCCATCGTCTGAAAACGCGGAGGTCCGGCACGGCGCGCTTCGCCGAGGTAGACGTCTTCGTCGATGGCGACATGCGGGTGGACGAGGCGCACGAGGTGGCTAGGGAGGTCGAGCGGCGCGTGAAGTCGGCCGTCGAGGACCTCGAGATGACCGTCCACGTCGAACCGTACGAGGAGGGGGTGCGCGACGTCACGCGCAGTCCCAAGGAGGAGTACCCGCCCGAGGGCTAGCCGGCAGAGCGTCGGCCGCTGCCCACCTGCGAGGGAGGCTAGCCGGCAGAGCGTCGGCCGCTGCCCACCTGAGAGGGAGGAGGGCGCGACACGTGTCGGCTCGTGGGATCGAGGTACCTCAGCGGTGCGTCGGCCCACGACCCGGCGCCCGAGACGCCGATCCGTGGGGTCACCTTCACGGCCGCCGGCTGCGGTCCGTCGAGAAGGTAGAGGTCGGGCCCGTTGAGCGGCGACTTGTCGTGCGCCAGCTGAACACCTAGTGCGCGCGTCAACCGTCCGGGCCCATCGCATCGCGCTCCTTCGGGTACCGGCACGACCGGGTACGAAAGCGCCGCTGCGACCGCGTCGTCTGGAGACAGCGGCTCGACGCCGCGTACCAACACGGCGTGCGGCACGCCCTCCGGCTGGCAGACCACGTTGAACAGGTCGTACATCCCGTAGATCAGGTAGACGTACGCGTGGCCCGCCGGGCCGAAGAGCGTAGAGGTGCGCCGCGTGAAGCCCTTCGAGGCATGGCAGGCGAGATCGTCCTGTCCCACGTACGCCTCGGTCTCCACGATCCGGCCTGCCCGGAACGCTTCCGAAGAGGCGTCGCGCACCAGTAGGAGCTTGCCGAGGAGCTCGGGCGCCACGACGTCGGCCGGCCGCTCGTAGAAGCGGCGGCCTAAGAGCCTGCCTGGTTCGGTGGTCGAACCGGTCGCGCTGCTCACGCCGCCCGCAACGGGATCACGTCCACGGCCGTGCCCGCCTTGACTCCACCAGGCGGAGCGACGGCCAGACAGTCACCTTCGATCATAGAGCGCGACACCGCGGACGACTGGTCGGAGAACGGGCTCACGCGGGCACCGTGCTCATCGACGCTCAAAGTCGCGCGGTGGAAGACAGTCTTGGCGTCCGGCCGCAGATCCTGCGTTGCGACGGCTCTCAAGCGCGACCGGTAGGGCGGCGGGGTCGCGCGACCCAGGGCGGCGTCCAGGTAGGCGCGCGCGAAGAGGTGAAAGCACACGAGGCTCGAGACCGGGTTGCCCGGCAGCGCGAGCACTGGCAGGTTGCCGTAGCGGAAGAACGTGAGCGGCCCGCCCGGTCGGGCCGTGACCCGCTGGAAGACGGTCTCGCCTGCGGTCTCCAGCACCGCCCTCACCGGCTCGCGCTCGCCCTTCGAGATCCCGCCGATTGTGAGGACCAGGTCGACGCCGTCCGCAGCGATCCTGTCGAGAAGCGCGGCAAGTTCGTCCGGGTCGTCCGTCACGCGGTCGGCCCACGGAACGTCGTAGCCGCGGCTCTTCGCCTCGGCCACCAGCGTCGGTAGGTTCGACTCGAAGATCTGCCCTGGAGAGGGCGTCTCGCCCGGCCTGATCAGCTCGTCGCCCGTAGAGACGATCGCCAGGCGTGCGCGCCGGGAGACGGTCACCTCGGTATGTCCCATGCCCGCGACGAGGCCAACCTGCACGGGGCCGATCTCGTCGCCGGGCCGCAGATACACCTGACCGGCGCGCAGGTCCCGCGCTCGGGCCCTCACCGCCGCCGAACTGGCG
>JBDZWC010000164.1:0-4832 GCA_040256005.1 Deinococcaceae bacterium | reverse complement strand
CCGATCATGTGCTTGAACCCAACTATCCCGCCGTTGCGCTTCAGGGCGCGCAACTGATCGTCCGTCTTGTTGCGCGGTGTGTCGGCCAGCGCCCGCATGTTCGCGTGAGTGACTGCCACGGGTTTGGCAGATGCCTCTATCGCGTCCATCGTCGTCCGGTACGCGCAGTGAGAGACGTCCACGACGATGCCGAGCTCGTTCATGCGGCGAACGGCGGCCACCCCCAGGTCCGAGAGGCCGTCGTCGTTGCGCTCCCCCGAGCCGCTACCCACGAGGTTGCGGGCGTTGTAGGTCAGTTGGATGAACCGGACCCCCAGGCGATGGAACACGTCCAGGTAGTCCACGTTGTCCTCGATGGGGCTGGCGTTCTGGAAGCCGAAGAAGACGGCGAAACGGCCCTGCGCGCGTAGCCCATCTAGCTCGGCGACGGTGGTGGCGAGACCGGCGACGTCTCGCAACTCCTCGAGCCGGCGCAGCCACATCGCGATCTTCTGGCTCGCCATGACGAAGTCGTCCTGGGCCACGCGGCCATGCACGAGGCTCGTGTCGGCCACGGTGTAGTTCGTCCCGTCCACGCCGGCCGCACGGAGCACCGCGACGTACTCGCGGTCGAGGACCGAGGTCGTGAGGGCGTCGAAGATCGGGATCCGCGCGTGGAGCGCCGCGACGCGATCGCGCTCCCCGGCAGTCGTTTGGAACCGGTCGTCGGCCGGGCGTGAAAGTCCTACTGGGCCAGGATCTGGGCTCTTGTTCATCCACCCGCCCCGATGGGCCGCTGGAAGTGGGCGCGCGCATCCTCGAGCTTCGTCTGCCTTTCATCCGCTCCACCCAGGAGGCTGCTCACGACGGTGGCGATGGCATGCCCAAGGCTGACCAGCGACGTGAACGAGTCCAACGTGCTGGTGCTCCCGATGTAGGCGTGTAGGACCTTGATGCCCTCCGGTACAGAGGTCACGGGAGCGGCGTCGGTCACGAGCGTAGTGGCCACGCCCCTCATGGCCAGGAAGTCGATCGCCCTCTGTACCTCGGGGGAATGACGGCGGAGGGAGAAGACGAGGGCCGCGTCGCTGGCGTCCAAGTCGAAGAACTCATCGACGCTCGAGCCGCCAGGGTCCGGCGCCAGGCGCACATGCGGACGCAGGCTCCGCAGTAGTAGCGACGTGTGCATGGCGATGGTGAACGAGAACCTGCGGCCGAAGACCATCACCTTCTCAGCCCCTGCGATGTCGCGTGCAGCTGCCTCCAGGACGTTGGCGTCGACGTGCTCGTATGTCTGCCTCAGGTTCTGTAACTCGCGCTCGTAGACGGACCTGATCAGGTCCCCGAAAGGCGTGCCTGATCGCGCGTTGGTAAGTTCCAGTGGCGCCGAGACCGTGCGTAGATAGTCCGCGCGCACCGCCTCCCGTAGGTCTGGGAACCCGGTATAGCCCAGCCCCTGTGCGAACCTGACTAGTGTGGAGCGGTGTACGCCTATCGCGGCGGCAAGCTCTGTGGTCGCGCTGAAGCCCCACAGCTCCGGGTGCTTCACCAGATGAGATGCCAGTTCTTTCTCGGTTGTCGTTAGGCTGTCGGCTCGCGCGGCGAGCCTCTCGCCCACGGTCTCTAGCTGCATCGACGTCTGCTCACGATCCGCCGGCTGTTGCCAGAGATCGCGCTCCTGAGCCCGAAAGCAGCCGGCACAACCGATGCTACCACCTCAGCATCGGCAGTTGTTTGTATCCGGAGATGGCACCAAACGTTGCCGCAACAGTTGACGTGGGGCCGCGGGACGTACCTCTCTGGCGTGAATCCTGCCAAGGCCCTAACGTTGTGGTGGAGGCCGTCTGTCCTCCGCCGCCCGTGCGCGCGTCCACGCAGGACGGCTGGGTTAACCCCGGCTGAGCGGTTAGCGGGTGCCTCATAGAGGAGGCGATATGACGCGTCTCGGCATCAAGGATCGTGGCTGGGCTGTGCTGCTCATCGTGGGCGGGGTGCTGCTCTTGGGGATGCAGCTCGGCTGGCTGAGCGGGTTGAGCGACCTGCTGTGGTCGCTGCTCTTCGCCGCGGGCGGAGCCGTCTTCCTACTCGCCTTTCTCAACGACCGTTCGAACTGGTGGGCTTTCATACCCGCATCGGCACTTGGCGGCATCAGCTTGGTGTTCGTGACAGGAGCGTTGGGCGGCGCGTACTTCTTGCTTGCGCTAGGTGTTGGCTTCGCGGCCGTGTACCTGACGGGTAGGGAGCGGTGGTGGGCGGTGATCCCGGCTGGCGCACTTCTGACCTTGGCGCTCGTCGCATGGGTCGACATCGTGGCCCCTAGGCTGGACGCCGGTTGGCTCTTCTTCCTTGGGATCGCGGTCACGTTCGGTTCTCTCTACCTGCTGCCGCGCGCGCAGGGCGGCCAAGGGTGGGCGATCTACCCGGCCGCCGGTGCTGCCTTCGTGGCGATGATCATCCTGCTCACGAACGCGGTTACCGGGGTCGTCCTGCCGCTCCTGTTGATCGTCGTCGGCGGCTACCTGCTCTGGCGCGGCGGCGGCCTTGGGCCTCGTCGCCCGCGCCTCCCTGAAAGCGGTGTCTGACATGTCGGTGCAAGAGGGTCCAGGCTCTCTACGCCGTTCCGGCCGGTTGCCGTTATGGCCGATCATCCTGATCGCGGCGGGCTTGATGCTCTTCGCAGCGAACCTCGGCTGGCTTGGTTGGGACGCGATATGGGGCACGCTCTACCTCTGGCCCTTGGCGGTGATCGCCGTGGGCGCTGACGTGCTCCTGAAAGGCAACTACCGCCTCTTCACGGTCGCGGGTGCTGTGGTCGCGGGCGTGCTGCTATACGGCGTGTCGGCTGACCGTCTGGGCTTGACCGGTCCGGCTCCGGCGACCGAGGTGATATCAGAGTCTTTGGCCGGGGCGTCAGAAGCGAACGTGACCGTGAGCACGGGGGTCGCACAGCTCCGGGTGCGCAGCGATGCCGGGGCAAACCAGCTGATAGAGGGGACGGTGGTGCCCCTGCGGGGCGAGAGGATCGAGCGATCCTTCCAGGTGACCGGTGGCGTGGCCAACTTCACGCTGGGATCTGAGGGAGCCAACAACCGCCTGCCAGGAAGTGACCGTGGTCGTTGGAACCTCACGCTTTCGGGCCGCGTACCTATCGACCTTGCCGTCGACACCGGAGTGGGCGAGGCGGACCTCGACCTCTCGGAACTGCAGCTCTCGCGACTCGCGGTGTCCACCGGTGTGGGCGCCTTGGCGGTCACCCTGCCGCCCGGCGGTGGCTACGGCGCAGACATCGACACGGGGGTGGGAGCCGCCACCATCCGTCTTCCGCAGGACGTGGAGGTAAGGCTCGTGATCTCCCGGGGCCTCGGTGCCGTGTCCGTGCCGGGCGAGTTCTTGCGCCAGGACGACGAGTACTTCTCGCCTGGGTACGAGACTGCCGAAGATCGCGTTGACATCCATGTGAACAGCGGTGTGGGAGCCGTTGACGTCGTGCGTGCGTGGTAGCAGCCCGGGAAGCGCTGGCCCTCGGGGTCGCCAGTCGAGTCGGCGCTCGGCCGGCGACCCCGAGACGTGGAAGCGCAGGCTCAAGGGCCCGTCCTCAACCCGATCGAGATCATCGCCGGCCGTTCAGCCGTCCCACGGGCACTTCGGTGACCAGCACGAGGCTGAACGCGATGATCGCCAGACCCGCGATCATGCCTGCGGTGATCGGTTCGCGCAGGAACGTGGCGCCCCAGATGACCCCGAACACGGGCACTAAGTAGGTGACGCTTACGGTCTTAGTAGGACCGACGCGCGCGAGTAGGTAGAAGTAGAGCAGGTAGGCGAGAGCGGTCGAGAGCAGTCCCAGCCCGAGAACCGCCCGCAGGGCGTCGGCAGTCAGCGTCACGGTCGGCGACAGCCACAGCGTTGGCACGAGTAGCCACAACGCAGCGGAAGCCTGCTGACCCATGGCCAGCGTGAAAGTTGGCGCGCTGACCATGCTCTTCCTGGCGTATACGGTGCCCAAAGCATAGAACAGGGCGGCGATGAACATCGCAGCGACGCTGAGGACGGTCCTGAGGTTCAGGGGCAGCGGGCTCCAACCGACCAACACAGCCACGCCTCCCAGGCCGAGGAACAGGCCGACGACCTGCTTGCCGCTCAGCCTGTCTTTCAACCAGACCGCGCTGACGACGGCGGCCCACATTGGCACGGTGGCGTTGAGTATGGAGGCGAGGGACGCGGTGAGGTGCAGCTCCGCCGCGGCTATGAAGCTGAAGGGGATGGCCGCGTTCACCGATCCAAGGACGAGCAACCCGCGCCAGTACCTGCGTAGCTGAAGGCTGCGCCGGAGCACCACCGCGACGAGGCCAAGCGCGACGGCGGCGATCGAGACGCGGCCGAACATCAGTGGTATGGGCCCAAGGTCCGATACGGCGACCCGAATGAAGATGAAGGAGCCGCCCCACAGCGCGGAGAGAAGGACGAAGGCGGCCAGCTGGCGTAGGTTCACGCCCCGTAGATTCGCATAGGGCCGGCAGGTCTGCCCACGGCCGCCTCAGAACTGCGTGTTCTTGACCCCGTACATGTCGCGGTCGGCCTTGGCGAGGAGGCGCCTGAGCATCTCGTCCTCCTGGGAACCGTCTTTCAGCCCGGTGCGCGGCGCCTCCGACCCGGCCAACGGCTCCGTTGCCCGTCCGATGCTCACGGTGAGCTGTGCCCCGTTCTCGATGGGCTGAGACCCGATCGATTGCAGCAGGCGCGGCACCAGTTCCGCGGCAGCCTGTTCGCCTAGTCCCGGCAGCAGCACCGCGAACTCGTCGCCGCCCAGGCGGCCTATGAGGTCGTAAGGCCTGACGCGCGTGCGGATACCG
>JBDZWC010000004.1:8392-65860 GCA_040256005.1 Deinococcaceae bacterium | reverse complement strand
GGCGTGCGCGAGGACGCCCCGGAGAACGGGGTCGACGGCGAGGAGCCCGCGTTCCTCCTGGGCTACGCCCACGAGGCCATGGCCCGGGCGCACCAGCTCCTCGGCCACGCCGAGGAGGCCGAGTTCCACCGCGCCGAGGCGTGGCGCCTGGCCGATGAGATCGTGGAAGCTGAGGCGCGCGGGCGCCTCCTGGCAGACCTGGACTCTCTGAGGGACGCTCCCGCCGCCGCCTGAGCGTCTACCAGGCGAAAGTCAGCCGAGCCTGGCGACCAACTCGACCTCGACCCTGGCCCCCTTCGGCAGGGCGGCCACGGCGACCGTGCTGCGCGCCGGTGGCTCATGCGTGAAGTAGCTGGCGTAGGCGCGATTGAACTCCTCGAAGTCCGCCATGTCGGTGAGGAAGCAAGTCGACTTGACGACGGCTTCGAACCCGACGCCCGCGGCCTTCAGGACGGCGGCGAGGTTCTTCATGACCTGCTCCGTCTGCTCGGCGACGGAGCCTCCGACGAAGGTGCCGTCGGGTCTGAGGGCGACCTGACCGGCGGTGAACAGGAGGTCGCCTGACCTGATCGCCTGCGAGTACGGTCCTACGGCTGCGGGGGCGTCCGGTGTGGAGACGGTCTGACGCATGTGGTGAGCCTAGCAGTGGCCGGTGGCCAGGACCTAGAACAGCACCAAAGCCAGCAGCACAGCGAACAGGACCGCAGACCCCACGACCCAGCCCCGGTACGGGTACCAGGGGTGGCGCCTGATCCGGGCGAGCGGACCGTTGGGCGGGTAGCCGTCCTCCACCTGCCTGATCCCCGACATGGTGTCGCCGATGGGTATGGTCGCCGCTTCCAGTTGACGTTCGGGGAGGTCGTAGCGCTTCGGCTTCACGGCCACGTGCTCGACCTTCAGGACCACGGCGGTGACGTTGTCCGGGCTGCCGCGGTCGTTCGCCTCCCGCAGCAGCTTCCGCACGGCCTCCCTGGGCTCCACCCCACCGATCAGCTGCGCCATGAGCGGCTCGGACAGGAGCATGCTCACGCCGTCAGAGACGATGAGCACGGTGTCACCGCTCTGGACCTCGAAGTACAGGACGTCGAGCCGGAAGGTGGGCGTGGCGCCGATCGCGTTGGTGATGACGTTGCGGTACCTGTGCTTGCTGGCCTCGTCCTCGGACAGCAGGCCCTGACGTACGCGGTCGGCGACCCACGAGTGGTCGTCGGTCAGGCGGCGCAGCTCACCGTCGCGCAGCAGGTAAGCCCTGGAGTCGCCCACATGGCCGACCAGGCCCACCTGGTCGTCGATCAGTACGGCCGTGAGCGTGGTGCCCATGCCCTTGTGCTCCGGGTTGAGCACGGCGTGGTTGAAGACCTCTACGTTGGCGGCCTGCGCGGCACGCGCCAGGGCCACCGGCGGGTGGGCCCTGCTGGCCTCGAGCGTCTCGACGAGCACCTCGACGGCCCGGCGGCTCGCCAGCTCGCCAGAGATGTGGCCCCCCATGCCGTCGGCCACCACGCCCAGCTGACAGTGAGCGCCCACCGCGCCCACGTGGTAGGCGTCCTGGTTGAGGCTCCTGACCCTGCCCGGATCGCTGGCGCCGGCCGCTACGACGACCGTCTCGGGACCGTGGCTGGCGCCCGTGTAAGCGTCGTGACGCTGTGCCAACGCCGAACTCATGCAGGCAGATGATAACAGCGGGGTGGTGAGAAGCGGAGTCTGAGTTCTCGCAGTTCGTGCCGTCGTGGACGCGGTCCCAGACCTCGGCGGGCGCCCGCCCGCTGGTATGCTGCGCGGTAGTGACGTCCCCCGTACAGCACGCGCTGGCCGCCGCGCGCCAGGCACAGGAACGCACGAACGCCTTCCTGCGGTTCCTCGACGACAGGGCGAGCACGGCAGCCGCTACCGTCTCGCCCGACTCGCCCCTGGCCGGCCTGCCTGTCGCCGTCAAGGACAACATCTGCGTCGCCGGCACACCCACGACGGCGGGCTCGAGGATCCTGGAGGGGTTCGTGCCGCCGTACACCGCTACGGTCGTGGAGCGTCTCGAGGCTGCGGGCGCCGTCGTCGTCGCCAAGACGAACCTCGACGAGTTCGGGATGGGATCAACCAACGAGAACTCGGCGTTCGGCCCGGTGCTCAACCCCTTGGACCCGGAGCGGGTGGCCGGCGGCTCGTCAGGCGGATCGGCAGCGGCCGTCGCTGCCGGAGCCGTCCCTCTGGCGCTTGGCAGCGATACGGGCGGATCGGTGCGCCTGCCGGCCGCTTTCTGCGGTGTCGTCGGGTTCAAGCCCACGTACGGCGCTCTCTCGCGCTACGGGCTCGTCGCCTACGCGTCGTCGCTGGATCAGGTCGGGATCATAGCCAGGGACGTCGCGCTGGTTCGCGCGGCGTTCGGCGTCATGCGTGGTCCGGACCCACTCGACCCCACCAGCAGGGCATTCCAACCCGCGCCGACCGGCCACGGCCGCGTCGCGGTCGTGACGGAGTTGGCCGATGAGGGCTTCAGCGCGGCGGCTCGCACGGGGCTCGAGGCCGCCAAGCAGGCGCTGGCGAGCGTCGGGGTGGAGGTCGTGGACGTGAGCGTGCCGGCGGTGCGGTACGCCGTCCCCACGTACTACCTGATCGCCACGGCGGAGGCGGCCAGCAACCTCTCGCGTTACGACGGCTCGCTGTACGGGGCGCGCGTCGGGCGCTCGGAGGAGGGCCAGGAGGCCGTGAGCACGCGCACCCGCGGGGAGCTGTTCGGGCCCGAGGTCAAGCGCAGGGTCCTGATGGGCACGTTCGCCCTGTCCGCCGGGTACCGCGACGCCTATTACGGCCGGGCCGTGGCGGCGCGCGCCCGCCTCGCGGCACAGCTTCGCGACTCGTTGGCCGGCGTCGACGCACTGATGACGCCGACCGCGACCGGCACGGCCTACCGCCTGGGCGAGAAGACGAAGGACCCTGTGTCCATGTACGTCGGCGACGTCGCGACGTGCCTGGCGAACCTCGGTGGGCTACCCGCGATCAGCGTGCCGGCCGGGGCCGCGGACGACGCCCTGCCCGTGGGCGTGCAACTGATGGGGCGGCCCGGCAGCGACGATGGCCTCCTCGACCTGGCGGAGAGCCTCGTGGCCGCCCTGCGCGCTTGATGTAAGAGCCCTGGGCGCTCGAAGTAAGAAGGCGTCTCGGTTCCCAGCGGCCGAGGCCGTGCCCGCGCGGCTGGACGCGAACGTCGTGCCCGCCCGTGGCGAGGCGGCGAGCCGGTGTGATATGCTCCTTCGGCTCGGCGGCCATCATGGTCGCCAGATCTCGTGTCGCCCCGCCATGTGCCACCTCGCGGGCAAGGAGAACGAAACACCTAGCGACCAGGTCGCGGCGACCCCTGTCAGGGCGCCGGCTGCCGGTCGCACGAGGAGCAGAGCATGAAGCGTACCTACCAGCCCAACCGCCGCAAGCGTGCCAAGACGCACGGCTTCCGCGCGCGCATGGCAACGTCCGCCGGCCGGCGCGTCCTCGCCCGTCGGCGTGCCAAGGGCCGCAAGCGCCTTACGGTCTCCGATCGCTGACGCCGTCCCCCAAGCTGCGGTCGCTGAAGTCCGAGCGGGACTTCCAGCGGCTCGTGCGGGGTCGAGCGTCGGGCAGCAAGCACGTCACGGTGCGCGTGCGGGAGACGCGGACCGGAGAGGTGAGGGTAGCCATAGTCGTTAGCCGCAAGGTTGGCAATGCGGTCGTCCGCAACCGCGTCAGGCGGCGCCTGCGCGAGTCGCTGCGCGCCTTGCTCACGGGCGACGGGCTGAAGCCGTCGATTGACGTGCTCGTCGTGGCTCGTCCCTCCGCGGCCGACGCCTCCTTCGACGAGCTGAGAGGCTCGCTCCGCGCGGCGCTGGTCCGGGCCGGAGCGAAGGCGTGAGCCGCATCGCCAAGGACCTGGTGCTGGCGCCGGTCCGCCTCTACCGTCGCTACCTGTCGCCGCTCAAGCCCGTCCCCAGCTGTCGCTTCCATCCCACCTGCAGCGAGTACGCCCTCGAGGCCGTCGAGACCCACGGCGTGCTCAAGGGCATGGCCATGGCCACGTGGCGCGTCCTGCGCTGCAACCCGTTCAACCCGGGCGGCTTCGACCCGGTCCCGCCCAAGCGAGGGCACGGCCACTCGCGCGGCGGCAACGGGCACGCGGCGAAGTGGCGCGCCGGGCACGAGCACGCGCACCCGGAGGCACGGTGACACACCACCTTCGGTCCCGCTTGGCGGCCGCGGCACTGGCTCTGACGCTGCTCCTCGGCACCTCGGCGCTCGCGCGCGAGCCCATCGAGTCCGGGGCCTTCGAGCCCGGCAGCTTCAAGGGCCTCGAGGACGTCCTGGCCACGTGCAGCACGTCGCAGCCCTCGTTCCTCTGCGCCTACGAGGACGACGAGCTGACCCGCGTCACGACCAAGGGCACCGACTTCTTCTTCACGCCGGCGGGCGAGGTCGCCGCCGCTTTCGTCAAGCCGCAGAGGGGCCGTGACCCCAGCGACTACAACATCACGACGGGCAACAACCTCATCCCGTTCGACGCCGTCGCACCGGGCGGGGCGCTGCTGGTGGACGGCGAGTACCTGCCACCTCAGGACGCCACCGGCGCCTGGACCAGGTCGAACGACGTGACGATGACCGGCACGTTCTCGTACCGCATCGGCGACCTGCTGGTGGAGCGGACCGTTGTCGTGGCCAGCGTGACCGAGACCACCGAGCACAGCATCACCGTCACCAGGGCGGGCGCCGCGCCGGCGGCTGGCGGCGCGGCCTCGGAAGAGCCGGAGGCCGCCGCGGGCGACGAGGACGCTGCCCCCGCAGCCGAGCAGGAGGCGGGCGCCGCGACGTCGGGCGACGTGCGCCTGCAGTTCGTGGTGCCCGGCATCGCGCGGGTCGCCAACCCTGTCGTCAAGGTCGGCTACGCCGATACCTTCGCCCTCAACCCGGGCGAGAGGCCCTTCGAGGACCCCACCTACGTCTCGCTGCAGAAGAGCAACCGCAACAACGAGCAGGCCCTGATCCTCCTGCCCAGCGGTGGGAACGTCGCGCTCGAGGGCGCCTTCGTGAGGCCCAACTTCGGCGCGCTCCAGACCTTGCTGCCCGCCGGGGAAGACGAGGCGACCTTCGGTGTGAGCGTGTACGCGGGGCCCAACGAGCTCGTCCGCTACACGCAGGAGGGCTACCTCGAGCTGCCGGGACTCTTCGACCCGAACATCCTGGGTCGCCTCTCGCTGCTCATCGTGCGGCTGCTGCAGTTCATCCACGACTACGTGCCCAGTTGGGGTCTCTCGATCATCGTCCTCACCCTCCTGTTCAGGGCCGTGATCTGGCCGCTCATCAGCACGCAGACGCGGTCGATGTTCGGCATGCAGGAGCTGCAGCCCAAGCTCAAGGAGCTGCAGGCCAAGTACAAGGAGGACCGGGAGAAGCTGACGCAGGAGACGATGAAGCTCTACCGCGAGGCCGGCGTGAACCCGGCCGGCGGCTGCCTGCCCATCATCGTCCAGATGCCGCTGTTCCTGATCCTGTGGCGCGTGTTCATGAACTTCGAGTTCGCCGAGGGCTTCCTCTGGATCCCGGACCTGGGCCGCAGCGACCCCACCTTCATCCTGCCGATCCTGTACGTGGCCGTCATGGTGGCCATGTCCTACTTCTCCTCGCGCAGCAACCCGCAGATGATGCGCCAGTCGATGATCATCAACGTCGTCTTCGGCTTCATCATCTTCGGCTTCCCTGCCGGGGTGCTGCTCTACTATGTGGTGTCCATGGCGGTACAGGTGTTCCAGTACTGGCTGCTCTACCGGGGTCGTCCCGCGCCCGCGAGCACCAAACCGGCCCTGGCCGGCGGGAAGCGTAAGTGAGGCCGAAGGGATGAGCGACCCAGCCAGATGAGCGACTCGGATCTAGACAAGTACCTAGAGGGCATCGGCATCAACGTCGACGAGGACGAGGTGGCGACCGAGGGCTTGCCCGAGGACATCATGGCCGAGGTCGAGGACGCCGTGGAGTTCGACGTCACCGCCTACGACGAGGCCATCGTCGTCCAAGGCGATGCCGTTGAACGCGCCGAGACCTTCCTGGTGAACCTGCTGTTGAACATCGACCCCGGTTACGCGGTAGAGGTGGACGCCGCCACCGAGGAAGAGGTCTTCGTCGAGGTGTACGGTGGCGACCCCGGCAAGATCATCGGTCGCGGTGGCCGCACACTCGCCGCGCTCGAGTACGTGACCAACGCCGTCGTCAACCGCGACGGCGACCGGCAGGTGCGGGTGAACATAGACGTGGGCGGCTACAAGCGCCGGCGCGACGCCAGGCTCAGGGACACCGCGCTGGCTGCCGCGGCGAGGGTGCGCCGCAACGGCGTCGCGGTCGAGCTCGAGCCCATGAGCGCCGCCGAACGCCGGGTCGTGCACATGTCGCTGGCCGAGGAGGCCGGCGTGATGACCGAGTCGACGGGGGAAGGCGCCGACCGCAGGGTCGTCGTCAAGCCTGCCTGACCGGCGAACGAGAACGTGACGGAGAAGCCGCGCCGGCGCCATGAGAGCGTCGGCGCGGCCCTGTCTCGCGCCACCGAGGTGTTGAGCCGTGCCGGGGTAGAGAGCCCCGCTGTCGACGCCGCGGCGCTGGTGGAGGCCGTGACCGGCCTGAGCCGCACCGAGCAGCTGATAAGGCGGGACACGGAGCTGGGGGCGCGTCAGGCCGAGGAGCTGGCGCGATTACTGGCCCGCCGCGCGGCCAGGGAGCCTCTGCAGCACGTGCTGGGCGAGGCGACGTTCCTCGACCTGCGCCTCGAGACCCGGCCAGGCGTGCTCATCCCGCGACCCGAGACCGAGCGGCTGGTAGAGCTAGTGCTGAGCGAGATCGCGGCCGCCTCCGAACCGAAGGGCAGCACGGTCATCGACGTAGGCACCGGTACCGGGGCGATCGCGTTGGCGCTCAAGCAGGCGCGTCCGGAGCTGGAGGTGTGGGCGACGGACGTGTCTCAGGCGGCGTTGGACCTGGCCGGCGCCAACGCCGAGCGCCTGGGACTCGTGGTTGAGGTGAGGCGATCGGACCTGCTCGCGGACCCGGGCGTCAGGGCAGCCGCCGCCCGAGCCGTGGCCGTCGTCTCGAACCCTCCCTACCTGCCGGACGCCGACCGAGGCACGGTTCAGCCCGAGGTCGTCGTGGAGCCGGAGGGCGCGCTTTACGCCGGTCCCGACGGCCTGAGCGTCGCGCGGCGGCTGGTGAGGCAGGCGGCTGGGGCCATGCGGCCCGGCGCGCTGCTGGCCCTCGAGCTCGACCCGCGCAACGTCGGGGAGCTCGCGCGTGAGCTGCGGACCGCTGGGTTCGCCGCTGTGCGGGTGGAGCCGGACCTCACCGGTCGCGAACGCTTCGTGATCGCTAGAAGGTAAGTACCCGCTGGCTTCAGTCGCCCTCGGCGGCGCCTCCGAGGGGCGGCAGCTCCGGGTACTCCTCGAGCGGGCGCTTGCGTGCCCGCGCGGTCGACACGGTGACCGCCCCGGCGTGCGCTGCGTAGGTGATGGGCTCGTCGTCTTCCGAGGTGTCGAGGGCGGCGGGGTCGAGCTCCGACCCCGGTCGAGCGCCGTGCGCGGGACGCCGCAGGCCGCTCAGCACCAGGAGCACTGCGCCGACGACGATGCATGCGTCCGCGACGTTGAACACGGGGAAGCTGAAGTCGCCGCTCCTGATGTGCAGGAAGTCGACGACGTAGCGCAGGCGCAGCCGGTCGATCGCGTTCCCGATGGCGCCGGCCAGCACGAGAGCGAGCGCCACACGCTGTATCAGAGGCAGATGGCGCCTCTGGGCCGCCATGTAGACGACCAGCCCCAGCGCGACCAGCGCGGACAGCAGGCCGAGGAGAACGGTGCCGTCGAAGTGGATGCCGAGGAGGATGAAGTCCACGTCCCGCAACATGCCGAAGGCCGCCCCGTTGTTCTGCGTGTGGGTGATGCCGAAGCCCGGAACGACCGGGATGTCGGTCTGGTTGAGCGGGAGGTTCCTGGCGATCCAAGCCTTGCTCAACTGATCTGCGGCGACCATCAGGGCCGCCAGGAAGAACATCATCGGACCGAGTATAGTCCGCCGGCCACGAAGATGCCGCTGCCGACATGCCGTTCTCCCTTCCGCCAACCCCTTCACGTGACCGCTGAGGAACTGGCGATATGGTGGCCGGACTACGGTGTGGGCCCCATATCGCGGCCCCAGGAGTGATCAGCTATGGCTGCAACGGTTGACCTGGTGCGCAAGCACATCGAGCGAACGGCGGGGCGGGCTGACGCCGAGCTCCTCGAACGCTTCGTCAGCGCGCTCTTCGACAAGGCCGACGACGCTTTCTTCGACCAGTTCGACTCCGACTCTCTCTACGCGATGGCGGTAGACGGCTTCTCGTTCCTCAAGGCGCTGGGCAACGAGGACATGAAGGTGGAGGTGCTCAACCCCGTCTTCGAGGCCGACGGTTGGGCGTCCCACTACACCGTCGTGCGGCTCGTCATGACGGACCGGCCGTTCATCGTCGACTCCGTGCAGGCCGAGATCGCCAGGCAGGGGCTGGAGCTCGCCTACCAGCTGCACCCCATCCTCGACGTGGTCAGGGACGACGACGGCAACGTCGTGGACCTGGGAGCCGAGTCAGGGGGCCGCCCCGAGGCGTTCGAGATGTTCTTCGTCGAGCGCGTGGAGGGTGCCGCGGCCCGTCTGTTGCAGTCGCGACTGACGCACGTGCTCACGGACGTCTACCGGGCGACGCGGGACTACAAGGCCATGCTCGAGCGCTCGGCCCAGACGGCGGAGTACCTGCAGACCCTCTCGGAGGAGGGCACGAAGCCCGACGCCGCGATCACCGTCGACGAGGTCACCAGCGACCTGTCGGAGGAGCTCGACGAGTACGCGGCGTTCGTCCAGTGGCTGGAAGACGAGAACTACGTCTACCTCGGCTACCGCGAGTACCAGCTCGTGGAGCTGGACGGCGAGACGAACCTGCAGGTCGTCGAGGGCAGCGGACTGGGCATCCTCTCCGACGAGTCGGACAGCGGCTACCGAGACCCGGTACCGCTCTCCCGGCTGTCGCCGCAGTTGCGCGAGCGCGTGACGGGCGGCCGCCTGATGGTAGTCACGAAGACGAACGCCGAGGCCACGGTCCACCGCGCCCGCCGGATGGACTACGTGGGCGTGAAGGTGCTTGGCGACAAGGGGCAGGTCGTCGGCGAGCGGCGCTTCCTGGGCCTGTTCACCGGCAAGGCCCAGAACACGCCCGTCGAGGCCATACCCATCCTCAGACGGAAGCTCAGGCAGGTGCTCGAGCTCGACGAGGCCGTGCCCGGCGGCCACGACTACAAGGCGATCGTGGCGGCCTTCAACTCGCTGCCCCGCGAGGAGCTGTTCGGCACCGACCCTGAGCAGCTGCACAAGGACATCAGGGCGATCCTCTCGCTGGAGCAGGAGCGGGGCGCCAAGCTGCGCCTCCGTGCCGACCCCCTGAAGCGCGGGATCTTGGCCATGGTCGTCATGCCGCGCGAGAGCTTCAACTCGGACGTGCGGCGGTCCATCCAGGACTTCCTGCAGGAGCGGCTCCACGCGACCACTTGCGACTACCGGCTCGCCCTGTCAGAGGACCAGGACCACGCTCGCTTCCACTTCTACTTCCCCACCGAGGTGGACATGGGCTCGGTGGACGTCAAGGAGCTCGAGAGCGCGGTGGCCGAGCTGGCGCGGAGCTGGCGCGACGAGGTGCGCGCACGGCTCATCGACGCCCACGGCGACGTCGAGGGCAGGGCGCTGGCGAAGCGCTACGTCGGCGCGTTCGACGAAGGCTACGAGGCCGAGGTCTCACCGGCCCAAGCGGTGCGCGACATCGCCAACCTAGAGCGCCTGGGCTCGGGTGCGGTCGGCTTCGACCTCATCAACAAGGTGGACGACCAAGAGGCCAGCGTGCTCGTCTACTACCCCAGCGGGCGCTCGCGCGCGCTTTCGGACGTACTGCCCATCCTCGAGAACCTGGGCCTGCGGGTCCTCGACCAGAACCCGTACGACCTCGTCGTCGACGGCGAGCACAGGGGCGTCGACGTCTACCGCGTCCAGGACCGTGCCGGCAGGCAACTCGACGTACGGCAGGACAAAGCGCGCCTGCTGGAGGCCCTTCTGGCCCTGGCCGCCGGCGCAGCAGAGAGCGACTCCCTCAACCAGCTCGTCCTGTACGCCGGCCTCAGCGTCAGGCAGGTCTCGCTGCTGCGGGCCTACCAGATGTACTACTCGCAGCTCAACCTCGTCACGAGCCCGGCCTTCGTCACCAGCACGCTGCTGTCGCACCCCGAGGTGGCCGGCCTGCTGGTGCGCTACTTCGAGATGCGCTTCGACCCCGAGTTCGCGGGTGACGCCGGCGAGCCGCTCGCTCCGGCGCGGCGCGAGCCGGCTCTGAGAGGCGCTCGCGACGACGTCCTCTCGGCGCTCTCGTCCGTCGCGACGCTGGCCGCCGACCAGGCGCTGAGGGGACTGCTCGACCTCATGGCGGCCACGGTCAGGACGAACTACTTCCTGGGCTTCCCGAGGATCAGCTTCAAGATCGACTCGCACAAGGTGGGCAGCATGCCGCAGCCTCGGCCCCTGTACGAGATCGGCGTCCACAGCCCCACCGTGGAGGGCACGCACCTGCGCGGTGGGAAGGTGGCCCGTGGCGGCATCAGATGGTCCGATCGGCCGGACGACTTCCGCACCGAGGTCCTCGGCCTCATGAAGACGCAGATGACGAAGAACGCGGTCATCGTGCCGGTTGGCTCGAAGGGCGGCTTCGTCGTGAAACGGGCGCCGGCAGACCAGGCGCAGCTGCGCGAGCACGTCAGGGAGCAGTACCAGGAGTACATCCGCGGCTTGCTCGACGTGACCGACAACATCGTCGACGGCGAGGCGGTCCATCCCGAGGGCGTGCTGGTCTACGACGACGCCGACCCGTACCTGGTGGTGGCGGCGGACAAGGGCACGGCCACCTTCTCGGACGTCGCGAACGCCACCGCCGCCGAGTACGACTTCTGGCTCGGTGACGCCTTCGCCTCCGGCGGCTCCGCCGGGTACGACCACAAGGGCATGGGCATCACCGCCCGCGGCGCCTGGGAGGTGGTCAAGCGCCACTTCGCCGAGATGGGCGTCAACGTCTTCACGGACGAGTTCACCGTCGCCGGCATCGGCGACATGTCGGGCGACGTCTTCGGCAACGGCATGCTCTACACCGACAGGATCAGGCTGGTGGCAGCGTTCGACCACCGGCACGTGTTCATCGACCCCGACCCGGACGCCAAGCGCTCGTTCGCGGAGCGCCAGCGGTTGTTCGAGCTGCCCCGCTCCTCGTGGGCCGACTACGACGCCTCGCTGATCAGCGCCGGCGGCGGCGTCTTCGAGCGCGGCGCCAAGAGCGTGCCCGTCTCCGCCGAGATGAAGGAGCTGCTCGGTATCGAAGCCGACCAGCTGTCCGGTCAGGACCTCATCCGTGCCGTGCTGAGCGCCCCCGTCGACCTGCTGTGGAACGGCGGCATCGGCACCTACGTCAAGTCTTCCACCGAGCGGCATGCCGAGGTTGGCGACTCGGCGAACGACGCCGTCCGCGTCGACGCCGACGACCTGAGGGCCAAGGTGGTCGGGGAGGGTGGCAACCTCGGCTTCACCCAGTTGGCGCGGATCGAGTACGCCCGGGCCGGTGGGCGCATCGACACCGACGCGATACACAACTCGGCGGGCGTGGACACCTCGGATCACGAGGTCAACATCAAGATCTGTCTCGCGCCGCTCCTGCGCTCGGGGGCGATCAGTCGCGCTCAGCGCGACGAACTGCTCGTGCGGATGCAGGACGAGGTCGCGCGTCTGGTCCTTCGCGACAACGACAGGCAGTCCCTGGCGATCAGCCTCGCCTCGCGTTCGGCTGCCAGCGACCCGGAGCTGTTCGGGTCGCTGCTCGATTACCTGGTGGAGTCGGCGGGGCTCGATAGGGCCGTCGAGTACCTCCCCACCCCGCGCCAGCTCGCGGAGCGCCGGTCGGAGGGCGTAAGCCTCACGCGGCCCGAACTGGCCGTGCTGCTCGCCTACGTGAAGATGGGCCTGTACCGGCGCCTGCTGGAGACCAACCTGCCTGACGACCCTCAGCTCTCGCACTACCTCATGGAGTACTTCCCGACGCTGCTGCGGGAGCGCCATCCGGAGGCGATCGGCGCCCACTCCCTCAGGCGCGAGATCACCGCCACCCAGCTCACCAACGTCGTCGTTGACCTCCTCGGCATGGAGTTCGTCCACCGAGCCGTCAGGCAGAACGGAGCCACGCCCGTAGAGGTCGTGCGCGCCGCGCTGACCGCGATGGAGCTGCTCGGCACGCTGACGTTCGCCGACGACCTGCAGGAGCGCGACGACGTGACGCCGCCCGAGGCCTCTTACGCCGCGCACCGGGCGATGTCTCAGGCCGTCGAGGGCGTGGTGAGCTGGCTGCTCTCCGGCGACCTCGCCAAGCGGCCGATCAAGGACGTCGTCGCGGTCTACGGCTCGCCGGTCGCCACCCTGCAGGGCGAGCTGGAGCGCTTCCTGCCGGCGGCCGAGAAGCGGCGCTTCCGCGCCAGCGTCAAGCAGCACGTGAAGAGCGGCCTGGAAGAGAAGATGGCCGAGCGGGTCGCCGGCCTGGAGTATGTGCCGGCGGGCATGGGCGTGGTGGAGGCAGCCAGGGCCGCCGAGGTCGACCTGGAGGTCGCGGCCACCGCGTTCTTCGCCCTGGGCGAGCGCCTGGCGCTAGGCCGGATGCGCGACGCGCTCAGGCAGCTACCCACCTCGGGATCGTGGGAGAAGATCGCGCAGACAGGCATCGTCCTCGACCTGCGCGCGGCGCAGCAGCGCCTCACGACCGCGTACCTGAGGGCTGCCGCGGAGGAACCCAAGCTGAGCTTGGAGTCGTTCCTGGCCCGGCAGCCGTTCCTGCGCCGCTACGACACCGCGGTGAAGGAGCTGTCCGTCCCCGGTGAGCTGAGCTTGGCGGGCGGCGCGGTCATCGCCCGTCTGTTGAGCCAGAGCCCCGCCTAGGTCTACGCCCGCCGGCGCCCGGCCTAGGCCCGCGCCGCGCTCGCGGTCGTCCGCCGCGTGGCGACGAAGGCCCGCAGGATCGCGTCCAGCCTGAGGAGCCCCTGCTCGGTGGCCCGCAGGGTTCGCGTCGTGTCCAGGGTCAGGAGCTCGTGGCCCATGCAGTCGGCCAGCCACCTCTCCGCCAGGCGCTCCACGGCCAGGCCGGTGCGCCCTTCGAGGCTGGCCAGGTCGACGCCCTCGTTGGTGCGCAGGCCCGTCATGAGGCGCTCCAGCACGACGTCGTCCGGACCCAGCACGTCGACCTCGGGCGGCGCGCCCTGCAGCCAGCCTTTGAGGTCGGGGTTGCGAGAGCGCACCCCCAAGCCGTCGCCACCGGGTAGGTACGAAGAGGCCGACGGTCCGACGGCCAGGTAGTAGTGCCCGCGCCAGTACGTGAGGTTGTGCCTGGACTCGTCGCCGGGGACGGCGTGGTTGCTCACCTCGTAGCGGCGCAGGCCGAGCTCCGCCAGGGTCCGCGCGGCCAGCGCGTACGACCCGGCGTCCAGCTCCTCGTCGACCTCGATGCCCCGCAGCGCGAACGGGGTGCCCGGCTCGACGGTGAGCGTGTAGACGCTCACGTGGCGGGCGCCCAGGCCGACGATGCGCCTCAGGTCGAGCTCCAGGTCCTGACCCTCGATGGCTGTCATCACGTCGACGTTCACGCGCAGGCCGCTGGCGATGGCGACCGCCACGGCCTCCATGCCTTGGGAGCCGTCGTGCAGCCTTCCCAGGAACCTCAGCACCTCATCCTGCGTCGACTGCAGGCCGATCGACAGCCGTGACACGCCCAGCCGGGCGAAGCGTTCGAGCCTCTCGAGGTCGAACGTCAGGGGATCGGCCTCCAGCGTCGTCTCGAGCCGGCCCGCGCCGCCGAACGCCCTGTCCACCGCCGCGAACACGCGGGTCAGCTCGTCGTCGCGCAGGTGCGATGGCGTTCCCCCGCCGAAGTAGAGGGTGTCCAGCGGTCCGCCCCAGCGCTCCCCCAGCTCCAGCAGCTCCCGCTCCAGGCGAGCGACGTACCGAGCGGCCAGGCCCTCGTGCCGCAGCATCTTGTGGAAGTCGCAGTAGGGGCACACGCTCGGGCAGAACGGCACGTGGACGTAGAGCGAGGCGGGTCGTTCGTGGGTCACGCCAGCCGAGGTTATCCGAGCGGCTGGGGTCTATCGCGTCGCGGGAGGGCTGGTGGGCGTCCGCGTGCGGCGCGGCCTGGCTTGGCTGAGTCCCTCGGGTCGCGAGCCTAGGCTGCGCTTCTTGGACCCCGCGCCACTACCAGCTGGGCGCATAAGGCAAGCCATCGTTTGCGTGATGATCGCCGTGGCGACAGAACGTTCGAGTGGTGTCGCGGCTCCACTATGCTTCAGGTTGATAGTGGCGTTCAGGCGAGGAAGACCTGTGAGTCCGCCGCTCGACCGGCGTGACGTCGGGTCTTGATGCGCGAAGCCTCGCGCCTAGAGAAGAGAAGGGCGGCGCCTGGGAAGCGCCGCCCCTGCCTAGCGGAGGCTGGAAGCCCTACTCCATCTCCGCCATCTGCTCGGCGAGGATGTCGTTGGCTTCCTCGTTCATCTCGGTGAGGGTCTCCTGCACGTCGAGGTCGGGGTTTGTCACGATGTCGGCCATCGTGGCCGCGACGATGTCGCGCACGAAGTCGTAGCCGGGGACGGGAGGCTCGGCGATGCCGTAGGGGAGCAGGTTGAACGCGGTCTCGTAGCCGGGTACGGCGTCGAAGACCGGGCCCAGGTTCGCCGCCACGCTCTGGCGCACCGGGAAGTACTGGCTCGCGGCTGCCCAGGCGGCCTGCGCCTCGGGCCCCGTGTAGTACTTGAGGAAGATCCACGAGGCGAGGGTCTCTTCGGGCGTGTGACCCGCTGGCAGGCTCACGCTGGCGCCGTAGATGTTCATGACCGGGTCTGGGGTCGTGTGCGGGATGGCGTCGACGCTCCAGGCGTGGCCCGCGCCCTCCTCGACGGCGCTGGCGTAGAACGGCAGGCCGGAGGAGGAGCCGACGGTGAACAGCGTGCGGCCGCCACCGAAGTTGGTCTGGTCGCCGAAGGCCTCGGTGGTGAGGGCACCGCAGCCCGCCTCGAAGAGGTCCTGGAGGAAGGTGAGCGCCTCTACGGCAGCGGGGGAGTCGTAGGTGTAGCGGTTGTTGTCGTAGTCGAAGACGTCACCGCCGAAGGCGAACGTCCATGACGCGAAGCGGCTGGCGTCCGTGGCGAGCTCGTAGCCGACGCTCTGGCCGGTGGCCGAGGCGCCGGAGAACGGGTTCTCGGTGGCGGCGCAGGCGGCCTGCCTGAACTGATCGGGGTTGGTGGGCGGGCCGTCGAAATCGATGTGGCCGGCAGCGCGGAGCTCGGCGAGCCAGTCGCTGTTGTAGTACATCATCTCCATCGACCGGTTGGGGGCGATGCCGAGGCGGGCGCCGCCGAAGCTCGGGAACAGGTCCGACGTCCAGAAGCCGGGGAAGAAGTCGGCGATGTCCTCGTCGCTCAGGCCCCACTCCTCTGACTGGACGAGCGGGCGCATGTCAACGAGCCCGTCGACCAGTTGGTAGGTGGCGGCCTGGTTTTGGTAGGCCACGACGATGTTCGGCGTGTCGGAGGTGCCGAGCAGGGCCAGCATCTTCTGGAAGATGTCGCCGTAGCCGCCCTGGTACTCGGCGACGACGGTGATGCCGTACTCGTTGGTCGCGTTGAACTCGGTGATGATGTCCTGCAGCGCGGTCTCGCGCTCCTGGGTGTGCTGGTGCCAGAAGGAGACCGTCTGGCCGGACGGATCGACGGTAGACCAGTCCACCCCTTCGAACCCGTCCTGTGCGACCGCCACGCCGGCGACGGCGGTCAGCAGCGCTGCGCCAAGCCTCGTGAAGAGTGACCTGCCTAGCTTCATCTTCGCTCCCTCTCCGTGCGGTTCCCGTGGTGACGGGTAGGCCCGTCCGTTCTCTCCTGCCCCATGTCGAACCGCAGCTTCGTTGCTCGTTGTCGATGTTACTAGCTGGTGACGCTGCCTTATCCCCGCTTCAGGACCGTTCCTGGTTCATCACCCCTTCAGGCCCGAGGTCGCGATGCCCTCGGTGAACTGCTTCTGCGTCAGGAAGTACACGACGAGCACGGGCAGGATCGTGATCACGGCACCCGCCATGAGCAGGTGGGTCTGCGGGCCGGCCTCGGAGATGAAGGTGTAGAGCCCTACGCCCAATGGGCGCCAGCGCGGCGTGGTCGTCACGAGGAGCGGCCACAGGAACTCGTTCCACGAGGTGACGAAGGTGAGGAGGGTGGCCGTCATGAGGACGGGCTTGCTCATCGGTACCACGACCGCGGTCAGGAACCGCAGGTGGCCGGCGCCATCGATGCGGGCGGCGTCGTACAGCTCGTGCGGGATGCCCATGAAGAACTGACGGAACAGGAAGATTATGAACGCCGTCGCCATGAAGGGCACCGTCAGCGCCGGCAAGGTGTTGAGCCAGCTGCCCCACGGGATCACCTCCCCGCGGACCATCAGGAAGTTGGGCAGGAACGTCACGGTGCCGGGGATCATCAGCGTCGCCAGCAGCACCATGAAGATGAGCTCGCGGCCGGGGAACTCGATACGGGCGAAGGCGTAGGCGGCCAGCGTACAGGTGAGCAGCACGCCCACGATCACGATCGCGGTGATGATGACGCTGTTGCGGAAGTACAGCGCGAAGTCGGCCTCCGACCAGGCGGTCTGGTAGTTGACCCACTGCGGGTTGGCGGGCAGGAGGCGCCGGTTGATGGTCTCGCCCAGCGTCATCAGGCTGGTGGAGATCATGTAGAGGAACGGCGTCATCGAGATGACCGCTCCGATGGTCAGCGCGACGTACGCGGGCAGGTGCGAGAGCCTGAACTCGTAAGGCTCGCGCCGCGCCGGCACGGACCGGGCCGCGACCTGGTCAGCCACGGAACACGCTCCGCCCGAACAACCTGTTCTGCAGCAGGGTCAGGATCAGGATGATCGCGAAGAGCACGACGGATTGGGCCGCAGCCAGGCTGAAGTTGTTCCGACCGTAGAACGTGTCGAAGATGACGACGGAGGCCGTGTCGACGGCGTCCCTGGTGTTCGGGGACCTCATGACGTAGATGTGCGTGAACGCCTGGAAGGTGCCTATGAAGCCGAGGACCGTCAGGTAGAAGGTCACGGGCGAGAGGAGCGGCACGGTGATGTGCCTGAACTGCTGCACGCGCGTGGCCCCGTCGATGGCCGCCGCCTCGTAGAGCTGCTTGGGGATGTTGCCGAGGCCGGCCAGGAAGATCACGGCGTTGTAGCCGGTGTAGGTCCAGATCCCGAAGATGATCACGGTCACCAGCGCGAGCGAGGGCCCGGCCCAGAAGCCGGTCAGGTCCCAGCCCACGCGGTCGAGGAGGCCGCCGAACAGCACGTCGGTGACGGGCCGCGTCTCGAACAGCCACTGCTGCGGTGCGATCCCGAGCCAGTCGAGCACGACGTTGGCTGGTCTCTCCGGCCGCGGGCTGAAGATCTGACGGAACACCGCGGCCGCGGCCACGGCCGGCGTCACGTAAGGCAGGAAGTAGAGCATCCGGAAGAGCTCCTGGCCCCTCAGGTTCTGGTACAGGAGGCTGGCGATGACCAGCGCCAGCACGATCTGGACCGGCACCGACCCGAAACCGTAGTAGACGGTGCGCGTCAGACCTGCCAGGAAACGCCTGTCGCCCTCCTCGGTCATCAGCCGCCAGCCCAGTGACACCGCGACGCCGGAGCCGAGCAGGACGAGAGCGCCCAGCAACCGACCCACCAGCGGCGCTGTGCCTCCGCCACGCCTGAACGCGTCGGTCCACAGCCAGTGCGCGGCCATGATCAGCAGCAGGCCGCCGAAGAACGCCAGCGCTCCCCACCAGTCGCCCACCACGTCGAGGTAGTTGTCGAGGCCGATGAAGCCGCCCTTCCGTATGCGCCACCGGTGCAGGCTCATGTAGATCGCGTAGCCGATGGGGAAGATCCCGAAGACCGCGATGATGAGGGTGGCTGGCAGCACGAAGGCGTAACCGGTCAGCCACTCGCGCCGGCGGGCGGCCGTTACCCGCGGCCTGGCGGAGGGCGGGTCGGCTCTGGTCATCTGAGACGTTCTTCCATAGGTCGAGGGCAGTCGCCGGCACGGACATCGCCGCGGCTGGTCATGAGCTCATGGGTAGCGCGGCCGCGGCCGAAGGGTGGCTTGGTCGGGGCACGTACACATCATAGCCGCCGCTTGCGGGCGGCTCGGCGGAGGCTCGGTAGCATGCCTCGTGGACCTGGAACACGTGGCAGACGTCGTGCGGGGGCTCGAGGGCCTGGCCCGCGATGAACTTGTCGAACTGGGAGCCACGGTCATGGCCACCACGGACGGCGAGGTCAGGTTCTCGCACCCGCGGCCGGAGCGCGTCCTCGCGCGGTCCCGCCTGGTCTCGGCTGTCTACCGCTCCCTGGAGTTCGCGGTGCCCAGACCCAAGGCGTTGCTAGGTGACGCCGCGTTCAGGCGCCTGAGTGGGGCCTGCCGCCAGGTTGCCGCCAGGGGGCCCATGGCTACCTTCCGCCTGGCCGCTGCCGGTAGCCAGACACAGGTGTTCAGGCGTCTGGCCGACGAGCTGGGGCGGGCCACGGGCCTGGCCGAGGACAGGGACGCCGGGGAGCTGCTCGTGCGCGTGAGGCGCTCTCGCTCGGGCGGCTGGGAGGCGCTCCTGCGTCTAACGGCCAGGCCGCTGTCGGCGCGAGGCTGGCGGGTGTGCAACCTGCCGGGCGGCGCCAACGCCACGGTGGCGGCCGCCATCGCCAGACTGACGGGCGGGGGCTCGTTCCTCAACCTCATGTGCGGCAGCGGCACCCTCGCGATCGAACGCGCCCTGGCCGGGCCCGGTGGGCCGTACGTCGGTGTCGACGTGTCAGCAGAGGCTGTGGCATGCACCCGCAGGAACGCGGAGGCGGCCGGGGTGCAGGTGGAGACCTTCCTGGACGACGTCGTCCTCCCGGACTTCCAGGTGGCTGTGCCCGGCGGCGCTGCCGACGAACTCTTCGACGTGGTCGCGGCCGACGCCCCATGGGGTGACGCCGTGGGCAGCCACGCCACGAACGAGGCGCTCCACCGCTCGCTGCTGTCCGCGGCGGCCCGCCACCTGAGGCCGGGAGGGCGGTTCGCCCTGCTCACGCACGAGGTGAAGATCGCACAGAAGCTGGTCTCCGGGGCGGAGGGGTGGCGCCACCGCAGCGCCCTGCGGGTGGAGCACGGCGGCCACATCCCGCTCCTCTTGGTCTTGGAGAAGGTGGGCTAGACTCCCGACGTGCGCAGCCTGAAGCCCGGTTGGTACGTCCTGGCCGCGGTTACCGTGTACGCCGTCGTCGTCAGCCTGCTGCTGTTCTCTCGTGGCGACGACCGGGCGGGTGCCCAGCCCGTCGCCGGCTCCGGGGCCGCCGAGACCCCGGCCGCCACCTCACGTGCGCCCGCCGGACTGTGGTACCCGCTGCCGGGAGCGAGGCTGCCCCGGTCGGACTCGAACCTCCCCGGGGCTCCACGCCCCTACCGATCGGGCGTCAGCCAGGGCTTCGACTTCGTCGACGGCGACCTCGACGTCCCCGTGACTTACGGCGGCGCGGTGATCGCAGCAGCCGACGCCCAGGTGATACGGGCGGACACCACCTACGCCGAGATGAGCCGGGCCGAATGGGACGGCCTCCTGCAGGAGGTGGCCGAAGGCGCCACGGAGCAGCAGTTGGACAAGCTGCGGGGGCGGCAGGTGTGGCTCCTCACCGCGGACGGCAGGACCCTGCGCTACGGGCATCTTTCGGCGGTAGGCAGCGGCGTGAGCAACGGACGCAGCGTGTATCGTGGACAGGTGATCGCCTACGTCGGGAACTCCGGCACGGACGCCGGTGTGGCGGGGCGTGACGACGGCGCCAGGCTGCGCTTCGAGATCTGGTCGGACGAGGGCGGCTACTTCGGCGAGGGTCAGACGCCGGAGCAGGTGAGGCTGGCCGCAGCGTCCCTGTTCGTAGGGCCATGAAGCTCCGCCTCATGACGACGAGGACGAGAGCGTGAGCGATCGCCTGCAGCCTGCCGACGAGCAGATGAACGCCCTGCGCTGGGCATGGCGGCATCCGTGGGTGAGGGCCCTGGCGTACACGGCGCTCATCGTGGCTGCGCTCTGGATCCTGTGGCGAGCCAGGGCCGGCTACATGTTCGCCCTACAGGTGGGCCTGTTCGGCTTCCTGCTCGCCTACCTCCTCAACCCGCTCGTCACCCTGCTGCAGAGGCTCAGGCTGGGACGCGGCTGGGCGGTCGTCATCACGTACCTCCTGCTCGGCGGGCTCATCGCCTTCGGCTCGATGCTCGTCGGTCAGGTCGTGACCGAGGCCGCCAGCTTCGTCAACCTGCTGCCAGACGCCTTCGACAACCTGGCGCGCATCTTCGGCAACCTGCAGGCGCGCCTGCTCACGTGGCTCGATCGCATCCCGTTCCTGCTCGCCGGCGGCCTCGACGAGGTGGACCCCCAAGGGCTGGTGGGCGGGGAGATCAGGGACCGCGTCGTGACGGCACTGCAACAACTGGTACAGGAGTTCTCCCAGCTCATCACCGGCTGGATCAGCCAGGGGCCCGGCCTGCTGTACACGGGCGCCAGCGTCGTGATCTCCACGACGCTGCAGGTCGTGCTCGTGGTGCTCGCCAGCGTCTACTTCCTCTACGACTTCCCGCGGTTCATGGCGCAGTTCCGGCGGCTGATCCCGACCCGGTACCACGGCGTGGTGAGCGAGGTGTCGGAGAAGGCCGACCAAGCCGTGGGCGGTTACCTACGCGGGCAGCTCCTCATCACGACGATGCTGGGGATCTTCATCTGGCTCGGGCTGACCATCCTCGGCGTCCCGCTGGCGACCGCCATAGCGTTCCTCGCGGCGGTGTTCAACCTGGTGCCGTACTTAGGACCCGTGATCGGCGCCGTGCCGGCCGTGCTGCTGGCGTTCACCGTGAGCCCTCTTACGGCGCTGTTGGCCGTCGTCGTGTTCATCGTGGCGAACCAGCTGGAGGGGAACCTTCTCTCGCCCCTGATACTGTCGCGCTCCACGAACCTGCACCCGCTGACGGTGCTGCTCGCGATCATGGCCGGCCTCGGGCTGTTCGGGCTCGTGGGGGCTCTCCTCGCGGTTCCCACCGTGGCGTTCGTGAAGGTGATCCTGGAGGACTACGTGTTGAGCCGCCGCGAGTTCGCTACCGTGCCGCCCGACGTGGACCCTGACCAGCTGGACGAGGACGAGCTGCCCGCCGCTTGAGACTCGCGGCCCAGGGTGCGCGGCTCGCTCGCTGCCCGCGTCAGTTGACGGGTTGCACGCGCCGGCGCTGCTTGCGCACGTACATGAGGTCGTCGGCGCGTCGCAACAGCGACTCGGCGTCGACACCGTCGACAGGGTAGGAAGCCACGCCCACCGACGCGGAGATGTGCAGGCCGTGCACCTCGATGGACCCCACGAGGTCTGAGTACCGCTCCGCGGCGGCCTGAGCCTCCTGAGGCTTGACCTCTGGCAGGAGGAGGATGAACTCGTCGCCCGCCCACCTGAAGGCGTGGTCCGAGCTGCGCAGGTGGGCCGTGAGGACCTCCGCGACGGCCACCAGGGCCGCGTCCCCGGCGGCGTGCCCGAAGCGGTCGTTCACCTGCTTGAAGTTGTCGAGGTCGACCATCACCAGGTTCAACGGGTGACCGTAGCGCTCTGCCCTGGCCAGCTCGGACACGAGCCTCCGCTGGAACCCTTCCCGGTTCCCCAGCCGGGTCAGGCCGTCGGTGACGAGGCTCTCTTCGAGCCGCCTGACCTGCTCCGCCTGACGCACGATCACCGCGATGTGCTGGGCGAACGCCTCGGCGATGCGCAGCGAGTTCGTGCCGAAGGCGGAGTCGCTCGAGTAGTTGTCCACGTTCAGCAGGGCCACGACTTCGGATCCTTCGGCGATCGGGATGCAGATGTTCGCCTTGATCTCGTTCACCCTGGCGGCTTCCAGCTTCGCCGGGGTGCGGCCGCCCGTGGACGCCACCGAGAAGCGCAGCACCTCCTCGCCGCGGGCGATGCGGCCGATACCCCGCCTGAAGTCGCTCTCGGAGCCGGCGTACCAGGCGACGGTCTCCTCCAGGGTGAACGGGCCGGCGCCGTCCTTGATCGCAGCCAGGTCGTAACCGACGGCGGCCTCGAAGCGGAAGAGGTCGCCGTCCTTGACCACGACGGTGGCCGCCTCGGCGCCCGGTATCAGCTCCACGGCCGCCTCCGTGGCCCTGTGGAAGAGCGTGCTCGGCGCCTCCGCCCGTGCCAGCCGGCGGATCACGTCCAGGGTGGCGAACAGCTGCTTGTTGAGCATGACCCTGTCGAGCGCCGCCCCTAGGGCCTGGGCGGACCCGCTCAGCAGCATGAGGTCTGACTCCGTGAGCGGTTCGACGCGGCCCACGCTGGCGAGGCCCAGCAGGAAGCGGACGTCGCCCTGTGCGTTGGTCAATGGGTAGAGAGCCACCGTTCGCACGCTCTGCACCGAGTCGAGCCAGCCGAAGTCGCCCGGCGGCCGGGGGCGGCCCAACAGGTCCTCGACGTAGATGTGCTTGCCAGACGTCCATGCCTCGCTGAGGAGCCCGGTGTACTCGAGCCCCATGTCGGCCCTGTACGCCACCTCAGCCGGTAGGTCGCCGACGCGCACCAACGGCTTGAAGCGTGCCTGCTTCAGCTCCAGCACGCCGCCCACGTCGAGCCCGAGGAACCTGACCAGGTCGGCCACGGCGGTCATCGCGGCCTGTTTGGCGTCGTCGGCGTGCAGCAGGCTCTGCGAGAGCCTGGCGATGAACTCCTGCTGGGCGCGCTGCGCGTCCAGGGCGGCCTTGGCGTCAAGGCGCTCGAGGACGTCGGAGACGATCCGCGTGAACGCGCGCAGCGTCTCGTGGTCGTCGGCCGTGAAGGCGTCCCGCGCGGTGTGCTCCAGGTTGATGACCGCGCGCGTGGCACCGCCGACCTTGACGGGTAGCGCCAGCTCGGAGCGGGTCGGCTCCGCCCCGGGCGCTGCGATGAACTCGGGGTCGCGAGCGGTGTCCGGCGCGTACTGGGGCTCACCGGTGCGGTAGGCCCGGCCGATGATCGACGCCAGCGGCACCTTGAAGCCCGGCCGAGCGTTCCAGCGCCACGCCGTGGCGAGCGAGAGCTGGTCGCCCTCCGGCACGAAGAGCTCGGCGTGCGTGAAGGTGAGGATGTCGGACAGCAGCCGCGGAGCGTCGGAGAACAGGTGGTCAGCGTCGGGGGCCTGGTTGAGCTCGAGCGCGGCGTGCTGCAGGAGCCGCGCGCGCCGCTCGTTGTCGAACGAGCGCGCCTCCGTCGCGCGCCAGACCCTGTGCATGCGGTCCCCGACCAGCGCAGCGACGCCCATGACGCCGGCCAGCTCTGCGTAGCCCAGGATGCCAGTCGAGCCCGCGGCCGATCCCTCGACGCCCCACATGATGAGCAGGGCAGCGGGGGCGAGGAACGCCGCCACTGTCCAACCGAACCAGGTCGTGGCGACCATGAACGGTACGGCCATGAGGAAGCCGTGCCAGGGCCTCAGCTCGCCGGGTGCGACGAACAGCGCCACGACGGCGGCCGCGGCGAGCCCCCAGAGACCGAACATCCCGGCCCCGCGCCACTTCGAGCTCAAGCTGGTGCCGAAGACTTTCACGACAGCCGACTCATCTTTCTCACAGCTTCACATGTCCGTGGGCAGCGCGTAGTGTACCACTTCTCCCTGGGAGCGCCGGGACGCAGACGGTAGACTCTGGTCCGTGAGTAAGGGCCGACGGGAACGACAACGTAGGGCCGAAGGGGCGCCCGACATCGAGGCCCTGGGCCTGGTCCTGACGGCGCTCGGCCTGTTCCTGGTGGGCGTACTGGTGCCCGCAGTCCCGTCAGGCGAGCTGGGCCGGACCGTGCGCGCGGCGCTGGCGGGCAACGTCGGCTGGGCCGCCTACGGTCTGCCCGTGCCGTTCGTCGTGCTCGGTGGGCTGTTCCTGCTGAGGCGCAACCCGCCGTGGTGGCCGCGGTTGCTGCTCGGTTACCTGGTGGCGCTGGCTGGGCTATGGGGCGTGACCGTGGGTGGCTGGCCGGAGCTGGCCGGCGCCTGGGGCGCGCTGCTGCGCTCGAGTCTCGGACCGACGTGGGGAGCGGTGGCCGTGGTGCCCGCCGTCGTCGTGGCCACGATCGGCCTCGACCTCCTGTGCGGCTGGCGACCCATGACGAGCCTCATCGCTGCCCTGAGGACCGTGGCGGGCGCGGTGAGATCGACGTACGTGGCGGCAGCCACGGCCAGGCGGGCTGCCAAGCAGCGGGCGGCTTTCCACGCCGACGCCGCTCAGGTGCGCAAGGGGCTAGCGGAGCTGGACCGTGACCTCCAGGCGCTGAGCGAGCTCTACCCGGGCAGCGCCGAGCTCGACCGCTGGCGCACCGAGGTCAAGGCCATCCACAGGAACATGCGGTCGCCGTCGGCGCAGGCGCTGAGGGACGGGCGCGCCGACCTGAAGGCGTGGCGCTCGGCGGTCTCCGACTTCGCCAGGGACAGGGCGGGCGACCTGTCGGCACATCTCGACTCGGAGGCGGCGCTGCCCCCTGACCCCGACGTGGGCACGTTCGACGCCTGGTGTCAGGGCCTCAAGCAGGTCATCGACGACCCGATCACCGAGCAGGGCAAGGCGGCGCAGGCCGTCGACCGCGTGCGCAAGGCGTTGGCGCTGGACCTGACCGCGCTCATCGAGCGCAACCGGCGTCTCACGCGTGAGCGTGACCTGGACAGGCGTGCCCTGAAGGGGATGGAGCCCAGGCGCCTCGCCGAGGCGTCGCGGGCGCACGTCAAGCGCACCGAGGAGCTGAGGCAACTCGAGGGCGAGGCCGACCGCCTCAGCCTCGACGCCGAGGCGCTCGAGCCGTGGCGCGAGCTGCTGGCCGACCTCGGCGAGGTGCTGGCGGGGCCGCCCGTCGAAGAGGTGCTCGACTACGACGCCACGCTGGCCGGTGAGTTCGACGCGAAGGGGAGGGAGATCCTCATCCAGCTCGAGGGCTGGCGCGCCGCCCTCGCCGCCGTAGCCCAGCGTGCGGCGCAGCAGCGCGAGGCGATGGTCGACTGGACCGACCCGCGGCCGGGTTCCGCTCAGGACGGCATCGCCTGGCCGGAGCCGGAGGCGGCGGCGACGTGGGGAGAGACCGCAGACGTAGTTGAAGACGACACCGTCGAGGAGGCCCTCATCGACGACCTCGTCGCCGTGGCCGATGGGCGGCAACAGGCCCTGGCAGCCACCGCCGGGGCGTCGCGTGAGGCCCCCCTGACGTTCGGCCCACCCCGTGTCGTCGTCACAGAGCCCGAGGAAGAGGAAGAACAGCGGTCCAAACCCGAGCCGGTGGGCGCGATCCCCATCCAGGTCCCGCCTTACACGCTCCTCGACGAGCCCGAGTCCTCGCAGCAGGACAAGGAGCAGATGCTCCAGGAGCACCGCGCCCGGGTGAGGCAGATCGACGAGACGCTCGCGAACTTCAAGCTGGGGGGAAGGGTGACGGCCGCCGTGCGGGGCCCCACCGTGACCCGCTTCGAGGTCGAGCCGGCGCCGGGCGAGAAGATCAGCCGCTTCGCGAACCTCTCCGACGACCTGGCGCTGGCGATGGCGGTGGGATCGGTGCGCATCGAGGCGCCCATCCCGGGCAAGAGCGTCATCGGCCTCGAGGTGCCCAACGCCCACCGCGAGCTGGTGCGGTTCCGCGAGGCTGTGGAGTCGCCGTCGTTCCGCCGGAGCAAGGCGCGTCTGCCGCTGGTGCTCGGCAAGTCGATCGACAGCGAGATGACGGTGGGTGACCTGGCGCGCATGCCGCACCTGCTCATCGCCGGCTCCACGGGCTCCGGCAAGTCCGTGGCGGTGAACGCGCTCATCGCCTCGCTCCTGTTCCGGTTCCTGCCCACCGACCTGCGGTTCCTGATGATCGACCCCAAGATGGTCGAGCTCACGCCGTTCGACGGCATCCCGCACCTGCTCAGGCCTGTCGTCACCAACCCGAAGGACGCGGCCGGCGTGCTGCTGGGGGCCGTGACCCACATGGAGCGGCGCTACCAGATGATGTCGAAGATCGGCGCCAAGAACCTCGATCAGTACAACGAGAAGGCGCGCAACCTCGACATGCCGGAGATGCCCTTCATCGTCATCGTCATCGACGAGCTCGCCGACCTCATGATCACCAGTCCCAAGGAGGTCGAGTCCTCGATCATGCGGCTGGCCCAGATGGCGAGGGCGACGGGCATGCATCTCGTGCTGGCCACGCAGAGGCCCTCGGTCGACATCCTCACCAGCCTGATCAAGGTGAACGTGCCCGCCCGCATGGCTTTCGCCGTCTCCAGCAGCCACGACTCGCGCACCATCCTCGACGGCATGGGCGCGGAGCGGCTCATCGGGCTCGGCGACATGCTCTTCTACCAGCCCGGCCTGGTGAAGGCGGTGAGGCTCCAGGGCCCCTTCGTGAGCGAGAACGAGGTCGGCCGCCTGGCAGAGTTCCTGCGGCGCCAGTACTTCGACGACGACTTCGTCGAGGCGTACGGGGCGGACTTCGACCCGCCCCCGGCAGACGACTCGACCGCCGCCGGCTTCATCGACTGGAACGACGACAAGCTGAGGGCTGCGGCCGAGCTCGTCATCAACGAGGGCCAGGCCAGCGTCTCCCGGCTCCAACGGCGCCTCTCCGTCGGCCACGCGCGCGCCGGCAAGCTCATGGATTCGCTCGAGGCGCTGGGTGTCGTGGGACCGCACACCGGCAGCAAGCCGCGCGAGGTCCTGGTCGAGTTCGAGGAGCTACCGAACATCTTCGGGAAGTGAGGTCCCGGCCCCTGGGCCGCGGGGCCTTGGACCCGAGCGGAGCTCGTAGGGAACCTGGGAATCGGAAGATGGGGTCGTAGGAGGTCATGGATGATCCGCCAGATCGTGCCTCAGTTCTTCACGACCGATGTCGCTGCGACCGTCGGGTACTACCGCGACCAGCTCGGCTTCGAGCTCGTCGGCGCCTGGCAGGACCCTCCGGTCTACGCGATCTTGGCCCGCGACGGCAACCGAATCCACCTGCGCCTCGTGGACAGGACGCATGCGCCGCCGGAGAAGTACGCCGAGGAGCTGTTGGACGCCTACCTGCTCTGCGAGGACGCCGACGCGCTCCACGCCGATCTCACGGCCCGTGGCGTGGAGTTCGCCCGGGACCTGGGAGACACGCCGTGGGGCGTGCGGGAGTTCGTCGTGAGGGATCGCGACGGTCGGCTCCTGGCTTTCGGCTCTTCAGCCTCGGCCGGGTAGCGCCGGGGGGCCCACGGCTATGACGCCGGCGAGCGCGGCCCCGCGAGGAGCCTCGGGCCTGGTCCGCTACGCGCGACCTCGTCGTCAGGATTGACCAGCCAGCAGCGGTCCAGAGAGAGGCAGCCGCAGCCGATGCAACCGGTCAGCCGGTCGCGGAGCCCTGCCAGCGTGGCGATGCGTTCGTCCAGGCTCTGCCGCCAGGCCGTCGAGAGCTCCTGCCAATCCCTGGCCGTGGGCGTGCGGTCGTCGGGCAGGCGGGCGAGCACCGCTCCGATCTCCTCGAGCGAGATCCCGCAGCGCTGCGCCGCGCGGATCACGGACACGCGACGCACGGTGGCGCGGGCGAAACGTCGTTGGTTGCCCTGCGTCCGCTCCGACCTGATCAGCCCGCGCTGCTCGTAGAAACGTAGGGCCGAGGTAGCCACGCCGGTGCGGCTGGCCAGCTCGCCGATGGTGATGAGGCTGGGCAGTGCCATTGACTTCAAGTTTACTTGAAGTTGTACCTTCCGGGCATGACCATCCAGCGAACGCATACGCACCGAGACGCGCGCGATCGGGTCGCCATCGTCACGGGCGCCTCGCGAGGGCTCGGCCTAGAGCTCACGAAGCGACTGGCAACGGACGGCTGGCGCGTGGTCGTCGACGCGCGCCACGCCGCCGAGCTCGACGCGGCCGTGACGGGCCTGGGCCCAGCCGTGGTAGCCGTCGCAGGCGACGTGGCCGACCCGGACCACCGAGAGCGCCTCCTGGCCGCGGCGAGCGAGCTGGGCGAGCTGCTGCTGCTCGTCAACAACGCCTCAACGCTGGGACCGACGCCGCTGCCACGGCTGGAGGCCTACCCGCTCGCGGACCTGCGGGACGTCTTCGAGACGAACGTCATCGCCCCACTCGCCCTCGTTCAGCTCTGCCTGGGAGAGCTTGGTCGGGCCGGGGGTGCGATCGTCAACGTCACGTCCGACGCCGCGGTCGAGGGCTACGAGACGTGGGGTGGCTACGGAGCGTCCAAGGCCGCCCTAGAGCAGCTGAGCCGCGTGCTGGCGGCAGAGCATCCCCACGTGCGCGTCTACTGGGTGGACCCGGGCGACATGAACACGCGCATGCAGCAGGAGGCCTACCCGGGCGAGGACGTCTCGGACCGGCCTCCCCCTGATGCCAGCGTGCCGGGGATCATGCGGCTGGTAGAGGAGAGACCGCCGTCGGGCCGGTACCTCGCCAGGTCGGAGGGGGTGACCGGGTGAGCGTGCCGTCGAGCCTCGGCGTCCCGCTGCTCGAGCCGGCTGCCTCCCAGCTCTCCGAGGCCGCGGCCGGCTACCGCCCACGGACGGCCGTGAGGCTGATGGTCGCCGACGCCGGCACCGGGCTCGTCACGCATGGGGCGTTCCCGGACCTCGTGAACGTCCTCGGTCCCGGCGACGTCCTCGTGATCAACGTCTCGGCCACCGTGCCCGCTGCCGTCCAGGGTCTGGGCCCCTCGGGCCCCGTTCGTCTTCACCTCTCCTCGCCCGTGGCCGGCGCCGTGTGGACCGTCGAGGCGCGGCGCCCCGCTGGGCACGGGTCGCGCCCCTGGCGTGACTTCGAGGGCGGCCGGGTCGAGTTGCCCGCCGGCGCGAGCGCCAACTTCGTCGCCAGGGACTCCCGCTCACCGCGGCTCTGGCTCGTGGAGCTGGCCGGCATGGGCGACGTGCTCGACTACCTGCACCGGCACGGCCAGCCCATCCGCTACGCCCACGAGACGAAGGCCAGGCCCTTGAGCGCGTACCAGACCGTCTACGCCAGAGAGCCGGGCTCGGCCGAGATGCCCAGCGCCGGACGCCCGTTCACGGCGCGACTGATGACGCGTCTGGCCGCGGCCGGGGTGGTGTTCGCCCCCGTGGTCCTGCACTGTGGCGTGGCCTCCTTCGAGGCCGGCGAGAGGCCGGACGAGGAGCGCTACGCGGTGGGGGAGGCGACCGCGAGGCTCGTGAACCAGGCGCGCGCGGCCGGCAACAGGGTCGTCGCGGTGGGGACGACCTCGGCACGGGCGTTGGAGACCGTGGTCGACTCCGCCGGTGCGGTCCATCCCGGCGCCGGTAGGACCGACCTGCTGATCGGGCCCGAGCGCGGCGTGAGGGCCATTGACGGGCTGCTGACCGGGTGGCACGAGGCCGGCGCCTCGCACCGAGACCTGGTCGAGGCCGTGGCGGGTCCCGCGATGATGGCGCGCTGCTACGCGGAGGCGGTAGAGCGCGGCTACCTGGGGCACGAGTTCGGCGACTCGCTGCTCGTGCTGAGCCGAGCGACAGCGCCGGAACGGCCCTAGACGCCGAACAGGTGGATGCCTGGCGCCTGCGCCACGTCCTCGTACGAAGTCCCCGGTGAACGGTAGGCCACCGCCAACATGGGCGTGTTGTACGCGAAACCGAACCTGCCGTCGACGTTCAGGTAGATGAAGCCGCCGTCGCCCTTGGCCCTGACCAGGTCGTCGAGGCCCGCTTCCAGCGCTTCCTCCGGCGTCGCGCCGAGGTCGATTCGCAGGGCGACGGTGCGGCTGCCCGCCGAGCGCAGGAACGCCTCCCCGATGCCGGTGCCCGAGAGGGCGTGGCGCGGGTCGCACCACGTTCCCGCCCCGGGGACTGGCGTGTCGCCGAGCCGACCCGGGTACTGGGCCAGGATGCCGCCGGTGCTGGTGGCCGCGGCGAGGCGCCCGTCGTCTGACAGCGCGAGCGCGCCTACGGTGCCGCGGCCGGGCCTGTCGCTGCCGCGCTGGCGCCACCTCTCCAACTCCTCGCGCGTGCGGTCCGTGAGGAGTGACTCGTTCGACACCGGGTTCTCCTCGAGACGTTCCGCGCCCTCTCCGGCGAGGATGACGTGAGGCGTGGCCGTGCGCACCTTCTCCGCCAACCGCACGGGGTTGCGCGAGTTCGTCACCGCTGCGACGGCGCCGGCGCTGCCGTCGCCCGCCATGACGCACGCGTCGAGCTCGACACGGCCCTCGCGCGTCGGGGCGCCGCCGATACCGGCGTTGAAGGCGCGCTCGTTGGCCTCCATGTGGCTGACGGCGGCCAGCACGGCTTCGACCGGGTCTCCGGACGACGTCAGCTCGCGGCAGCCGGCGTCGGCCGCCGCCCGCAAGCCTTCCCTGTACGCGTCCAGGAACCGCTCCGGTACCGTGCCTGCACCGCCGTGTATGACGAGGATCGACATGGCAGCCAAGTTACCAGGGGCGGGTAGGACCGCTCGTCAGGGCCAGCGGCCAGCCGGCACCGGCGCTCAGGTGGGCGGGGGAACCAGGTCGTACTCGGCCGACTGGATGATCCGCTCGTAGCCGATGCGCTCGTACACGGCGTTCGACGTCGGGTTGTCCAGGTCAGTGAAGAGGAAGCAGAAGTCGTTGCCCGCTGTAAGCGCGCTCGCGCTCACCTGGGCGACGAGGCTCTCGGCGTAGCCCTTGCGCCTGTGCTCGGGCGGCGTGTAGACGGGCCCGATCCGCCGACCGCGAGGCGTGCGCGCACCCAGACCGGCGATGCTCACGGGCTGCCCACCCACCTCGAACACGAACAGACGGCGGTAGTCGCTGGTGACGAAGGTGCGGAAGACGTCGGCGGGCGTGCCCACGTCCACGTGAGCCTCCGAGAAGAACGCCTCCAACCACAGCACCACCAGGGAGGCGTCGGCGGCGACCGCCGGCCTCACGGTGCCGGGCGTCCTGTCCGACGCGCGCACGCGGCTGAGGCGGTAGACGCCCTGCCGCATCTTGGGCTCGGCGTTCAGCGCCAACCGCTCTGCCCACCAGGCGGCGACCTCGCGTGTCGTCGGCTCGGGACCGACCACACCGGGCGGGTGGACGCCGCGGGCGAGCATGTCGGACAACAGCACCTCGCGGGCGGCCGGGTCGTCGCCGTAGGCGATCAGCAGCCGGTACGGCGGCGTCATGACCACCGCGGCGGCGGACTCGCCGCCGGCGTCGAACGCGAGGAGCAGCTCCGCGTCGTCCTTGCCCAGCGAGCCGTCGGCCAGCGCCGAGGCCACGCCCACCGGCAGGTTGTTCTCGGCTTCGAAACGCGCCAGGTGCTCCACGACCCGCTGCGCCTGCGCCCTACGGCCCGCCTCGTCAGCGGGCGCGCGCGAGACGGTGAACCGGGCCGACCCGTCGAGCCCATCCGCGAAGCGTCGTGGTCCTTCTGACACGAGCGCCAGCATAGTCCAGGACCTCGGGCGCTTCGAGGCCGGCCGCCGTGCGAGAACGCCCGCGATGGCGGGTCCTGGAGGGCGAGACGCCCTGGTTACACTGACGCGATGCGCCTGGTGCTCTTCTACCTGGTCCTGCTCGTGTCGCAGGGCTTCCTCTCGGCGCTGTTCGCACCCATCCCTGCCCCGGACCTGTTCCTCCTGGCCGCGCTCACGCTGTTGTGGCGCATCCAGCCGTGGCAGCTCGTCATCGTTGCCTACGCTATCGGCATGCTGCAGGACCTGATCGGCCAAGGCGTCCTCGGCATGCACGCGTTGGGCCTGGCCGGCGCCGCGCTGACCGCCACGTTCGTGAGGGCGCAACTGACCAACACGGGGGCGCTCGAACGCCTCCTCGTCGTGTTCGTAGCGGTCGTCGGCAAGTGGCTCGTCGTGGCCCTCTTGTTCGGTTGGCTCGTCGGTGTGCCGTACAGCCTCGATCGCCTCGGTGCGGTGGTCGCCGTGGAGGGCGCGCTCACGGTGGCCGCCGGCCTGCTGGTCCTGCCGTGGAGCGCAGCGCTCCTCGATCGCAGCCGGGTTCTGCAGAAGGAGCTGCTGTGATGCTCGGTCGCATGCGCCTGCTCCTCGCGTTCCTGTTCACGGTGCTGGCGGTGTTCACGGGCAGGCTGATGTTCCTGCAGCTCGTGAAGAGCGAGGAGTACGCGCTGCGCAGCATCCAGAACGCGAACGAGCAGCGGCGGATCGAGCCGTTGAGGGGCCGCATCCTGGCCCGTGACGGCACCGTGCTGGCCGACGACCGGGTAGCCTTCGACCTCCTCTACCGGGGCGGTGATGCACCGGAGTGGCCCCGCATCCGCGCGCTCCTCGGAGTGGACGCGGAGCTGCGCCCGCCGGACCGCAGCAAGGCGGAAGAGGTCATCAACGGCGCGGTGGTCGCGTGGAACATCCCTGACGCGCTGGTGCCGGCCATCGAGGAGCGTGTCGCGGGCAGCCCCAACCTGTACCTGCGCGAGCGCATCGAGCGCACCTACCCGACCAACCTGGCGGCCCAGGTGATCGGCTACACGCAGCAGGCCGACCCGATCAAGAACCCCGGCTACTCCATCAACGACCTCGTGGGCGTCACCGGCATCGAGGCCTCCTACGAGGCGGCGTTGTTCGGCTACGCGGGCTCGCGTCGCGTCGAGATCGACAACCGCGGGGCAGAGATCGCCTCACACGTGCTGTGGTCGGCACAGCCGGGGTACGACGTCTTGCTCACGCTCGACCCGCGACTGCAGCGGTTGGCAGAGGACGTGCTGCAGCACTCGCTGGAGTACGTCAACGCGGACCGTATCCGCGTGGGCCTGCCCACACAGGACGTCGCCAAGGGCGCCATCATCGCGATCGACCCGCGCAACGGCGAGATCCTGGCCATGGCGAGCGCGCCCACCTACGACCAGAACGTCTTCACGCACCGGCCGTCGGACCCGCAGGCCGTGGCGCAGGTCCTCCAGAACGAGGACCTGCCGCTGACGAACCGGGCGGTCGAGGCGTACCCACCGGCGTCGACGTTCAAGATCGTCACCTCGCTGGCGCTGCTCGACAACGGCTGGGCGACACCCAGGACGCTCTACCCGTGCACGGCGCGGTTCCGGTTCGGCGACATCATCTGGCGGAACTGGGCCACCTTCGACAAGGGCATGTACGACGTCTACGACGCCATCGCGGACAGCTGCAACACCTACTTCTGGTACGCCGCGTACGACACCCCCGGCTTCTCCACCGGTTGGGCGCCGTTCATCGAGGACGTCGTTTCGCGCGCGCGCCAACTCGGCTTCGGCAGCGCGACAGGCGTGGGGCTGGTGGGCGAGAAGGCCGGTCGCATCCCCGACGATGCGTGGGTCAGAGCGAACGAGGGCATCGGCTGGCTGCCCGGCTACACCCTCAACACGGTGATCGGCCAAGGCAACGTGATGGCCACACCCATGCAGCTGGCGCAGTTCGTGAGCACCATCGCGAACCGGGGCGACATGCCGCAGCCTCACCTGGTCAGGCAGATCGGCCAGCAGGTCATGGAGCCGGAGATGGCGCACGTCGAGAGCGCCCACTGGGAGACGGTCATCGACGGCATGGAGCTGATGTTCACCGACTACCCGTCCGCCAACACGATGGGCCCTCGCGTCTATCCGTGGACCGTCGCCGGCAAGACCGGAACGGCCCAGACGTCCAGGGGCGGCGACTGGACGCACGCCTGGTTCATGGGCTTCAGCCCGGTCGAAGAGCCCGAGATCGCCGTCGTGGTATTCATCGAGTACGGTGGCTCCAGTTCACGTGTCTCCGTCCCGGTCGCCAGGGACTTCCTCGAGGGCTACTGGGAGCTGAGAGGCGTGGAGGTGGCTTCGACCCAGTGAAAGCCAGGGGAACTCGCGGCGGCATCCTGCTGACCCTCGAGCCTGGTGACGACGTCGCCAAGATCGAGGAGTCGCTCACGGCCCACGCCGAGCTGATCAAGGAGAAGGTCGCCCTCGAGGTGACCGACCGCACGCCCTTCGAGGTCATCGAGGCCGTGGCGCGGCGCGTGCGTGAGGCGGGTGGCACGTTCACGGACGTCAGACCACCGACCGGCAAGCTTCAGGCGCGGGGCGAGACCGTGATCATCGCGCGGACGGTCAGGAGCGGCGGCCGCATCGAGTCGAACGGCTCCGTCGTCGTGCTGGGTGACGTCAACGCCGGCGCCGAGGTGCTCGCCAACGACGACATCATCGTGATCGGCGCCCTGAGGGGCCTCGCTCACGCCGGCGCAGGCGGCAACGAGAAGGCGGTCATCTGGGCCGAGAGGATCCTCAGCCCGCAGCTCAGGATCGGCGGGGCGGTCGCCCAGGCCGCCGGACACGACGAGGCGAACGGCCGCGGCCCCGAGGTCGCGCTGCTCAAGGACGGAGCCATACTCATCAGGCCCTGGTCGAGCACCGACAGGGGAGCGTAACCCCGCTCACGGCACCGCTGCGGACGCGGACGGGTCCGCGCCACGAGCGAAGGAGCGCTGGGGAGGATCATGCGGGAAGCAGTCGTCACGACGGCCATCAGGACCCCGGTGGGCAGGGCCCACAAGGGCATGCTCAAGGACACCAGGCCCGACGACCTCGCCGCCCACGTGATCCGGGCGGCGTTGGAGCGGACACCGGGGCTCGAGCCCAACGAGGTGGACGACGTGGTCCTCGGCAACGCTCACCCCGAGGGCGAAGCGGGCTACAACATGGCGCGTATCGCGGTGCAGATCGCGGGCCTCCCGGACGAGGTCGCGGGCGTCACGGTGAACCGTTTCTGCGCTTCGGGGCTGCAGACGATGGTCCAGGCGCTGCACTCGGTCGCGCACGGCATGAACGACGTGGTCCTGGCCGGAGGCTCCGATTGCACCAGCCGCGTGCCCATGGGCGGTCACCAGCTGGCCGTGAACCGTGCCCTCGTGAGGACGAAGCCCGGTGCCTACCACACGATGGGCCAGACCGCCGAGGAGGTCGCCCGCCGCTACGGCATCACGCGCGAGGAGCAGGACCGCTTCGCCCTCGACTCCCACCGCAAGGCTCTGGCCGCCAGGGAGGCGGGTCGCTTCGACGGGCAGGTCGTGCCGGTACAGACCCGCGTCAAGGACGAGGAGGGTGCGTGGCACGAGGTCACGGTGACCCAGGACGAGGGCCCCAGGCCCGGCACCTCGATGGAGAAGCTCGCGACCCTCAAGACCGTGTTCGCCGCGGACGAAGCCGCCACCGTTACTGCCGGCAACTCCAGCCCGCTCAACGACGGCGCGGCCATGACCGTCGTGATGGCAGAAGAGGACGCCGTGGCGCGCGGGATCACGCCCCTGGCCCGGCTGGTGCAGGCCGCCGTGGTGGGCGTCCCCCCCGAGGTCATGGGCATCGGCCCGGTGCCGGCGATCCGGAAGCTGCTGAAGAAGGTCGGCATGACGCTTGGTGACGTCGACCTGATCGAGATCAACGAGGCGTTCGCCAGCCAGGCCTACTACTGTCAGAACGAGTTGGGCATCCCCGACGAGAAGCTGAACGTGAACGGCGGCGCCATCGCGATCGGCCACCCGCTGGGCGCCACGGGGGCGCGGATCGCCGCAGACCTCTTCGCGGAGATGAGACGCCGCGGCGCCGAGCACGGGATCATCTCCATGTGCGTCGGCGGGGGGCAGGGCATGGCTGCGCTGTTCCGGCTGGTCGCCTGATCGCGCCTGGATCAAGGTTGCCTGAACCCGCTCGGTCGGTGAGGACCGGCGCTCCACGCGGGTGGCGGTAGACTCCGACCATGGGTCAGGGACGGCGCATCTCGCCGCTGGAGAACCCCGGACCCCAGACGGAGGCTCACATGTTCTCGAAGACCTCAGGCGCGGCCTTCGCCCTCGTCGCGAGCCTGCTGCTGGCCCTCCTCGGCACGGCGGCCTTCGCCCACGTCACCAAGACCGCAGGCGACGGCGCCTACCGGTTGACGGTCGGCTTCGTAGGCGCGCCCCTCTACGTCGGTGAGATCGAGCAGGTGGAGCTCACCGCCGTCGACGCCGCCGGCGAACCACTGGTCGGCCTCGAAGCTAGTCTCAGGGCCGAGATCCATGGGCCCGGAGGCACGGTCCTGGAGGTCGCGCTCCGCACGGTGCACGGCACGCCCGGCTCGTACCTAGCGGACTTCAGGCCTACCCAGGTAGGCAACTACGACGTGAGGCTCGTCGGCTTCGTCGGTGCGTCCGAGTTCGACGAGGTGTTCTCGGGTGTCGACATGGCCCACAGCGACCCGGTGGTGGCGGACCCGGCCGCCATCTCGATCCCGTGAGGACGCTGCGCTACGCCGTCCTGCTGCTGGCGACCGTGTTGGTCGGCGGCGCCAGGGCGCACGCGGTCCTGGCAGAGAGCTCACCTGCGGCGGGAGCGGTCCTCTCCGCGCCGCCGGAGTCGGTCGTGCTGACGTTCAGCGAGGGCGTCGAGGTCGACTTCTCGCTGTTCAGGGTCGCGCGGTTGGACGTCGACTTCGACGTGACGGCCGACGATGCCGGCCTGCGACTCAACGGGCTGGCTGCGGCGATCATAGGGCCCTACCTAGACGGTGAGCCGGGAGGCGACGAGGAGGTGGCCGTGGAGGCTACGGCCGTCGCCGGCTCTCGCTCTCAGGTCGAGTTGCGCTTCGCGAGCCAGCCTCTGCCGCCAGGCTCCTACGTCGTCATGTGGCGTGTCCTGTCGGAGGACACCCACGTCATCGCTGGTCACCTCGTGTTCTCCGTCTTGGCGAGCGAGTGAGCGGGCGACCTCAGTCGTTCGGGCCCAACGAGAGGTAGCGCTGGTAAGCCTCCTCCAGCGCCGGCACCGCGTCCTCGTCCGGCTGCAGCCAGGTGCCGGCGCGCGGTTCCCTGTCGGGATCATGTCCCAGCGCCCGCCATGCCAGCCAGGCGGCTCCCTCGGCGGCTCCGGCGCTGGTCTCGCCACCGTCCGGCCCTGCCGGCCGCCCGACCGGGGCCCGCAGCACGGTGGCGACGATGCTCAACCAGAGATCTGAGCGGGCTCCCCCGCCCGTCGCCAGCCAACGCGACGGCGCTGCGATCGTGGCCATGGCGTCGTGCGCCTCGCGTAGGGAGAAGGCGACGCCTTCGATGACCGCGCGCACTACGTCGGCTCGGGTGGTAGCCAACGAGAGCCCGTGGAACGAGCCGCGCAGGTCGGCACGTAGGTGCGGGCTGCGCTCTCCTGCGAGGTAGGGCTTGAACGTCACGCCGTTGGCGCCAGGTGGCGCCCCGGCCGCCGTCGCCATGAGCTCGTCATAGGTGGCGTCGGGGGCGAAGACGTCGCGGTACCAGCGCAGGCTGCCCGCCGCCGAGAGCGTCACCCCCAGCAGGTGGAAGCCGCCGTCCGCGTGGGCGAAGAGATGAACCCGTCCTTCGGGCTCGGGCGTTGGCCGGTTCAGGGCGGCGAAGAGCACGCCGCTGGTGCCGAGGCTGACGCTGCCCACCTCCGGGTGGCGGGCGCCCAGCCCGAGTGCGGTGGCGGCCGCGGCGTTATCGCCCGCGCCGGCCACCACGGGCAGCCCGGCGCGCAGGCCGACGCCTTCGGCGATGGCTGCCCCGAGGGGACCGACGACGTCGTGGGAGCTGATTAGGGGCGGCCACAGAGCCGGGTCGAGGTCTACCGCCGCCAGCACCTCGGCGTCCCACGTCCCGGACCTCAGCTCGTACGCCCCCGTGCCGGACGCGTCGCTGGGCTCGGCGGCCGCCTCGCCCGTCAGCGCGGTGGCGACGTGATCCTTTGGCAACGCGATGCGTGCGGTACGCGCGAACACCTCGGGCTCGTGGCGCCTGAGCCACATGACCTTGGGAAGCTGGAACCCCGTGATCGCAGGGTTGCCCGTCCTCGAGATCAGGCGGTGCCGGCCGACGGCTGCTTCGAGCGCGGCGGCCTCCGCGGCCGTTCGTTGGTCGTTCCAGAGCAGCGCTGGGCGCAGCACGCGTCGCGAGGCGTCGGTGGCCACCATGCCGTGCATCTGACCCGAGAGGCCTATGGCCATCACGCGGTCGGCGCCCACCTGGGCGGTCACGGTGGTCAACCCGGACGTGGTGGCATCGACCCAGTCCGCAGGGTCCTGCTCCGTCCAGCCGGGCCTCGGCGTCGCGAGCGGCACCGGGTCGTCTGCGGAGGCGACGACGCGGCCAGCGCGGTCCATCGCGACCACACCGACGCCGCTGGTGCCCACGTCGACGCCGATGACGACGTCGTCGTCCGAGCCGATCAGCGTCATCCCGACTCTCCTGCCGCCCGGCAGGGGTCGGTCAGGCCGTCATGCGTATCGTCGGCTGGTTGGCGACCGTCTGGAGCCGCAGGCTCAGCACGGCGAACCACACGAGCACCCCGGCGAACTCCAGTGCCTCTTCCAAGGTAGAGACGAGCACATAGGGGGAGCTCTCGACGCCCAGGGTGTCCTTGAGCTGGCCGCCAGGGAGCTCCATGCCGAGCGCGCCGAGCAGGAACAGGCCCGCACCGAGCGCCAGGCCACCTCTCACCGACCGGGGGAGCGCCAGGAATGTGCGCAGGAAGAGGACAGCGATGGTCGACGCCACGCCGGCACCGGCCACCACCCAGGTGAAACGGAGCCAGCCGCTGGCGCCCAGCGCGCTGCGTATGGGGACCGTGAGCTCCTCGTGGATCGCCGCCACCTCGTCGATGCCGGCGCCGACGAACACTACGGCTAGGAACCCCCATCCGGGCCAGGGCAACCGCTCCATGCGAGCCAACCACCACGAGATGAGTCCGCAGGCGGTGAGCAGGGCTGCGGCCAGGTAGGTCGGCACGCTGTTCTCGGCGTCGATATGCACCTTGCCCTTGAGGATCTCGCTGCCGAAGAAGTCGATCGGAAGCAGCTGGAGCGCGAGGTGCAGGGCCAGAAGCGACGTGACGACCAGGGCGAGGACCCTCAGGATCCGGGACCGGGAGAGCGCTATGGCGGTGTCTTGGCGCCGAGGGGTCGCGGTCTCGTAAGGCAGCGCGACGGGCGCAGCCAGGCGGCTCGCCACGTCGCTGCTCACAGCGGCCCCTCGGTCTCACGGCGCGAGTCGACGCCGCCGTGGCTCCCAAGCGATCTACCCACGGTTGCCTCCCTAGAACGCAAGCTTCAAGGATGTTCGGCAACTCCATGAGTAACGTGCGCCCGCCGGTCACCGCACGCCGAGCAGGAGCTCTACCGTCAGCTGGTCGATCCGCTCCAGACCCGGGCCACGCCGACGCAGGGCGTCGAGGTCGAAGTCGCGCGCCTTGAGAGCCTCTGAGCCGGCGCGCGTGTAGCGGGGCGGCCAGCCGGTCTCCGGGTCTTCCACCCGGTAAGCGGCGATCGCGGCCTGTATCTCCTGGTCCTGGTCGAAGCGCCTGGCCTTCTCCGCCAAGATCTTGTACGTGCGCATGCAACCGGCGGCGAACGCCCACACGCCCGCCTCGTCCTCCGTGCGCAGGGCGTGGGCGTCGAAGTGCCGCGGCCCGTCGTAGTGCTCCTCGAGGAGCTTGACGGTGAAGAACGCCGTCTTGAGGTTCTCGGCCCCGAAGCGCAGGTCCTGATCGAAGCGGCTCATCAGCTGGTCGTTGAGGTCCACGTGGAAGAGCTTGCCCGCGTCGATCGCCGCCGCCAGCGCGTGCGGGAACGACAGCCCTGCCATCGTCTCGTGCGCCAGCTCGGGGTTGAGGCCCACCATCTCGGGCCGCTGCAGCGTGGCGATGAACCCGAGGGCGCTGCCTACGGTGGGCAGGAAGGCGTGCCCGCGCGGCTCGTTCGGCTTGGGCTCGAGGGCGAAGCGCAGGTCGTACCCCTGGTCGACCACGTACTCGCACAGGTAGTCGAGGCTGTCGCGGTACCAGGCCAGCGCGTCAAGCAGCTTGGCACTGCCGTCGACCTCCGCGCCCTCGCGCCCGCCCCAGAACACGTACGTCCTGGCGCCCAACTCCACCCCCAGGTCGATCGCGCGCATCGTCTTGCTGAGCGCGTGGTTGCGCACGCGGGCGTCGGCGCTGGTGAACGCCCCGTCCTTGAACACGGGGTCGGTGAACAGGTTCGTCGTGGCCATGGGCACCACGAGGCCGGTCTCGTCCAGGGCGCGGCGGAAGCGGGCCACGATGCGGTCGCGCTCCCCGACCGACGTGCCCCGCGGCACCAGGTCGTCGTCGTGGAGGTTGACCCCGTACGCCCCCAGCTCGGCCAGCTTGGAGACCACGTAGGTCGGGTCGAGGGACGCCCTCGTCGGCTCGCCGAACGGGTCGCGCCCCACGTTGCTCACGGTCCACAGCCCGAAGGTGAAGCGGTCTTCGGCGGTGGGGGCGTAGAGGTCCGACCCGCCGGGCCGAGATGCGTCTAGCCCCACCTCAGAACTCCGTCCACTTCTCGTGGGAACCGGCGCTGACGACGGTGCGCTCGATGAAGCGCACGCCGCGGGCACCGTCCTCCACCGTCGGGTAATCGCCTGCTGTGTCCCGGCCGGCCTGGCGCCTGAGGATCGCGTCGGCGACCTCGGCGTACACGTTCGCGAACGCCTCGAGGAACGCCTCGGGATGGCCGGACGGAAGGCGTGAGGCGCGCTTGGCCTCCTCGCCCAGGTACGGGTTGCCACGCCTGAGCAGTTCGACCGGGCCCTCCAGCGGCGCGTACCAGAGGTAGTTGGGGTCCTCCTGTCGCCAGGTGAGGGAGCCGGTCTCCCCGTAGACCTGTAGCACCAGGTCGTTCTCGTGTCCGATCTCCACCTGCGAGGCCATGAGCACGCCCTTGGCGCCACCCTTGAAGCGCAGCAGGAGGTTCCCATCGTCGTCGAGGCGGCGTCCGGGCACGAAGGTCGTCAGGTCGGCGCAGATCGCCTCGAGCTCCAGCCCGGTCACGGTGGAGACGAGGTTCTCGGCGTGCGAGCCGATGTCCCCGATCGCTCCGGCGGCGCCGCTGCGCGCCGGGTCGGTGCGCCACTCGGCCTGCTTGGCGCCGGTCTCCTCGAGCCTGGTCGCCAACCAGCCCTGGTGGTAACCCACCACGACCTTGCGCAGCGCCCCGAGCTCGCCCCGCTGCACGATGGCGCGCGCCTCCTTGACCATCGGGTAGCCGGTGTAGTTGTAGGTGACACCGAACACGACGCCGGTGCGCCGGACGGTCTCGACCAGGTCGTGCGCCTGCTCGCTCGTGTGCACGAGCGGCTTGTCTGACACGACGTTGAAGCCGGCCTCCGCGAACGCCTTGGCCACTGGGTAGTGGACGTGGTTCGGCGTGACCACGACGACGAGGTCGATACGCTCGCTCTCCGGCCGGGCCAGCTCGCCTTCCAGCATGGCCTCCCACGTGTCGTAATTGCGGTCCTCGGGGAGGCCCAGTGACTCGCCCGAACGACGGGCCTTCTGAGGCGTGGAGGAGAGAGCGCCCGCGGCCAGCTCGTAGCGGTGGTCAAGCGCCATGGCGTGCCGGTGGACCCCGCCGATGAAGGCACCTTCACCGCCGCCCACCATGCCGTAGCGCAGGCGGCGTGTCATCCCTGGCTCCCTTCTCGACCCTCGTCGGCGAAGGCCGCGTCGAACGCCGTCGCCGAGGGCGCGAAGTCCACGTTGCGGCAGAACGCCGCCGACTCGGTGGCGCCGTGCACCCTGTCCATGCGCACGTCCTCCCACTCGACCGAGAGCGGTCCTTGGTAGCCGATGTCGTTGAGCGCGACGATGATCTCCTCGAAGTCCACGTCGCCGCGGCCCACGCTCCTGAAGTCCCAGTACCGCCGCGGGTCGCCGAAGGTCGTGTGGCCGCCGAACACGCCTGCCTCGCCGTTGCCGCGGCCCCACCAGACGTCCTTCATGTGCACGTGCACGATGCGGTCGGCGAAGCGGCGGATGAACCTCACGTAGTCAACGCCCTGGTAGGCGAGGTGCGACGGGTCGTAGTTGAACCCGAAGGCGGGATGGCCGTCCACGGCTGCGATCGCTCTCTCGGCCGACGCGACGTCGAAGGCGATCTCCGTGGGGTGCACCTCGAGTCCGAACCGGACCCCCATCTCTGCGTAGGCGTCGAGCACCGGCTCGAAACGACGACCGAAGTCGTCGAAGCCGGCCTGCCAGTACGCCTGGGAGGTGGGAGGGAAGGCGTAGAGGGCGTGCCACACGGAGGACCCGGTGAAGCCGTTGACGATGCCCAGACCGAGGTTCGCGGCGGCCCTACCCGTGGCGATCATCTCCTCGGCAGCCCGCTGGCGCACGCCTTCCGGGTCGCCGTCGCCCCAGACGTGCGCCGGCAGGATGGCCTCGTGCCTCTCGTCGATCGGGTCGCAGACGGCTTGGCCGACCAGGTGGTTCGAGATCGCGAAGAGCTGCAGCCCGTGCTCCGCGAGCAGCGCCTTGCGACCCTCGGCGTAGCCGCGATCTTCCGCTGCGCGCCTCACGTCCAGGTGGTCTCCCCAGCAGGCCAGCTCCAGGCCGTCGTAGCCCATCTCGCGGGCGAGCGGCGCCAGCTCGGCGAGGGGCATGTCGGCCCATTGGCCGGTGAAGAGCGTGATAGGTCTTGCCACTGAAGCCTCCAGATAGAGCCTCCCGGGCACGAGGTCGCACCCGGGAGCTAGGTGTGCTAAGCGAGCCCGTTTAGAACGGGCTGTCGGGGAAGTAGTAGGCTTCCGCGTTCTCCTGGGTGATGAGCGGGCTGTCGAGGATGTAGCGGCCGAGGATCGGCACGTCGGACACGAAGTTGAGCGCGGTCACCTCCATGGCCGTCGCGATCATGGCAGGCGGGTAGAGCACGTCCACGGGGACGAGCGGGTCGCCGTCCATGACGCGCTTGACCATCTCCTTCATGCCGGCGCCGCCGACCACGAACAGCTCGTCCTCGCGGCCAGCCTGACGCAAGGCCTCGATCACGCCGATGGCGATGTCGTCGTCCTGAGCCCACACCGCGTCGATCTCCGGGAAGCGGGTGAGGAAGTCCTGCATGACCTCGAAGCCGTCATCGCGGTTCCAGTTGGCGTACTGGCTGTCGAGGACCGTGATGTTGGTCCCCTCGATCTCCGCCATGAACGCGTCGAAGCGCTCGTTGTCGATGGTCGTCGGGATGCCGCGCAGCACGACGATGTTGCCCTCGCCGCCGAGGCGCTCGACGATGTACTCGGCCGACACGCGGCCCAGGGCGGTGTTGTTGCCGGCGACGTACACGTCCTCGATGCCGGCGCGCGACAGCCCGCGGTCTACCACGGTCACGAAGATGCCGCGTTCCTTGACGCTCGCGACAGGCTCGGTGAGCGGGTCGGACTCGAACGGCAGGATCACCAGGGCATCGATCTGGTTGATGGCGATGAGGTCCTCGATGTCGTTGGCCTGCTCGCTGGCGCTGCCGGCCGTGTTGATGACGATCTGCAGGTCGGGGTAGGCAGCCTCGAGGCGCTGCTTGGCCTGGTCGGCCCACCAGTTGACGCCGCCGGTCCAGCCGTGCGTGGCGGCGGGGATGGAGACCCCGATGACGGTCTGCGCGAAGGCTGCGCCGGCTGTTAGCACGGCGATGATGGCTACGGTTCGAAGCGTACGGAACATGTGACCTCCTCCGAAGGATGCTGCTCGTCGAGCTGCTGGCGAACGGTTGTGGGGCGCACGTTCACGTGCGCCGGCCCTCCTGCTGGCGGTACCCTCCCGAACCTCCAACCTTCCTCCCCTCAGCGGCCCTGGCGGCCGCGCTGCAGGAACACCGCTCCGATGATGATGAGGCCCTGTACGGCCCCGTTGAGGTACTCGCTGATGGCCGTGGTCAGGTTGAGCACGTTGCCTATGAGCGAGAGCATGACCGCGCCCACCACGGTGCCCCACACATGGCCGGAGCCGCCCTTGAGGGCCGTGCCGCCGATGATCACGGCGGCGATCGCCTCGAGCTCCCACAGGATGCCGGTGGAACCGGATGCCGATCCGAGCCGCGGGACGTAGAGCACGACGGCGATGGCCACGCACAGCCCCTGGATCACATAGGTGAGCGTGCGCACGCGCTCGACGCGGATCGCGGCGTAGCGCGCGACCTCGGCGTTGGAGCCGATCGCCCGCACGTAGCGGCCGAAGCGGGTGCGGTGCAGGACCAGTGCTCCGATGAGCGCCACCGCGGCGAACACCCACACGGGGATGGGCACGCCCAGGAAGTGGCCGTAGAACACCGGGCGGTAGACGTTGCGCAGCTCGAAGTTCAGCGAGATCGTCCCTCCGTTGGCCAGGTACGTGACCAAGGAGCGGAAGATGCCCAGCGTGCCGAGCGTGACTATGAACGCCTCGATGCGGCCCCTGGTGATCGCGACACCGTTGGCGGCCCCGGCGACCAGCCCGCTCACCAGGACCAGGCCCACGCCCAGCAGCACGATGCCGACGGGCGCGATGCCACCGCCCTGGAGGGCGTTCATGAACAGGATCATGGCGCCCGCGAGGAACGCCGCCATGGAGCCCACCGAGAGGTCGATGCCGCCGCTGATGATCACGAACGTCGCTCCGACGGAGATGATCCCGATGAAGGCCGAGCGCGTCAGGACGTTGAAGATGTTGGTGGGCGTGAGGAACGAAGGGTGGATGAGTGACCCGACGACGATGAGCAGGACGAGGCCGAGGAGCGGCGTGAGCTGTTGCCACGGCACGCCGCGCAGCCGGTCGCGCCAGCTGCGGACGGTGGGGACCTCAGTGGCCGACATGCGCTCCACCCGTCTCCCACTCGGCGACGTGGCTGTCGTTTCGTAGGCCCGTGGCGTAGGCCATGATGGTCTCCTCGTCCAGGTCGTCGCCTGCGAGCGTCCCGGTAACGACGCCCCGCTGCATGACCACGACGCGGTGGGAGAGGCCCAGGACCTCGGGCAGCTCGCTCGAGATCAGCACCACGGCCACGCCCCTGGCCAGTAGCTCGGCGACGTAGAAGTAGATCTGCCGCTTGGTGCCGACGTCGATGCCCCGGGTGGGCTCGTCGAGGATCACGACGTCGGGGTCTGTCAGCATCATCTTGGCGAGCACGACCTTCTGCTGGTTGCCACCCGAGAGCGCCTTGGCTGCCACGCCCACGTCGGCGACGCGAACGTCGAACTCGTCCACGGCGTTCTCGAGAGCGGCTTGCTCGGCACGCAGGTCGACGAAGGGCTTGGCGAAGAGCTCGAGAGCCTGCAGAGTGACGTTCTCGCGCAGGGGGTCGTTCAGCAGGAGCCCCTTGCCCTTGCGGTCCTCGGTCAGGTAGGCGACCTTGTCGCGCTTGGCGTCGGCCGGATGCCGCCAGTCGACGAGACGGCCGTCCTTGCGCACGCTGCCGGTGGCGGGCCGCAGACCCAGCACGCCCTCGAACAGCTCCGTGCGCCCCGCGCCGATGAGCCCGGCGACACCGAGTACCTCTCCGCGTCTGACCGACAGCGAGGCGCCCGTGACTAGACCTGGAACGCTGAGGTCCTCGATCTCCAGGGCCAACGAAGCGTCCTCAGCGGGCGCTCGCTTGACCGGGTACATGTCGGCCAGGTCCCTGCCGACCATCCGCCGCGCCATCTCGACGGGCGTCAGCTCGGACACGTCGTAGGTCCCGATCTTGGTGCCGTCGCGCAGGATCGTGACCCGATCGGCGATGGCCTTGACCTCCTCCAGCTTGTGGGACACGTAGAGGATGGCCACGCCGTCCGCTACGAGCCGCCTGACGAGGTCGAACAGCACCGCGGTCTCCCGGCCGGTGAGCACGTCGGTGGGCTCGTCCATGCACAGCACGCGCACCTCGCGCGAGACGGCCTTGGCGATCTCCACCATCTGAGCCTGGGAGACGGAGAGCTCGCGTACCTGGCGCGTGGCCGGGACGTCCGTCTTGAGCGCGTCGAGTAGCTCGCGGGTAGCCCGCCGCGTGGCGCGTTGGTCCACGATCCCGAAGCGGTGCGGCTCGCGTCCCAGGAAGATGTTCTCCTCGACCGTGAGATGAGGTACGAGGTTGAGCTCCTGGTGGATGAGCACGATCCCGGCGGCCTCGGCCTCGTTCGAGTCACGGAAGGCGACCGGACGTCCGTCCATGCGCAGCTCGCCGGAGCTGGGAGCCAGGTAGCCGGACAGCATCTTCATGAGCGTCGACTTGCCTGCGCCGTTCTCGCCCACGAGGGCATGGACCTCGCCGGGCCTGACGTCTACGTCGACGGCGTGGACGACCTCTATGGGTCCGAACGACTTGCTCAGCCTTGCCCCGCTGAGCACCTCTTGGGCAGCCATGCGCCTCCTGCCGTCCTAGCGACTGGCTCGACCAGCGTCACCGCTTACGAGTTCTGACGAGTATCTAATTAAATGCTACGGTACCGGCAACACGAGCGACCAGTCAAGCTAGGACGTCCTCGTCTGGAGGGAAGTGAACGGTCACCGAGGCCGCCTGAACCCGGCGCTGGTGCGGCGGCTCAACGTCGCCAAGGTGTTCCATGCCCTGCGCCTGGCCGGCGGCGCCACCCAGTCCGAGCTGGCGACGAGCACCGGCCTCGACCCCGCCACCGTCTCGGCGGTCGTGCGTCAGCTGCGCGCCGAGGGGCTGGTGGTGGCCACGGCCGTCCCCGCGGGCGACCGCAGGGGTAGGCCGCCCATGCGCCTGGAGCTGGACCCTGGCGCCGGCGTGCTCGTCGGGGCGAGGCTGGAGCCCGGGGTGGTCCGCGTCTTGGCGGCGACGATGGACGGCACGCCCCTGGCGAGCTGGCAGGGCGACGCGGGCGACGATCCGGACACCGCCGTCGCCGACCTGGAGCGCGGGGTAGAGGCGCTGCTGAGCGAGTCGGGCGCCGGCTGGCAGGACGTGAAGGCCGTCGGCGTCGGCGTCCCGGCGCTCATCGGGCGCGATGGTCACCTGGCGTTCGGGCCGAACCTCGGCTGGCGTGACGTGCCGCTGGGCGAGCGCCTCGCCGCCCTATGGCCGGTGCCCGTGGCGGTCGACAACGACACCAAGGCGGCTGCCCTGGCCGAGAAGCTGTTCGGCAGCGCCCAGCAGGCCCGCGACTTCATGGTCATCGCGGGGCACTCCGGCATCGGCGGAGCGCTCTACCTGGGCGAGCGGCTGCAGCGTGGGTCCGGCGGCTTCGCCGGCGAGGTGGGGCACATAACCGCCGTGCCGGGAGGGCGACCCTGCGGCTGCGGCGACAGCGGTTGCCTGGAGGCCTACCTCGCCGAACGCGCGGTCGTCGAGCAGCTGGCCGAAAGGTCCGTGTCTGCCGGTAGCTACCAGGAGGCAGCCGAGGCCTGCGCCGCCGGCGACGCCAGGGCCCTGGCATTGCTGGAGGAGCTGGGCGACCTGCTGGGGCGGGTCCTGGCGGACATGGTGGACGTCGTCGATCCCGAGCTGATCGTGTTGGGTGGCGCCATGACGCATGTGGTCCCGTACCTGCTACCCGCCGTCGAGAGGCGGCTCGCCAAGCCTGCGCTGGCCGGCGTCAGGTCCCCGTGTCGTGTGGTGGCGTCCCGGCTGGGTCCAGAGGCGGTGACCATGGGCGGCGTCGCCCTGGCGCTGGAGACGGTCCTAGGCTTGCCCGCCTGGTGGGAGGACCGCGACGTCGCTGTCCTCCAGCTCGACGCGGACGGTCAGTAGCGACCACGCCGGCAGGCTCACCCGCAAGGAGCCGACCGGATCGACGGGCAGCTCCTGCAGGTCGCGCTCCAGCAGGTCCGTCCTTAAGGCCCTGGCTATGCGCCTACCCGGGAACCTGAGCACGGCAGCCGAGCCACCGGCGGGTGCCCCCGCCACCTCCTGGAAACGCGCGACGAGCCCCGCGGCGTGCCGGGCGCCTTTGAGGGTGGTGAGGACGACGTCCTCGCCGCCGGCCTCGGCCAGCCGCCCGCCCGTCGGGTCGTCGTACGGGGCCCTGGCCTCCCTGAAGTCCTGTCGGCTGAGGCGCGTCGCGAGCAGGGGCCGTCTGGCCTGCCAACCGAAGCGGTACGCCCCCGCGGGCGTCAGGCTGTGGGCGGACGTGATCGCGTACGCGAACGTGAGCTCGCCCTCCTGAACACCCGGGTAGTTGGTGTGCCAGTAGTTGTTGAGCACGTAGGAGTAGACGCTTGAACCGCGCAGCTCCGGCCGGCGCGGCCAGCGCCCCCGCACGACGTCGCCGACCGTGAACAGCGGTACCTGCGGCGAGGCGACCAAGACGTGTGCCGCGTCGCCGCGCAGGTGTATCGCGCTCTGAACCGGCAGCCACTCGCTGCAGCCGCCCGGCAGCAGGTCCTCTCGCCAGTCCGTCCAGCCGACGTGCCCGTCGGACAGGACCCGGGCGCCTGGCAGGTCGAACGGGAAAGCGACGTAGAGCGCTTCCTTGCCGTCCTGCGCCGGCTTGCGCAGGGTGTAGCTCACGTCCACACGCTTCGCACGGGCGGGCAGCGTCCACTCGACCCTCACCGGCCCCGCCGGCGACTCGCCCATCACGGTCAGGTGCTCGCCCAAGGCGGAGCTGGTGCGGTCTAGACCCGTCACGGTGAGCTCACCTGCGAGTTCCGGATCACCGGGAGGCAGCGTGCTGCGGTTGCTCACGAGACGGGTGCCCTCACCGCCTGACGCATGCACCAATTGACCCAGCGCCCACGGCGCGCCCGCCTCGAGCAGCTCTCGGCCCAGCGCCTTGTCGAAGAGGCTGACGACCCGGCCGGTCGCCTCATGCATAGTGAGCCGATACCAGTCGTTCTCGAGCTGCACGAGCCCGTCGTCTTGGCCCTCGGGTGGGAGGCCGTCACGATGGCTCGAGTCGTCTCGGGCCGCGCGGGTCGCTCGCGCCGGCTCGTCGCGTGGGCCGGCGTCCCGCTCCAGCCTGAACCGCCTGTAACCGAGGCCCGGCACGTCGTCGATCCACAGCTCAAGCCGTTGTTGGGTGGCTCCGCGGTCCAGGACTCGCGCGGGCACGGCAGCACCGGTCTCGTCGACGACCCGTTCCCCCACGGCTGTCTCCACGACGACCCGCCCACCGAACGCCCACGAGTTCGGGTTGAACACCGCCACCTCGCGGTCGTCGGCTGCCCAGCTGAGCGCGTGCTTGGCGGCCGCGGCCTGCAGGAGCCGACGGGACCAGCGCTCGGCCGCCCCCACGAAGCCGCGCTTGACGTCCCACTGCTCGCCAGTGATCAGGGCCTCGGGGTCCGTGGCGCTGCAGTAGGCGCCCCACGTGTGCTCGTCGAAGAGCAGCAGCTCCCGCCACGCCGCGTCGAAGCGGTCAAGGGGGAAGGCGAGGCCCTCTCCGTGGAGGACAGCGAGCGCCTCGAGCCTCTCGGCGGCGGGCAGCGTGGCTTGCGCTGTCCTGGCCAGGGCCGTGGCCTCGAAGGATGACCCAACCCCGTCCTCCCAGTAGGCGCCGCCGTCGCCTCTCACCTCCGGTAGCTCGTCCCCGTACCTCGTCTCGACGTCCCTGAAGAACTCCGCCGGGTCGGCCACGACGAACCGGGGGTAGGCGTAGGCCTCGTTCCAGGCTCGTACGAACGCCTCGGGCTGCGGGTCGAGGTCGGTGTTGTCGGCCTCCTGGCCGTAGAGGAGAACGCTGTCCGGCGCGTAATCGTCGCGCTCGAACTCGTCGAGCCACAGGGCCAGGCCGCGTTCGGCCGAGCCGAGCGTCGGCGGGCTCCCACAGACCTTGCGCAGCTCGCTGTACATCCGCGACAGCCAAGTGAGCACCTCGCCCCCCGCCACCCCGCGCCACCGGAACGGCGAGAGGAGGTGCAGGTCCCCGTTCAGCCGCAGCGGCCCACGGTCCTGGTTGTTGGCGTGCACCAGGTAGCGGACGCCAGCCCCGGCCAGGACGTCCGGCAGCGCGCCCGTCAGGGAAGCCACGTCGACGGCCGCCGCCAGCTCCGCGCGCAGGCCATGGCGGCGCAGCAGGTCGTGTGCGGGCTCGAGGTTGCGGATGAGGTCCTCGAGCGCCGCGGCGTGCGTCAGCACGTCGGCGTAGGTGGCGGCGAAGCCGATCCGCCCGGCCGCGACGGCCGCCATGAGCCGCTCCCGCGTCGCCGCGTCTCGGCCGGGCAGGTACTCGGTGAGCACCCAGAAGGCGTCGAAGTGGTACGCGAAGGGTTCATCGGGCGCCGCCCCGATGCGCGCGAGCGCGGTGTCCACGTTCCAGGCGTTGCGCTCCGCCACCTCCCACTGTCGGTGCGTGTAGCCGATGTCGGTGTGAGCGTGTGCCGCTACGTACACCCGCCACTTGCGTCGCCGCCTGAAGGTGCCGTTCGCGAGAGGCGGCTTGCCGACGCCCTCCGTCTGGACCGCGTAGCTCACCTCTCCTTCGCCGTCCCAGAGGTCGAACGCGAGGCGCCGGTGGCCGAAGTCCGTCGCCGGCAGCTCGAGCGGGACGGTCCTCTCGCTCGTCGCGTCCTTCAGGTGGAGCAGCAGAGGAGTCGCCTCGCAACCGTCCAGCAGCTCGACGTCCACGAGGCAGCGGCAGCTCAGGTCGCCGGCCGAGCCCCGTCGGTACAGCACGGTGGGCTCGAGCGTCACGCGGCGCAGGGGAAACCCCGGCGTCGCGCCGGAACGGTCCGGCTTCGTCCCCTTCAGGAGGCGCAGGCGGCGATAGTAGATGCCGGCTCCGTTCGCCATGCGATCGAGCCTCTCCACCGCGGCGCGGTCTTCTACCCGCAGCACCTCGGCCTCGTCGCGGCAAACGAGCTCGACGACGTTCTCTCCGCGGCACAGGAGCCTGGCCGGGATCGCGACCTCGACGCTGCCCTCGGAGTAGATCGCCGAGTGAAGCCCGGCATGGACGAGGACCTCCCCAGAGCGTGACGGCACGGGCTTCAGCAGCGCCCGACCGCTCTCCCCAGCGATGCGGACCTCGAGATGCGGCAACCGGGGGCAGATCGTGAAGTAGTCGATCGCCAGCACGTACGTTCCGGCGGGTTCCGCCGCGAGGTCGAACGCGATGCGCCGCGGGTGCTCGCGGTACCCGCCCAACGGGTCGGCCTCGCTGGGGTGGTAGGCCGGCCAGCGCTGGTCCGGGTATCCCACCCGCCATAGCACCTCGCGCAGGGTGGGTGCGGCGAAGTCGTCCAGCAGTTCAGGGGCCAGGCCGTCGAGGCCACCGATCCGCCAGACTTCAGTTTCACCGACATGGCTTGCCGCCGACGTTCTCACGGCAGCAGCAACGATACCTGAGGCCTTCGTGGCGATTCGCGGGAAATAGTCCCTACAGGAGGCGTAACCAGTCCACCTGAAGTGAACAACCCGCGCCCTTCCGGTCAAAACCACGGCTAGAGTTCGCAGGGGGCTCACTTTGGCATGGCCAACGAAGCAGGAGGAGGCGTTCAATCTCCGCAGTCATCGAATTGAGGCCTGGGAGGTCGAACAAATCCGGGAGGCGGTCACGGTGCGTAGGATAGAGGTGTCTCGGCACGCCTTCGATCAAGCGAGTAAGCGCGGCCTGACCACTGCTGACATGTGGTCGATCATCCTTGGAGGCGAGCCAGTAGAGAAGGATCTACCAAGAACCAGACAGACCGCAAGCCGGGGATATCCTTCGTAGGAACTGGTCCAAATGGAATCCGTGCCAAAGTCAAGGTGACGTTGTGGGTCCCCTTGGGCTACGAGGTCGTTACGATTCACCAAGTGGAGGGACAAGCGTGATCGCCGAGCCGAGTGTGCTCAAGAAGCCTGTCACGCATACGCAATCCACGTCAGATGGGTCGGTTGTGGTTGTCACAGGTGTCCCGGCAACCGTCGTCACCCATCTCGAGACCCCTGACGAAGTCTCGTATTCCCTTGACGTCGCCGAACGTCTGGAACAGCTCATATCGGATGCGCTGACCGCGTCGCAACGCCCTGGAGCTCCGGTCTTCGTCAGTTGGGAGGACGGAGCGCCGTTGCCGGCCTACGACCTCGAACTCCGATTCCGTGGCCCGGGAGCCACATACGGGTCCGCGGGTATCGGCTTCTGGGAGAAGATGACCACGCGAGTCAACTCTGCGTTCGGAATTGTATCTCGGTCGGTCGGCCGGCTCCGCGGAGTAACCCCGTCAGACCCTCATGTGGCGTTCGTTGGGCCAGGAAGCTTGAGAATTGGACTCCGGTCCCGGCAGGCGGAGCCCCTCTTCTCGAACACCAGCACACCCGATGAGGTGAGCTTCGAGGCCCTGAGGATTCTTGCGCAGGCGCCCGTGATTATCGAAGGACAGGTGCGAGACGACTCGCTGCTCGGTTCGGATCCCACTGTCACGCACGCCGCCCTGAGAGCGTTGGAGGTGCTCGCTCCTAGCCCGAGGAACCCGCGGCAGTCAGTGGAGATCATCCCTTCCCCGACGGTCTTCCCGAATGTTCGAGCTTCGGTACTAACGGCCGACATGGTTCCGGATATTCGATCGAGACGGAGGGAACTTGCGGCGGGGTCCGAGGAGCATGACGAGATCGTGGTGGAGGGCATGATCGACAAGGTGACGGCAGACGGACTGTTTCACCTGCGAGGCGTCGCGGCTATCGAAGGCGATTGGGGCAGGTCCAAGACCGCCGAGGTGACGTTTGCTGACGACCAATTTGATGAGGTCGTGGGCTACTTTCGCGACCGGTCCAGGGTACGAGTCTATGGGCAGCGTGAACTGGGTCTCGGCGGTCGTGAGCGGCGGTTGCAGCTAAAGGCGCTCGATCCCGTGAGCGTTGACGACGAGACTAGGGCCTCCCCAAACTAGGTCGATTCCGCCAATCGAAGTGCTTGGCGCTTCACAATCCTCCCGCCGCCGTCACGTACAGGCCCAGCACGCTGTCCCAGCCGACGTCGTAGCGACCACGCAGGTCCAGCGCCTCGTCCCCGAACTCTTCCCAGCCGCGGTGCTCGAGGTAGACGTCGGTGCCGCCGCCTGCGGCGGGAGAGAAGCGCACCTCGAGCACCGACGCCGCCATCGGTTCTCGCGCCGGGTGCCATGACACGACGAACCGGTGCGGCGGGTTCCACGCCATGAGCTCGCCCCAGCTACATTCGGTGCCGTCCTCGGCCACCTCGAGCAGCCGACCGCCGATGCGGTCCTCGAACCGAAGCTCCTTGACGTCCCCGGCTACCGAGTGAGTGGCCATGGGCCACCACTCGCCCATGCGCCGCGTGAACAGGTCGAAAGCCCGGTCGAGCGGTAAGGGGACCGTGCGCCGTTTCGTCACGGGTGCGACCTTGGTCTGCGTCTGATCCATCGCGAACTCCTTCCGCGCCGCCGCCTCGAAGGCGTCCAGCGCGTCGTCCCACAGCTCCTCGAGGTAGCGCCTCAGCTCCACCAGACCCGCGCGATCGGCGGAGTAGACGCGGCTGGTGCCGTGCTGCTCGGCGGTCACGAGGCCGGCGTCCAGCAGGACCCGCAGGTGCTGCGAGACGGCGGGTCGGCTGACGGGGAGCCCAGCCGCGATCCGGCCCACGGGGCTGGGTCGGCGCAGGACGGCCTCGAAGACCTGCCGCCGCGTGGGGTCGGATAGGGCGGCGAGCTTGTCGTGGACGATCACGGGCGAATGGTAAGTCACCACTTACCAAAGTGTCAACGGCAGCTGAGGTTGGGCTCGGTCCGACGGCGCCGGGAGGTACGAGAAGTCGTCGAGCCGCTGAAGATCGGGTTGGTTGGGCACGTTGGTTCGGTGAGCTAGGGCGAAATCCTTCAGGCGGACCGTCTAGCGCTCACAGCTCGAGCGGTCGCCCGCCCAGGTGCCATCCGCCGCAGAACTCGCACTGGTAGACGCCCTTCTCGTTGGCGTAGGCGAGTCGCACGTACTCCTGCGCCGCCAGCGCCTCTTGTGCCGTGCGGTAGCGTTTCTTCGCCTTGCAGGCGCGCTCTTCCTGCTCGCGCATGCGCTCCGGCGATGGCTTGCGTTCGGGTCTGCGCCTGGCCTTCCTGCCCACGAGGCCATGGTCGCATGTGAGGCGCGGTCCGGCCGCCGTGCATGGTGCGGAACCCGGGCGAACCTCACGTGCCGCGCTCTTCAGTAGGTTACGACCCGGACGGCTCAGGGCCGCTGGCCCGCGCCCACGATCCGCTGCGCCCGCCCGTCCAAACCGAACCGGGCCCCGGAGGGCGTCCGGCCACGGCGGCCGCCACCTCGTCGAGCGGGACCCGGTACGCGAAGCGCGTCTTGAGGTACCAGACTTCCAGCCCCGTTCGCACGCGATCCGGTTCGTCCGAGGCCAGTCCGAGCCGCGCCGCGTAGTCGGCAGCCCAGTTCACGGCGAGGTCGAACAGGTCGTCACGCGGTGAGGCCACGGGTTCGAGGATAGGCGGCGTCCGTACCCGGAGTGCGAAACCTGGTACCGGACAGCTGCGAGTGCTGCCCGCTACCCGCCGTTGCGGCTGCGTACGGCGTAGCCGGCGGCCTCCAGCGCGGCCCTTCCTGCCGCCAGCGCGCCTGCGTCCTCGAACGCCAGGCGCACGGCGCCGCCGGACTCGCGCACGCTGAGCACCTCGAGGTCCTTGATGTTCACGCCCGCTTCCGCCAGCGCGGCCGTGATCCGGGCGAACTCACCGGGCCGGTCGAGCACCGCCACGACCAGTTCCCACCGGGAGGCCAGCAGGCCGCGCTTCACGACGGGCACCGCGTCCCGCGCGCGCTTGGCGGCCTGGGCGCGCGCCAGCAGCGCCTCGGCGTCTTCCAGCTCGCTCTCCAGCTCGTCCAGCACAGCCCTGAAGGCCCGCAGGGCGGCCCGGACCGGGCCGGCGTTGTCGGCGATCATGTCGCGGCTCATCCGCGGGTCGCCGCTGGCAACCCTCGTCAGGTCTCTGAAGCCGCCAGCCGCGAGCAGCGCCTTCAGACCTCTGTCGTCGCCTCTGTCGACGAGCGTGGTGAGAGCCACGGCAGCCAGGTAAGGGAGATGACTGACGGCAGCTACCAGCTCGTCGTGCTTCTCCGGCGATGTGACGAGCGGCCTGGCGCCGAGCGTCTCCACGAACGAGCGCACCGCTCCCAGCGCGTCGTCCGCGGTGTCGGGGCCCGGGGTGAGCACCCATATCGCGTTCTCGAGGAGCCCAGGGTCGGCGTTGAGCACGCCGGCCCGTTCGCTGCCTGCCATCGGGTGACCGCCGACGAAGCGGCCGGCGCCACCGGGCCAGTCGACACTCGCGACGGCATCGGTCACCGAGCGCTTGACGCTGCCGACGTCCGTCACGACGGCGTCGGCGCGCAGGTGCGGCAGCAGGGAGGCCGCCAGCTGGGGGAGCGCCTTCGTGGGCGCCGCCAGCACCAAGAGGTCTACCGACGAGAGCCACTCGCCTGGCTCCAGCCGCGCCTCGTCTATGGCCCCCAGACCCACGGCTGCGTCGAGCGCGACGGCGTCGTGGTCGAAGCCGATCACCCGCTCGCAGACGCGACGCTCCCTGGCGCCCATGGCGACGGAACCGCCGATGAGCCCCACCCCGGCCACGGCGATGGTGCCCATGCCGCCGGGTGCGTGTTCGCTCAGAGCGACTTCCCTAGGGCCTCGACCACGGGGCCGAGCCGTGACATCAGCGCGCCGAACTCGCCGGCGTCGAGCTGCTGTGCCGCGTCCGACTTCGCCTCCTCCGGCTTGGGATGCACCTCGACGATGATGCCGTCCGCGCCGGCGGCGGCTCCCGCCAAGGCCAAGGAGGTGACGAGGGAGCGCTTGCCCGCGGCGTGGCTGGGATCGACCCACACCGGCAGATGCGAGAGCTCCTTGAGCACCGGCACAGCGCCGACGTCCAGCGTGAAGCGGGTGGCCGTCTCGAAGGTGCGGATGCCGCGCTCGCACAGGACGACGTTCGGGTTGCCTTGGGAAAGGATGTACTCGGCCGCCTGCAGGAACTCGGTGATGGAGGTGGACATGCCCCGCTTGAACAGCACCGGCTTGCCCGAACGTCCCACGGCCGCCAGCAGGGCGAAGTTCTGCGTGTTGCGAGCGCCCACCTGCAGCATGTCGGCGGTGCCGGCGACCTTCTCCACCAGCTCTGGCGCCGTGACTTCGGTGACGATGGGCATGCCGGTGGCCGCCCGGGCCTCGGCCAGGATCGCGAGGCCCTCCTCGCCCAGGCCCTGGAAGGCGTAGGGGCTGGTGCGCGGCTTGTACGCCCCGCCGCGCAACACCTGACCGCCGCCGCTCTTGACGATGTCGGCGGCGCTCAGCGTCTGCTCGCGGCTCTCGACGCCACACGGCCCGGCCGCCACCACGAAGCGTCCGTTGCCGGTCTTGACGCCGCCGATCATCACGAACGAGTCGTCGTGCTTGAACTCTCGCGATGCCAGCTTGAAGGGCTTGGTGATGCGTACGACCGTCTCGACGCCGCCGAGTCCCGCGAAGTGCTCCCTGAGCTCCTCCGTGGGCGCCGGGCCGATAGCGCCGATCAGGGTACGGGACTCGCCCGCGCTCACGTGGGGGGTGAAGCCTAGGTTTTCGACCTCGGACAGGACCCTGTCGACCGACGCCTGATCGGCGTCCTTCCGCATGACGATGACCATGGGACCTTCTCTCGTGTTCTGGGGTTCTCTGGCGACGTCGCGCTGCCGCGGCGCCTGGGTGGTCAGCGCTGGCTCGTGCTCTCGCCGCTTACCTGAGAGGGGAGTGCCAGCGCGCAGGGGTGGGGGCTAACCGGGGGTAGCCATAGCCGTCTTCCACGGCACCACCTCCTGTCACCGCTGAGAACATGCGCGGAAGTGTAACAGGTCGATAGGTCCTGCGTTCGCGTGAGCGAGCGTGACGGGCCGCCAGCCCGGGGCTCATCAGACGCCGGCTGTCACCTTGGTCGCGGCCCCAACCAGGACCTTGAACGGAGCGAGGTGCTCCGTGTACGCCGCGAACATCATCTCTGGGTGCCATTGGACCCCGACCACGAGCGGTCCGGTCGTGGACTCCACGGCCTCCACGATGCCGTCACCGGAGCGGGCGACCGCGGTCAGGCCCGCGCCCACCGTCGAGATCGCCTGGTGGTGGTAGCTGTTCGTCGTGACGCGGGTCGCCCCGTAGGCGCCGGCCAGGCGGCTGCCGGCCACCAGCTCGACCGGGTGGGAGGGGAAGCCGCGGAGGTCGCGCTGGTCGTGCTGATGCGTGCCTTCCACGCTGGGCAGGTGCTGGTGCAGCCCACCCCCGTGCGCCACGTTGATCACCTGACAGCCGCGGCAGACGCCCAGCACGGGCTTACCGGCCTCGCGGAAGGCGGCGTAGAGGGCCAGCTCGAAGGCGTCGCGCTCCGGGTCCACTGAGCCCAGGTCACGGTCGGGCGCCTCCCCGAAGATGCCGGGGTCCATGTCGCCGCCGCCGGTCAGGAGCAGGGCGTCAGCGGCCGCGACGTACGCCTCCGCCAGGCCCGGCTCGAGGTTCGCGACCATCACCGGCAGGCCCCCCGCCAACGCGACGGCTTGAGAGTAGTTCCTGCCCGTCATGGCGTCGTCGCGCCTCAGCGAGGTGGTGCGCGGCACGGTCGAAGTGGACAGGAGGACCCTGGGGCGGTGGGCGGGCTGCGTCATGGCGCTAAGGTTACTCTGGCCTCGGCCTCGGCGTGGATCGGAGTTCACCTCCGTCCACGACCCGTGG
>JBDZWC010000004.1:0-8292 GCA_040256005.1 Deinococcaceae bacterium | reverse complement strand
GGCCGCCGCGAGGCGGTAGGCGGCGAGGAGGCATGGTGCCTGGCATCGCGATCCTGGGAGCGCAGTGGGGAGACGAAGGCAAGGGCAAGGTCGTGGACGCCCTGGCCCACGACGCGGACCTGGTCGTGCGCTACTCGGGCGGAGCCAACGCCGGACACACGGTCGTCGTCGACGGCGAGGTCTTCAAGCTCCACCACCTGCCTTGCGGCACGCTCCACGACAGGCCCGCCTCCGTCCTCGGTGGCGGCATGGTCATCGATCCGTGGGAGTTCCTCAGGGAGCTGGACGAGCTGTCCGCTCGACGCGACCCCGGCGACGTGTGGGTCTCGCACGAGGCTCACCTGGTCCTGCCGCACCACAAGAAGAACGACGAGGGCGGTGGCTTCGTGGGCACCACGGGTAGGGGTATCGGGCCCGCCTACTCGGACAAGGCCAGGCGCGTGGGCCTGAGGGCCGGCGACCTCGTGGACGAGGCCGTGCTACGCGAGAGGCTGGGCCGGCTGCTGGAGGCCAAGCCCAACTCGACGGCGCGGGTCGGCTGGACCAGCGTCGACGTCGCCATGGCCGAGCTCGAACCGGTGCGTCCGCGCCTCGCCGAGCACGTGAGGGACACCGGGGCGCTCACCCGCGAGGCGCTGGCCCGCGGGCGAAGGGTGCTCTTCGAGGGCGGCCAGGGGACGATGCTCGACGTGGGCTACGGCACCTACCCGTACGTGACGAGCAGCCACCCGACCGTGGGCGGCATCGTCGTGGGAGCCGGGGTCAGCCACAAGGCGCTGGCTCAGGTGTTCGGCGTGGTGAAGGCGTTCACCACCCGTGTCGGCCACGGGCCGTTCCCGACCGAGATCACCGACGAGGCGTTGGCGGCCCGTCTGAGGGGGAGCGGCGCCAACCAGTGGGACGAGTTCGGCACCACCACCGGGCGGCCGCGCCGCGTCGGCTGGCTGGACCTGGCGCAGCTTCGGTACGCCTGCGAGCTCAACGGCTTCGACGGTCTCGTGTTCACGAAGCTCGACGTGCTCGCCGGCCTGGAGACCGTGCGGGTCTGCGTGGCGTACGACGACGCTGAACGGGCGGTCTACCGCGACCTGCCGGGATGGGGCGACCTGTCAGGGCTGGTATCGAGGGAGGAGCTACCGGCCCAGGTGCACGGTTACCTCGAACTGGTGGAGGAGGTGACCGGCGTGCCCGTCGTCATGTTCTCGACCAGCCCCGACAGGCGCGCGACGTTCGGGCGGGTCGGGTGGTGATGCGTACGGCGCTCATCGTGCTCCTCGTCCTGGTGCTGATCACTGCGGTGCTGCTGGCCGTGGGCTGGGTGTTCTCGAGCCGCGTTATCGTCCCGGCGCCATACGGGCTCATGCCGGAGTTCGAGGTCCTCGCCTCGAGCCGGGCTCCCGACCCGCGTGTGACGCTGCCGAGGTTAGAGGAGCCGGCGCAGCACGCCAAGGTCGACGTGGTGGGCGACTACGGGCTGCTGTGGGACGGGGGCTACGGCCGACTGGGCGCGATCGTCGCCGACGACCCGGCCAGCGTCACGCGGCGCATGGACGTGGTCGAGGGGCAGTTGCCACCGGCGGGTACGCCGGCGCGCGTGGACAACTTCGTCTACAGAAGCGACCCTGGCGAGGCGTTCGGCATGCGCTTCGAGGAGCTGCGTTTACAGGGGCCGCAGGGCGGGATCAGGGCCTGGTACGTGCCTCCTGCTGACGAGGATGCGTCGTCCGGCACGGGCGTGCTCATGCTCCACGGCCGGCGTCGCGGGGAGCTCATCGAACTGCTGAGGTTCGTACCGGCGTTCCGCTCGGCCGGCCTACACGTGCTGGCTCAGTCGTACCGGAACCACGACAGCTCGGACCCCAGCGAGGACGGCCTGTACCACTACGGTGCCAGCGAGTGGGAGGACGCCCTGGCCGGCGCCAGGGAACTGGCTGCCAGGGGTGTAGACAGGATCGTCCTCTTCGGGGTCTCGATGGGCGGTGCCCTGGCGCTGGAGGCGCTGGAACGCTGGCCTTCCGACCTCCCGGAGGTCGTCGCCATCGTCCTCGATTCACCGCTGCTGGATCCTTTCGCGACGGTCCGGTTGGGCGCCGTCAAGACCGGCTTGCCGCTACCGGGTCCTTTGACCAGGCTGGCGCTCCTCGTGGCGGGATGGCGCACGGGCACCGACTTCTCCGCTCTGGTCCAGGCCAACGACGCCGCTCAGGTGGCGGTCCCTGTCATGGTCGTCGCGGGCACCGCCGACACGACGGTGCCCATCGAGTCTGTCGACCGCTTCGTGTCGGCTCTGCGCGTGCCCGTCACCTATCACCGGCTGGACGGCGTGGAGCACGTGGAGGCTTGGAACACCGTTGGTTCGCAGCGCTACGCCGGTTGGGTGGCGGAGTTCCTCGCGACCCTGCAGGTGCGGGCGCTGGTGACCGGATGAAGCGTCTTCGACCGTAGATCGCCGGACGTACCAGCTTCAGCCGCGCTGGTCTATGGGCACGAAGCGCTTGTCGCGCGGGCCTTCGTAGACGAGACGCGGCCGCATGAGCCGGTTGTCGGCGTACTGCTCGTAAAGGTGGGCCATCCAGCCCGCCACGCGCGCGACCGCGAAGATGGGTGTGTACATCTCCGCCGGGAAGCCCAGCATGCGGTAGACGGAGGCGCTGAAGAAGTCGACGTTGGGCCGCACCTGCTTGCCGCGCTTCTCCATCTCGCGCTCCATGACGCGCTCCATCTCGAGGCTCATCTCGAACCACTTGCCCTCGCCCGACTCCTCGGCCAGTTGGCGGCTGACCTCTTTGAGGACCACGGCCCGAGGGTCGAGCACGCGGTACACGCGGTGGCCGAAGCCCATGACCCGACCGCCGGGGCGGGAGAGGATGTCGAGCACGTAGCCCTCGACGTTCTCGACGGTCCCGATCTTCTCCAGGGCCTCCATCACGGCCTCGTTCGCGCCACCATGCAGCGGGCCCTTGAGCGCCGCGGTCGCCGCGGTGATGGCGCTGTAGACGTCGGTGAGGGTCGAGGCGGTGGCGCGGGCGACGAAGGTGCTGGCGTTCGAGCCGTGCTCGGCGTGCAGTACCAGGGCCACGTCCATCACGTTGGTGGCGGCAGCGGTGGGCTCCTCGCCGGTGAGCATGTACAGGAAGTTGCCGGCGACGCTCAGGTCGGACCTGGGCTCCACCGGCTCGAGCCCCTGTCTGGTCCTCTGGATCGCCGCGACGACGGTGGGGAACTGGGCGAGGAGCATCGTGCCCACGCGCCTGACGTTGTCCATCTCCACGGCGTCGGCGTCGGCGTCCAGCGCCCCGAGCTGCGAGACGGCCGAGGTGACGGCGTGCATGGGGTCCACGCCCGGCGGCAGTGACCTCAGCAGGTCGAAGACCTGAGACGGCACGCCGAAGGACCGGCTGAGCTGTGAGCGCAGGCCGTCCAACTGCTCGCGGGTGGGCAGGTCGCCGTCCCACAGCAAGTGGACGACCTCCTCGAAGCTCGCCTTGTTCGCCAGCTCGCGGATGTCGTAGCCGCGGTAGATGAGCTCGCCCTTGGCGCCGTCTATGAAGCAGATCGAACTGGTGTCGATGTTGACGCCGTCCAACCCGCGGTTGATGGTCTGTTCCATCGTCCCTCTCTTCCCCAGGAGCCCTCACGGGCGCCTGGGCGCAAGGGTCAGTCTAAAGGACGCCGTGCTCGGTTCCCCCGCCAGCACGGGCAGAGCGTGCACAGGCTCCAGACCGGGCATCAGCGGGACCGACGGCCATCCAGGGCGAGGTACATGGCGGCCGCGGCCGCCAGTACGCAGGCCAGTAGCACCGCCTTCGCCACACCTTCTGATGCCAGCCCCAGGAAGAGGCCTATGGCGCCGAGCACCGCCCCCGCCACGAGGACGATGTGGCCCGGTGGCGGGTCCAGCGAGTCGGCCACCGCCAAGGCACCGCCCACGCTGAGCAGGTAAGCGCCGTCCCAACCGGCCACACCCTCGAACAGGATGCCCACGCCCGACCCCGCCAACGCGGCGCCGACGAGCAGGACGCCCCTGGTACCGAACCGGCCGTAGGCCACGAGGAAACCCCCGCCGGCGAGGGTCACCCAGAGCCAGGCGGAGCTGCCCAACAGGCGGGCCAGCGCAGCCAACGCCAGGCACGCCGCGAGGGTCAAGCCCAGGATGACGGGTGGCGGGAGACTGCCGACCCAGGCCGCCACGGCGCGGGCAGGTGCCGCCAGGTACGGTCGTGACTCGGCTCGCTCCACCCGGTACCAGGATACGGCTGGGGCACGAGGTTCGCCGTGCCTGATGGCCTTCGCCTCGAACCGGCGCCGGCCGCGCTGTGACCGCCGACGTTGGCTCGGGATGCCGTTTCCGTTACGGAGGACCGCTGAGGGCCGGTGGTATCGTCGATCCAATGGAACGTCCGGAGCCGTGCGGCCGTACCAGCCGCCGGTCGTCGCCTACGCCGGTAAACAGGCCCTAGGCGCTCACGGCGCGGGGTCAGTAGGGAGCGACGCATGATCCGCGAATCGCAAGGCTTCCAGCCTTTCACCGACGAGCCGATCAGGTTGATCGGTGACGGGGGTGAATGGCTAGGACCCTTCGAACTGGACCTGGAACCGGAGAAGCTCAAGGGTTTCTACCTGGACATGTTGGCGGGGCGGCTCATCGACGATCGGTTGGGCCGCCTCCAACGTCAGGGCAAGACCAGCTTCGTCGCGCCCAGCGCCGGCCATGAGGCCGCGCAGGTGGGTCTGGCGCACGCGGTCCGCAAGGGGCACGACTGGGTGTTCCCTTACTACCGTGACGTCTCGCTCCTGCTGGCGTTGGGCATGCCCGTCGTGGAGTTCGCCGGCCAGTCGTTGGGCACCATGGCAGACACGGCCCGCGGACGCCAGATGCCGTACCATCCCGGCTCGGCCGAGCTTAACGTCTTCACCGTGGCCTCTCCCATCGCGTCGCACGTGCCCCCGGCCGTGGGGACGGCGCTGGCGATGAAGCTGGCGGGCAGGTCTCAGGTGACGGTCTGCAGCTTCGGTGATGGCGCCACCAGCGAAGGCGACTGGCACGCCGGCGTGAACCTGGCCGGCGCCCAGGGCGCCCCCATCGTGTTCGCCTGTCAGAACAACGGCTACGCCATCAGCGTCGACCTCAAGAAGCAGACCGGCTCGGACACGATCGCGGTCAAGGCTCACGCTTACGGCATGCCCGGCTACCTGGTAGACGGCATGGACGTCCTGGCCTCCTTCCTGGTCGCCAGGGAGGCCATCGAGCGGGCCCGCGAGGGCGTGGGCCCATCCATCGTCGAGTTCGTCGTCTACCGCTACGGCGGCCACTCTTCGGCCGACGACGACTCGCGCTACCGCGCACGCCAGGAGGTCGAGTTGTGGCGCCGGCGCGACCCGCTGGACCGGTACAGGCGGTTCCTCGAGCGGCGCGGCCTGTGGGACGAAGATGCCGAGCAGCGAGCCAGGGCCGAGATCGACGCGCAGTTGGTGGAGGGCATCCGCCAGGCGCAGGAGGCCGGGACCGTGCCGCTGGAGTGGATGTTCGAGGACGTCTACGCCCAGATGCCCGAGCGCCTGGTCAGACAGCGCGAGGAGCTGCTGGGGTGACGAGCACACAGGCGGTTCGCGAGCGCCAGTCCGGCGTCAAGACCATGGCTCAGGCGATAGCGGCCACCCTCGATCAGGAGATGGCCAGGGACGACAGGGTCGTGGTCATCGGCGAGGACGTCGGCAAGCGCGGCGGGGTCTTCCTCGCCACCGACAAGCTGTTCGACAAGTATGGCCCTGACAGGGTCATAGACTCGCCCCTCTCCGAGGCGGCGATCATCGGCGCGGCGCTCGGCATGGCCGTGTACGGGTTGCGGCCCGTCGCCGAGATCCAGTTCGCAGACTACGTGTTCCCCGGCTTCGACCAGCTGGTGTCACAGGTCGCGAAGATCCGCTACCGGTCGGGCGGGGCGTTCACGGCGCCGCTCGTGGTGCGCATGCCGGCCGGCGGCGGCGTCCGCGGCGGGCATCACCACTCCCAGAACCCCGATACACACTTCGTACACACGGCCGGCCTCAAGGTCGTCTACCCGTCCACGCCCTCGGACTCTGCCGGGCTGCTGCGCTCGGCGATCCGCGACGAAGACCCGGTGATCGTCATGGAGCCGAAGCGGCTCTACCGCTCCGTGAAGGAGGCCGTACCAGAGGGCGATCACGCCGTGGAGATCGGCAAGGCCGCGGTCCGGCGCGAGGGCGATGACGTCGTGCTCGTCAGCTACGGCGGCAGCATGGCCGAGACCCTCAAGGCCGCCGACGCCCTGACCGAGCAGGGGATAGGCGCGCATGTGCTCGACCTGCGGTCCCTCCAACCCTGGGACGAGACCGCCGTGCTCGAGGCCGTCGCCCGGGTGGGTCGCGTCGTGCTGGTGAGCGAGTCGCCGCGCAGCGCCGGGTTCATGGCCGAGGTGTCGGCGACCATCTCCGAGGAGGTCATGGACAGCCTCCTCGCCCCACCGCTGCGCGTGACGGGCTTCGACACTCCCTACCCGTACGTTCAAGACCGCGAGTACCTGCCCAGCCCCAACCGCATCCTCAAGGCCGTCGAGCGGGCCCTGACGTACTGAAGCTCTAGGAGGAAACTGCATCGTGGCGCGAGAGCTCCTGCTGCCCGAACTGGCCGAGTCTGTCGTCGAGGGCGAGATCGTCAAGTGGCTCGTGCCCGAGGGCGACACCGTCGCCCAGGACCAGCCGGTTGTCGAGGTCATGACAGACAAGGTGACCGTCGAGCTGCCCAGCCCGTACGCCGGCGTGCTCACCAAGCATCTGGCCGCCGAGGGCGACGTGGTCCAGGTGCACCAGGCGATCGCGACGATCGAGGAGGCCGGAGCCGCGCAGTCCGCGGCCCCTTCACCGGAAGCGCGACAGAACGGCGCGCCCGGCCACGGGGCCGAGGAGAGGTCGATCGTCGAGGGTGGTGGCGCCGCGGAAGACGACGACGGCGACTCCCTGAGCCTGTTCAAGCCCGGTGACTCCACCGGTGAGGAGCCCGCCTACCGCGTGGGCGGCGCTACCCGGTCGGCTCCGGCTGCTGCCGCGGCCGGCACGGCGGTGGCCCCTCCGCCGCGACGTCCGGGAAGTGATGGCATGGGCAGCCCGACGAAGGGGCCGTACGGGCGCGTGCTGGCGGTCCCGGCAGCGCGCAAGCTGGCGCGCGAGCTGGGCGTCGACATCGAGGAGGTAAGGGGCAGCGGGCCCCACGGACGCGTGCGGGTAGACGACGTCAGGGCGCACGCCGAGGCGCCGGCGTCGGCGCAGCGCCCGGCCAGTCGCTACACCTCGCCAGCCGGCTACGAGGAGCTGGAGGAGCGCATCCCGGTGCGCGGGCTGCGGCGCGTCATCGCGCAGCAGATGGTCACCTCGCACCTGCAGTCGGTGCGCACGCTGCACGTGGACGAGGCCGACGTCTCGCGCCTGGCCGACATGCGGAACCGGCTCAAGCCGGCAGCGGAGCGGCGCGGCGTCAAGCTCTCCTACCTGCCGTTCGTCATGAAGGCGGTGGTGGCGGCGCTCAAGGACTACCCGGCGCTGAACGCGAGCCTCGACGAGGAGCGCAACGAGATCGTCCGCAAGCGCTACTACAACATCGGCATGGCGGTCGCCGTGGAAGACGGGCTGGTCGTGCCGGTCATCAAGGACGTCGACCAGCGCCCCGTGATCGAGATCGCGGCCGAGGTACAACGCCTGGCCGAGGCGGCGCGCACCGGCAAGCTGGCTCAGGACGACGTGCGAGGCGGCACGTTCTCGATCACCAACATCGGGAGCCTGGGTGGTCTGTTCTCGTTCCCCATCATCAACGTGCCGGAGGCCGCCATCCTGGGCCTGCACTCGTTCAAGAAGCGACCGGTCGTGTTGCCAGACGACACGATCGCGGCGCGCACGATGGTCTACCTCAGCCTGTCCTTCGACCACCGCGTGTTGGACGGTGCGGTGGCCGCCATGTTCACGTCCCGGCTCATCGAGCTGCTCGAGACCCCCGAGGAGCTGATGCTCGACCTCTAGCGAGCGCGGCTTCAACGCGTCACAGCGCTGACTGGCCGGGCCGGGCGCGCCAAGGGGACGCCCGGCCCAGCCGGCCATGTCAGGCCGGTGGCACGTAGTGGTTCGAGCGGAACACGTTGTGCGGGTCGTACTCGCGCTTGACCTGCCGCAGCCGCTCCCACGTGCCGTTCGGGTACGCGGCCGGAACCCGCCCCGGAGCCCAGTCGTCGAGGAAGCTGGCGAACGAGGCCTCGCCTTCGGCCAGGGCCAGACGCGTGTCAT
>JBDZWC010000163.1:0-4911 GCA_040256005.1 Deinococcaceae bacterium | reverse complement strand
GCGTTCGACACGGGCCCCGGCAACTGCCTGATGGACGAGGCGGTCCAGGCGCACCTGGGCACGGAGCGAGACGAATCGGGAGCCCTGGCCGCCGCCGGCGTTGTCGACGAGGCCGCCCTCGAGAGGTTGCTTGCGGACCCTTACCTGGCGCTGCGACCGCCGAAGACGACGGGTCGCGAGCACTTCCACCTGCGGCACGCGCTGTCGCTCGGCTGGCCGGGCGGGTACTCAGGGCGGCCGGAGGACCTGCTCGCCACGCTCTCGGAGCTCACGGCGCGCACGATCGCCGCGGCCATCCGCGACGTCGCTCGTGGAGCCGACGTCGAGGTGCTCGTCGCCGGCGGCGGCGCCAGGAACCCGTCCCTGATGCGGCGCCTGCGTGAGCGCCTGGGAGCGCCGGTCAGGACGTTCGCCGAGCTGGGCTACGACGACAAGGACCGTGAGACCCTCGCGATGGCGGTGATGGCCTACATGGCCGTGAACGGCGAGCCGAACGTGCTGCCCTCGGCTACCGGAGCGTCGCACCCGGTGGTGGGGGGCAAGGTCTCGAGACCGGTGCCGGCTTCGCGCGAGTAGTCGCTGCGAGGATCAAGGCGCTGGCGCCTCGACCGAGAAGAGTAGGCCGTTGCCGAAGCTTCCGGTTTCCGCCGGCCAGCGAGCGGTACCGTTGGTAGCGAGATGAAGCTTCTGTGCGCGGCCGACCTGCATCTCGGTCGGCAAGCGAGCCGGCTGCCGGAGGACCTCCCTAGGGCAGGGCTCAGCCCGGCCGCCGCGTGGATCAGGCTCGTCGACCTCGCCATCGCAGAGGGTGTCGTCGCCGTGGTCCTCGCGGGCGACGTGCTGGACGACGAGAACGACTTCTTCGAGGCGTTCGGCGACCTGCGAGCTGGCGCCCAGCGGCTCTCGGACGCCGGCATCCGGCTCGTCGCCGTGGCCGGCAACCACGACGTCGCGGTCCTACCGCGGCTAGCGCAGGCGGTCCCGGGCGTATCGCTCCTTGGGGCCGGCGGTGTCTGGGAGAGCCTCACCCTCGAGCTGGGCGGCAGCGCTGTGAACCTCGTCGGCTGGTCCTGGCCGCAGCGGACGGTGGTCGCCTCGCCGCTGGTGGGGCTCGATGCCAGGCTGCGTTCCCTACCGCCAGGCGTAACGCTCGGCGTCCTGCACTGCGACCTGGACCAACCGCAGAGCCGCTACGCTCCGGTCGCCAGCGCTGATCTTCAGGACGGCAGGGTGGACGCCTGGCTCCTCGGCCACGTGCACAAGCCCACCTTCGCTAGGGTCCCGGGTGGCACGTGGGTCGGGTACCTCGGCTCCGTGTTCGCAGCCGACCCCGGTGAGGAGGGCGAACGTGGCGCCTGGCTGCTGGAGGTCGCGGGCGACGGGCTAGGGGCCACGCCGGTGCCGCTCTCGCCGGTGCGGTACGACTCGCTCACCGTGGACGTGTCTGATGTCAGCTCGCCCGACGACGCGATCGCAGCGATCAGCGCCGCGGTACTTGCGCACGCCGACGAGATGCCGGCCCCCGCGGTCGGAGGGCCCTCGGTGGTGGGCGTCCGCCTCTCTGTCGTCGGCCGCACCCCGCTGGCCAAGGGCATCCGGGAGCGGCTCGCCAAGGAAGACGCCCGCACGTTGAGGGTCACGGGCGACGACGTCACCTGCTTCGTGCACGACGTGCGCGTCGAGGTGCGACAGGACCTCGACCTCCCACTGCTGGCGCGGCGCGACGACCCCGTCGGGCTCCTCGCGCGCCGCCTCCAGCTGATAGACGGGCCCGCGTCGCCTGAACGGGAGGCGCTGCTCGAACGCGCCAGGGCCGAGATGCGCGCGGTGGAGAGCATCAGGCACTACGCCAACCTCGAGGAGCGCGAGCTGACCGACGAGCTGGTGGCAGGGGCCTTGCGGCGCGCCGCCCTGCGCTTCCTGGACGAGGCCGCGCGATGAGGCTCAACGCGGTCCGGATCGACAGCCTGCCCGGTCTCGCGGGACCCCTCGAGGTCGAGCGCCTCCAGCCGGGCGTGAACGTGATCGTGGGGCGCAACGCCTCCGGCAAGTCCAGCCTGGTGAGGGCCCTGGCGGCCGTCCTCTATCCGGACCGACACGCCGGTCAGGCCGCGGTTCGGCTGGAGTTGGAAGACGCTTCTGGGCGGCGCATCACAGTGAGTCGCCTGGGCGCCCAGGTCGAGTGGCAGGGCGGTGGCCGGGTGGCGGAGCGGCCCAACCTCCCACCGGTCGATCTGCTGGCCGCTTACCTGCTCAGGCTCGAGGACCTGATCGCGCTGCAGCCATCCGCCGGCTCGGCGGACGCCGGGGCGCTGAACGAGCACATGAGCCAGCGACTACGGCTCGAGCTCACTGGCGGAGTCGACCTCCGGGCGCTGCGCGACGGCATCCCCAAGCCGAAGACGGCGGGGCAGAAGGAGGCGACCGCCCTACGGCGGGCCGAGTCGGCGCTCGCGAAGCTGAGGCGTGAGCGCGATGCCCTGCTGCAGCGCCAGGAAAGGTTGGCCGAGGACCGGGAGGCCCGGACTGTGGCCGAGGCGGCCGCGGAACGCCTCCGGTGGGTGGGGGAAGCGCGCGACCTGGTGGCGGACCTCGAGGCGTTGAGCCGCTGCCAAGCCGAGCTGGCCGCGCTGCCGCCACAGCTCGAGCGCCTGACCGGCGAGGAGTCGGAAGACCTGTCGCGACTGCGCCAGAAGCTGGTCGCCTGCGCACGCGAGGAAGAGCGCCTGACCGAAGCGCTGGCCGCCGCCGAGCGAGATGCCAGCACCGCCGCGTTGCCCGAAAGTCTCACGGCCGGCGAGGCCGTGCGGGTGGTGGACCGCGCCAAGGAGCTGTGCCGCTTGGAGCAGAAGCTCGAGCAAGCCGAGGTGGAGGCCCAGGCGGCCACCGCCGCCAGGGAGGCTGCCTGGCGTCGCATGGGCGGCGTGCCCGCACCTGCCGAGACGGCGATAGGGCCGGAGGTCGTCGACCGCGTCGAGAGGCTGGTGCATCAGCAGCTCGTGGTGCGCGCGCGCCTGAGCACGATCCGCCGCGGGCTGGCCGCGTTGGGGGACCACGGCACGAGCCCGTCGGCCTCCGAGGAGCACCGGGCCGACGGCGGCGCGGGTCCCCTTGGCCATCGACTGGAGGCGTTGCGGCGGTGCCGCACCGATCTGGCCAGGTGGTGGGAGGCGAGATCGTCCGTCGGGCGCCTGGGGAAGGGTGCGTTGGCGGTAGCGCTCGCGCTGGCCGGAGCCGGCACCGTCCTGGCGCTGGCGGCGCCGAGCGCAGCGGCGGGTTCCCTGTTCGCCGAACCGTGGCCGGCGGCAGTGGCGTCCGGAGCGGCGGCGCTTTGGTTGCTCCTCTGCCTGGTCTCGTCGCTGCGCTCCGGATCGGCGGCGGGTCGCGCCGCCCTCTCGGACCTGCAGCGATCTGCGGCCGCGGCAGACGTGTCGGTCCCTAGTCATCTGACGACGGTGTCGGCGGCGCGGCTCCTCGACGAGACCTCTGCCCAGGTAGCGCAGCTGGAGCGTGAGCTGGCGAGGGAAGAGGAGCGGTCGCGCGAGCTCGCGGAACTCAGGGTGAACCTGAGCGAGGCGACGCGCGAGGCCCAGCGGACAGCGGCCGAGCTGGGCAGACTCAGGACCGTGCACGGGTTCGCTCCCACCTCGGCGGTTGGCGAAGATGGCGAGCCGGCGGAGGCGGAAGGCTCGCCCGATGCCGGGTTCGCCTACTGGCTGAGCGCGGCGTTGGAGCACGGGCGGGCGTGCTCGCGGCTGGCCGCGGCCCAGGCCACCGTGCGCGACCTGGAGGACCGCGTGTCGGACGTCCGGTCGGAGGTGATCGGCTTCCTCGGTCGCAGCGCGCCCACCGTCTCCGACTGGGCTGCCGCCGGCGGCACCGACGTCCTCACCGCCTGCGAGCAGGTCTCCTCGGCGATCGCCCGGCGCGACGCCGCCGCGCGCGAGGCCACGGACCTCCGGCGTGCACTGGAGCGGGCGGTCGCCGACCGCCGTGAGGCCGAGCGATCCCTGTCCGCGCTGGCCCGCCGCTTGGCGCACCCTGAAGACGAGAGCGCCCAACCGGAGGTGTGGTCACCAGCAGCCCTGGATGACCTGGCGCTGACAGCCCGGCGCCTCGTCGACGCGCTGCCCGGCTGGCGCCAGGCCCGGACCGAGGAGGCCGAGCTCAGGACGCGGGTCGACTACCGCAGGCAGAGGCTCACTGAGGACCTCGAGCTACTCGCGGCCGCGGAGGCGCGTGACCTGGCCGCCATCGAGGAGCTCGCGGCGCTGGCCAGTGCGGCCGACGCAGAGGTCCAGAGGCTGACGGAGAAGATCAACAGGGTGGAGGCCGAGGTGCAGCTGGCAGAGGGAAAGCGTGCGCTCGAGGAGGCGTCCGCCGACGCGCAACGGGCGCGGGACGACCTCGAGGCGCACCTGGACGAGGCGCTGGAAGCGTCCGCGGCGCGCACCCTGCTCGATGTCGTCGAGGAGGAGCACGAGTCCGCCGTCAGGCCGGCCGCCCTGGAGCGAGCGCGCTCATGGTTCAGCCGGTTCACGCACGACGACTTCGAGCTCGTGTTCGAGCAGGACGCGGATGGCGAGTGGCGGTTCGGCGCGGTGGACAAGCGAGCTGGCGCCGGCGGTTCGCGACTGGCGGCTTCCGAGCTGTCCACCGGCACCAGGGCGCAGCTCCTCCTGGCGGCGCGCCTGGCCTTCGCGCTTGATGCCGAGCGGAGCTACAGCACCGAGGCTATGCCCGTGGAACCCCTCCCGTTCTTCCTCGACGAGGCGCTCACGACGTCGGACCCGGAGCGCTTCTCGCAGGTGGCCAACGCGATCTTCGACGTGTCGCAGGAGACGGGCCGGCAGTTCATCTACCTCAGCGCCCGCGACGAGGACGCCGAGCTGTGGCGCGACGTCGCCGCGG
>JBDZWC010000162.1:0-4927 GCA_040256005.1 Deinococcaceae bacterium | reverse complement strand
TCAACGAGGTGCACTGCTACCTGCTCTTCAACGACGACTTCAGGCGCCTCATGTCCGACTACCCGGCTATAAGCCTCAACCTGACCACGACCCTCGCCGCGCGTCTGCGCGGCATGGACGACGAGTCACAGGTGCTCTCCTACCAAGACGCTCAGGGCCGGGTGGCGTACGTGCTGCTGAGGCTCTACCGGGGCGGGGTCGTCGACCTCGACGAGGAGCGGGCGCTGGTGCGGCTCACGCACCAGGAGCTTGCGAACCTGGCCGGCACGTCCCGCGAGACCGTGACCCGGGCGCTCAAGGCGCTCGAGGGCGAAGGCGTCATCGAGACCCGTCCCAAGGAGGTCTTCATCACCGACCCCGAGGGGTTGGAGGAGATCCTGCACGGCATCCGCTGAGGCGTCAGCGCGTCGCGGCCGTTCTCAGCCGTGTACTTGGCCGGCCACTTCCAGACGCTTAGCGAGCCGCTCCCTCAGACCCAGTCGCACCGACGGCCAGGTGACGTCGGTGATCGCGAAGATCACGCTGTCCCTCACGTAGCCGTCCTTGGCGATCATGTGACGTTTCAGCACGCCCTCGTGCCGGGCGCCCAACGCCAGGATGGCCTTCTGCGAGCGCACGTTGCGAGCGTCGGTCTGAAGCTGGACGCGGTTGACGCCCAGGCGTTCGAACGCGAACTCGAGCAGCAGCAGCTTGCACTCGGTGTTGACGGCGGTCCTGAACACGCTCGGGTGGTACCAGGTGTAGCCCAGCTCGCAGCGCATGTGCCTGCGGTCGAAGGCCCGAATCCGCGACGTGCCGATGATCTCACCCGACCTGTCGCGCACGGTAACGAGGTACGCGCTACCCGCGGCGACCTCAGCCAGGGCCTCCCCGAAGTACGCCTGAGCCTCCGCGTCGTCGCGCGGGGTCGAGGTGAGGTCGAACTCGTCCGGGGCGGCTCTGGCGATCGTCATCAGGGCCGGCACGTCGTCCCACACCAGCGGTGAGAGCGTCACGACCTGTCCTTCTAGGCTGCCCTCGTAAGGCAGCGTCAACGCTTCCGTCACGGACGCGATTCTACAGCCGGGGCAGGCGCCCCCTCCTCGTCCAGGTTCAGCTCGAAGGGAACGATCTCCGCGTGGTCGACCAACCGGTCGACACCCACGAGGCTGCCGATCACTACACCGTGGGTGACGACGATGATCGTGTTGAACCTACGGTAGCGCCGCAGCACGCCAAGCACCCTTGTACGCACCTCGTCGAGGCTCTCCCAAGGCGTTGGGTCCATGACCGGAGCGGTACCCGACAGGGTCTTCTTGGCCTCTGCCAAGGTCTCCTCGTCGTAGTCGGCGAGCGGGTCCTTCTGCGGCAGCCACTCGTGGAGGTCGTGCTCCACGAAGAGCGGCTTGTTGAGGGCACGCGACAGCAGCGCACCGGACTCCAGCGCGCGGGTGAAGGTGCTGCACAGGATGGCCTCGGCCTCGCTCAGCCGGTAGTCACGAGCGATGGTGTCGATCTGCAACCGACCCATCGGCGTGAGCGGCGCGAAGTCCTTGGCCCAGCCTCTTGCCCCCCGAGATTCCACCAGCGCCCAGTCCGTCTCGCCGTGGCGCACGAACAGCAGGTTCACTCAGGTCTCCTCCCACCACGTGGCTATCGGCACGGTCGACGCAACCATCCTTCGGTTCACCTCGAATATGCGCTCACGGGTGGTCAGGCATCACCCTCGGGGAGCAGTAATAGGCCCCGTGCTGCGCGTGAACGAAGGCTAGCAACGGGCGTGGTCCGGGGGCTGTCGGAAGTCTTACTAACCGCGTGTGGCGCACGCTACAAGGGTCTCCCGTTCGGTGGTTGATGGGCCACTCCCGGCGCCGTGGTCGGATGGGACCGCTAGGTAAGATTGGCGGGATGCCGGAACTCGGGGACCTCTACCGCAGGGTGGTGCTGGCCACGGCGGGCGCACCCTGGGTGAGAGGGTTCGTGGAGCGCCACGGTTTCAAGCTGGGCGTCGGCAGGTTCATAGCAGGTCGCGACGTCGCCGAGGCGCTCCCCAAGCTCCAGGCCATTCAGGCAGCGGGTAAGGGTGTGATCATCGACGTGCTCGGCGAGTTCGTGACCAGCGAGGCCGAAGCGCGCGAATCTTCTTGTCGTATCTCGGAAGCGGTCCCCATCGTCAAGGGTGCCGGAGTTCAGCCCTACTTCAGCGTGAAACCAACGCAGTTGGGGTTGGGCGTCTCCCCCGCCCTCGCCCTCGAGCTGGCGGACGACCTCGCGACCCAGGTCCGGAGCGTTGGCGGGTACATGTGCTTGGACATGGAGAGCTCGGATCACGTGGACGGCACATTGGGGTTGTTCCGCGCCTTGCGTGCCAGCGGCCACGACCACGTGGCGACGGTGCTCCAGAGCTACCTTCACCGCACGCCGCAGGACCTGGAGGACCTTCTCGAGCTGGACCCGCGGCCGACGCTCCGGATGGTCAAGGGGGCGTACAACGAGCCGGCTCAGGTCGCGTTACGGTCGAAGGAAGCGGTTGACGACGCCCTGGTGCAGATGGTCGCCCGCGGCGTGGCGGCAGGGGCGCACGTCGACATCGCCACGCACGACGAACGACTGCTCGACCGGGCCCTCGCGCACGTGGACGCCGCAGGACTGGCTCCGGACCGGTACGGCGTGCAGATGCTGTACGGCGTGAAGCCTGGCCTGCAGGACCGGCTGGCTGCCGCAGGGCGACCGGTGCGGTTGTATGTACCGATGGGTGACGACTGGTACGGCTACTACAGCCGGCGCCTGGCGGAGAGGCCAGCCAACCTCGCCGTCGTGGTGCGCGGACTTTTCGGATGACACGGAACTGGCCTTCGAGCCGAACGCCTCGAAACCGCGCGCCAAGCTAGACCTACGCGCGCGCACGGATTGGAGCCTGACATGGAACTCTTCGAAAGCTACTCTACCGAGCCTTACCCGGACTTCACCGACCCCCAGGTGCTCTCGAACTTCCGCCGTGCGATGGAGAGCGTCCGAGGCCGGCTGGGCCGGGAGTACCCGCTGGTCATCGGCGGCGAGAGCATCCACACGAACGACCGGCTGGACTCGGTCGATCCGTGCTTCCCGGAGCGCGTGGTCGGCAGGGCCTCCATGGGCAAGGCCGAGCACATCGACAAGGCGTTCGAGGCCGCACAGTCTGCTTTCGCGGGCTGGAAGAGCCTCCCCATGGAGGTTCGGGCGCGCCACCTGATCAAGCTGGCCGCCATCATGCGTCGCAGGCGGGAGGAGCTTGCGGCCTGGGAGGTGTTCGAGGCCGCCAAGAACTACCTCGAGGCCATCGCCGACGTTGCCGAGGCGATCGACTTCTGCGAGTACTACGCCCGCCAGGCGCTCCATCTGAGCGGCACCACGCGCATGCACGACTACCCCGGCGAGGAGAACTCGAGCTTCTACCAGGCCATGGGCGTAGGCGTGGTGATCCCACCGTGGAACTTCCTCCTGGCGATCATGGTCGGCACTACGGTCGCTCCGGTGGTCGTCGGGAACACCGTCATCGTCAAGCCGTCGCCGAACACGCCGATCATCGCCGCGAAGTTCATGGAGATGGTCGAGGACGCGGGCTTCCCGCCCGGGGTCATCAACCTTCTCACCGGTTCGGACGACGACCTAGGCGACGCGCTCGTCGACGACCCACGCACGCGCTTCATCAACTTCACCGGCTCGGTCGCGACCGGCCTGCGCATCAACGAGCGGGCTGCCAAGGTCCATCCCGGACAGAAGTGGATCAAGCGGGCGTTCCTCGAGATGGGCGGTAAGGACGCCCTCATCGTCGATGAGACCGCCGACCTCGAGTTGGCCGCTAGCGCCGCGGTAGCGGGCGGCTACGGGTTCCAGGGTCAGAAGTGCTCGGCCATGAGCAGGCTCATCGTCGTGGAAGACGTGTACGACGAGGTGCTCGAGCGCTTCGTGGCAGGCGTGGAGAAGCTGACAGTTGGGCCGGCAGAGGACAACGCCGACGTCGCCGCTGTCATAAGCGAACGGCAGTACGAGAAGATCCTCGACTACCTCGAGAAGGGCAAGGCGGACTCGCGCCTCATGACGGGCGGAGCCAAGGCCGAGGACGCCGGCCCTGGCTACTACATACAGCCGACGGTGTTCGCCGACGTGCCCAACGACTCCGTCATCGCGCAGGAGGAGATCTTCGGACCCGTCGTCGCCGTGATCAGGGCTCGGGACTACGACCATGCACTGCAGCTCGCCAACTCGACGAAGTTCGCCCTCACCGGCGGGGTGATCAGCCGCGACCGCAGCCGGCTGGAGCGGGCGCGTCGCGAGTTCCGTGTCGGGAACCTCTACTTCAACCGCAAGATCACGGGGTCGCTCGTGGGCATCCAGCCGTTCGGCGGCTTCGACATGTCCGGCACCAACTCCAAGGCCGGTGGGCCGGACTACCTGCGCCTGTTCATGGAGATGAAGAACGTCACCGAGAGGTTCTAGGCGGCGCACCGCTTCTAGCCCGTCGACCGTCGCCCAACAGGGGCGTGGAGCCTGCTTACCGGCCTATCATGATGGAACGTGCGGGTAGAGGCGGTGTCCAACCGTGGACCCGTACTAGTAGCCGCGAGCTGCACGCAATCACAATGTCATCACCTGCGCCGGCGTATGGGCCGTGGCCTGATGAGGGGAGGAGGTCGCGTCCATGTTCGAGCGTTTGCTCGTGCCACTCGACACCTCTCCTCGTGCCGAGGCGGCCATCGATCACGTACTGGCGATGGCCCTCGTCAGGCCCGTAGCTGTCACCCTTCTTCACGTACTCGAGCCCTCCGTTGGGGGAGCGGGCTGGGACCCCCTTGGCTACGACCTCGAGCGCGGACGGGTTGACGCCTACCTCATGGCCGTCGCCGACCGCCTATCGGCCGAGGTGGCTTCCGTGCAGGTGGAGGTAGTCGACGGCCGGGCCGCCGAG
>JBDZWC010000045.1:0-20561 GCA_040256005.1 Deinococcaceae bacterium | reverse complement strand
CAGGCCGCCGACGTGCACTCGTGCGTCTCTTCGGCGGTCTGGCGCCTGCCAGCCTGCGTGAGGATCTCCGAGCGCGAGTTCATGGCCACGATCGTTAGCGCGTCGTGTCCCGAGCCCTCGGCGATGCCCTCGAGCTCGCTCATGAGGGCTGGGTCGTAGCCTGCGACGTCGTCGGCGATCTCGCGCGTGAGCTCGATGACGGTGTCCCAGTCCAGGCCCGACTCCGCGAACTTGTCCTTGTAGACGGACACGCTCACGTCCACTTGCGCCTTGAACCCTCGACCATGCTGCACACCCATCTCGCGGGGTGTGCCTTGCACGCGCAGGAACGGGAACGGGCCCCGGGGCGGGAAGCGCGGGTCCTGGTAGGCGTCGCTCACACCGGCACCTCGATGTCGTAGAGGGGCGCGTGCTGCTGGCACCCCAGGATGTCCGGGTCGCCGGGGTTGCCGCTGACCCTCTGCCGCTTGACCGTGATCTTGATCCCCTGGCCCGGGTCGTGCGCTACGACCGACACGACGTCTTCCACCGGTATCCGGTACAGCTTGGACACCAGCTGGGCGGTGATGACACCGGAGTCCCTCACCGCGCGGTAGGTGGCCGGGTCGTCGAACATGACGTCGCAGGTAACGCGGAACAGGCCGGCGTTCTTGCTGCGAATCGCCGTGGCTACGTCTACGAGGCGCGCCATCAGGCGGCCCCGCCCACGGTCTCGAGCACGATGCGGCTGTGGTCCAGCGGCGAGTCCACCGCCATCGTGTGGTAGACGGTCCACTGGTAGGAGTCCATGCCCTTGAGCTCCTCGTCCGCCATCACCGCGGCCTTGCCGGTCGTGGCCTTCTGGCCCGGATACTCGGCCACCATCAGGGTCTTGCGGAACATCCGGCAGACGGTACGGGCCACCGCCTCGTCGCGGGCGGTCGCTTCGACGACGATGCCGACCTCGACCGGCGGCATCGGCAGCTCGGCTTCGCGCTCGCCCATGATCGTGCCGGCGCCGTAGGTATGGACGTGGACCTGGTAATCCACGCCCTCCTCCAGGTCCGGTCGGTTCTTGCGAACCCGGGCCCGGGCGTACTCGATGAAGGGACCCAAGTTCGCGATGGTCAGGGGGTCCCGCACGCCGACGATGCCTACGAAGCGGTAGCCCACGAAGCCCGCACCCTCAAGCTTCAGTCGCAACGGCACCTCCTCCAGGCGGGCGCCCTTCACCTCAACGGACCGAGCGTCGTGCTGGCAGAAGGTGCAGTCGGCGAGATGCACGATGCCGCCGGGGATGCGGTGGTAGTGCGGATGCGACTCCTCGTACATCGAGTGCGCCGCCACCGACACCGGCGTGCAGATCTGCTTGGGGCTCATGGGCTCGAAGAGGATCGAGTCGTCCCTGATCGTGCCCATCATCGTGTGACGTGCCATGTAGGGCGTCCCCGCCACCGACGCGCACTCCAGCACCTTGCCAAGGTGGATCGAGAGGGCCTTGTCGAAGCCCTTGTAGATGGGGTACGCAGCGAAGATGGCGTCGTCGCATGACCGACCCGCGATGACGACCTCAGCCCCCTGCCCGTACGCCTCGATGTACGGCTCAACACCGATCACGGCAACGACGTGGTCGGTTGCGTCGATCGCGGCGTCGCTGAGCTCCGGGCTGTCGTCCAGCGAGGACACCTGGCCCGCCCTGTGCTTCGCCCGCAGCGTCTCCTTGTCGAGCTCCGTGTAGATCTTCGCCATGCGGAACGGCTCGAGGCCCTCTTCGGCCGCGATCTCGCGGATGAGCTCGGCGTGGTACTCCACGCCGTTGTCGGTGCCCATGTGTCCCGCGGTGCCGACGGCCATGGGGATCTTCCGCGACCGAGCGGCCAGGAGGAGCTGCCTCAGGTCATGTTTGACCCACTCGCGTGGGAAGTAACAGCGGTCCGCACCCAGCCCATAGGGCCCCACGTCGTTGCTGCCCGCGTCCGCGCCGACCATGTGCGGGTCGCGTTCTAGACCCAACTGGAAGGACTCCACGTCGAACGGAGTGGCGCCCAGCGCCCCCGTTGCCGACAGGATCCGCATCTCCTCCACCCTCGACTCCTTTGCCTTATGACACGGCTTGCGCCGTGGTTGGCCCGACGGTGTTGGCAACCAGTGTTGCCGCACGAGTACGTTTACATGCTTTGTTGCAAAGGTTACGGCTCCGCCGCTCGGGTGTCAACGCTCCTGTCGGCGGGACGGTGGAAGGACCTCGATGTCGAGCAGCGGTGCGTACTGCTGGCAACCGAAGATGTCCGGATCGCCAGGGCTGCCGCTGGGCCGCGAGCGCAGCATCGTGAACTTGATCGCGCGTGCAGGATCGAAAGTCACGAAGTCGGTGATGCGAGAGTCGGGGACGCCGTAGAGCGCCGCGACGGTCTCTCGTGTGAGGACACCCGACCGTTTCACGTCCTCGTAGTTGGCGGCGTCGTCGAAGATCACGTCGAACGTGACGCGGTCGACCCCAGCGTTCTTGCTGCGGATCGTCTTCGCCAGCTCGGCCAGCCGGCGCGGGCGTGCCGGCATGTCCGCGCTCATCGCGCCACCGCCGCGCCTGAGGCCACCTCGGTCGTGTGCAGCTCGAACAGCTCCAGCGGGTCGTCCACCCGGATGGTGTGGTTGAGCGTCCAGCGGTAGGCGGGGCTCACGCGCACTACCTCATCGAGGGGGAACGCCACCCCGCCGGCCGTGCCCTTCACGTCCGGCAGGCGCGCGTAGAACATCTGGCGGGTGCCGGTGAGGGTCACCTCCTCCGCCATCTCCGCGGTGGGCGCGATGCCGAAGACGAGGATGCCGAGCTCGTGCGCCGGCCTGTGGCGCAGCGGCTCGAGCTCGCCCATGACGCCGTCCCGGCCGTAGACGTGATAGTGCAGTTGGTAGCCGCCCTCGTCCGGCGTGCCGAAGCGTTCCTCCACCTGCCTGCGGGCCCAGCCGATGACCTCGTCTATCCGACCGATTGTGTAGGGGTCCCGCACCCCGGCGAAGCCCATGAAGCGCTCGCCCACCTTGCCTGCACCCTCGAGCTTCACTCGCAGCTCCTCGGCCGGCACGAACCGCGGGCCCGTGACGCGCGTCGTCTTCTCGTCGTACTGCTCGTAGCTGCAGTCGCTCATGTCGAGCATGCCGCCGGCGAAGTGCTCGTAGTAGGGGTTGGAGCGCTCGTACATGGCGTGCCCGGCCACCGAGGCCGGCGTGCAGCGTTGGTACGGGCTCATCGCCGTGACCTTGACGTCATCGCGCGTGATCTCGCCGATGACGGTCTCCTTGCCGGCGTAGGGCTCGGCGTTGAACGAGGCGCACTCCAGGACCTTGCCAAGGTAGTACGACAGCGGCTCCGGGAACCCGGCCCGGATCGCGGGAGCCGCGAAGATCGCCGCGTCGGAGCTGCGCCCTCCGATGATCACCTCGGCGCCCCGCTCGAGCAGCTCCATGTACGGGTGGACCCCGGCCACGGCGACGATCCGGTCCGTCGCGTCGAGGTCGTCCTCGGTAAGCGCGCCGCGGCCGTCGAGGCCGGCTACCGTCTCGCCGCCGGCCATCTTGGAACGCACCAGGTCCTTCGACACCTCGGAGTAGAAGTAGGCCAGCCTGAACGGCGCCAGGCCGTGCTGGCGCGCGATGTCGCGGATCATCTGCACGTAGAGGTCCACGCGGCTGTTCGCCCCGGTGTCGCCCGCCGAGCCGATGATCATCGGTACGCCAAGCCTGCGTGCGGCGACCAGCATCTTCTCGAGGTCGTGACGCTGCCACTCCTTGGGGGCGGTGGACGTGTCCGAACCCAGCGGCACCGGCCCGATGTCGTCCGAGCCGGAGTCCGCCAGGATGAAGTCGGGGCGCGTCGCGACGCCTAGGTCGAAGCTCTCGACCTTGAGCGGCGCGAAGCCAAGGTGCCCGTTGGGGCAGAGGAACCGCAGCCTGTCTACCGCCATCCGTGGTCTCCCACCCGCGCGGCCTAGCCAGGGGCTCCGGCCGCTTCGCGCCACTTGTTGCCAAGTTGCGCTGCTCACACCATGAGTTGCGAGCAGGTTAGCACGGCCGACTGGGGCCAACGACGCTTCGAGGTCCCGGTCCGCAACACGAAGGGTCGTCGAAGGTCTACAGTCTCGCGAGCGTGGTTACAGCTCGACTGGAGGTTCGACATGGCTCGGGCTTTCGACTTCCGCGGATTCCGTGTGCCCTATCGGCGGAGCGTGGCGGCGGGGCTGGTCCTCGTCATCGCCATGGTGGGCTGTGGTCAGCCCAGCCCGCCGCTTCCTCCCATCCAGGTCCAGGTCGACCCGAGCGTGACGCCGACCCGGGACAGCATCCCCGGCTTCGAGGACGGTGAACCACGCCCCCTCGCCGCCGTCGCGAACGAGGACGGTCAGGTAGCCGATTTCGTGGCGAACGAGGTCTGGCTCGCCACCGACGATCAGGACGAGCTGGACGCGTTCCTCGCCCGTTGGAACGGGACCGTGCTCAGCACCTTCGATCCCACGGAGGCCGGCATCACGGGCCTGCCAACCCAGTACCTGATACGCGTAGACACCTCGACCTCCACGGACCCTGCCGCCGACCTGTCCGAGGACCTGAGGAGCCTGGATGAGCACGCGACCGGGACGCACGGCGTGTCCAGCCAGCAGGGCCTGGAGCTACTGGGCGTCACCAGTCAGGAGGCCGTGGACGGCCTGGACGTGGGCATCAACTGGGTAGGTGGCGGCGCCGGCCCGTTCACCGACAGGACGACGGTAGAGGCGCCAACCGGGCAGAGCATGTCGGGCATCCCGTACTTCCCCGACGCGTTCAGCTGGCCCACTCACGCCCAGTTCTCCGAGCAGGAGATCGGCGTGGCCGAGGCCTGGCGGGCTCTGGACATGGCAGGCAAGCTGGGCAACAGGATCAAGCTCGCCATACTCGACATGGGGTTCTCGCCGGACGACGACATGCCGGCGGGCTGGGTCGCTATCTCCAACGTGCCGCTCAAGGACCCGATCGGCACTCCCAACCTGCTCTGGTGCGGTGGCGGCAACGACTGCCCTTGGCACGGCCAAATGGTGGCGAGCAGCGCGATGGCGGTGGCCGACAACGGCTTCGGCACGGCCGGGTCGGCCGGTCCGGTGGCCGACGCCGTCCTCGTGTACACCCTCTACGACTTCTTCACGTCGATCACGGCGCTGGGCGAGGCGCGGATCGCAGGGGCGCGCATAGCCAACATGAGCTACTCGGCTCCCGTCCCCTGGTACCTCGGATGGACCGTGTTGCCGTTCGAGGCGGCCACGATCGCCTTCCGCGAGACCGGCATGCTCCTGTTCGCGGCGGCCGGCAACGAGGGCAAGAACGTCGACAGCGAGGGCTGCACGCTGGGGGTCTGCTGGGAACGCACCTGGGTGACGCCCTGCGAGAACGGCGGCGTCATCTGCGTCGGCGGCATGGCTGTCGACAAGACGGAGAAGGCCGAGAACTCCAACTACGGCGGGGAGCAGGTGGACATCTTCGCGCCGTTCACGTTCTGGATGGGGCCGGATCCGGACCAGACGAGCAACTTCGCGCACGTCATCAACGGCACGAGCTTCTCCTCACCGTTCGCCGCTGGCGTGGCCGCGCTCATCTGGGCCGCCGACCCGGGACAGAGCGCCGACGACGTCGAAGACAGGATGATGTCCACCGCCCACCCCAACGCGGACTCCCGGGTGAAGCGTCACCTGAACGCCTTGGCCGCTGTGCTCGACGTACTCGGGAACGTGCCGCCCTCCATCACCCTCTCGCCGAGCAGCGGGGACGTCCCGGTGGACGTGCCGCTCACGTTCACTGCCACCGTCTTCGACATCGAGGACGCCTTCCCGTGCTGCACCGTCACCTGGAACTCGAACGTGGACGGCAACCTGGGTTCCGGTACGCAGGTCGAGCACACGTTCACGACCCTGGGCGTGAGGACCATAACGGCCACCGCCACCGACAAGGGCGGGGCGAGCAGCCAGGCCAGCATCACCATCGACGTCGTGAACGACCCACCCACCGTGCAGATCACTGCGCCGACGGACGGAGCTGAGGTGTTCAGGGGAGCCGGCGTCGTGTTGCGCGGCAGCGGCGACGACGTCAACGAACCTGGCGGCGAGCTCGAGTGTGAGGACCTCGTGTGGACCTCCAGCGTGCCAGGCGACGCGGACTTCCCCACCACCGGCTGTGAGGTCCAGGTGACCTTCCCGACCAACGGCGCTCGCACCCTCACGTTGACAGGCACCGACGGCCGCGGCGCCACCGGCACCGACACGGTCTCGGTCAACGTCGTCGAGCCACCGCCCAACCTGCCTCCGAACGTGCAGATCACCAGCCCGTCGGACCACCCCGAACCGGCGCCGCCCATCGACCAGCCGCTGACCCTGTCGGCGACGGTGAGCGACCCCGAGAACGACCTCCCCCTCACCTACCAGTGGACCGTCAAGTTGGGAAGCGATACGGCCTTCCCGGTGGGAACCAACGATCCCACCGTCATGTGGACGCCCAACTCGACCTATGCCTTCAACCAGGAAGGCACGTGGTCGGTCGAGGTACGACTCACCGTGACCGACAGCGAAGGGAACGTGGGGAGCGACGCCGTGACCGTCGTCTGGCTGCTCATCTTCTGAGCGCCGGGCACATCCGATCGCGCGGCGGCGACGGGCCCTTTAGCAACGGGGCCCCCGCCGCCGCTAATCTGCCTACCAAGAGAGGTAGGTGGCCCTTGTCTTACATCGAGACCGTCCGAGAAGACCAAGCGGAAGGCCCCGTTGCGGAGACCTACGAACGAGCCAGGAGGAGGCTCGGCTACGTGCCGAACTACGCGAAGGCCTTCAGTCACAGGCCGGCGCTGTACGACGCTTGGGTGTCGCTCAACTCCACGATCTGGCAAGCCATGGATCCGCGGCGCTACGAGCTTGCCACTCTGGCCGCCGCCGTGCGTCGGCGGTCCACCTACTGCACCGTGGCGCACAGCGAGAGGCTGCTCAAGTTGGGCTCCAGCGCGGAGGAACTCCGGGCCATGGCCAGCGACCTGACATCGGCACCCCTCGACGAGGTGGAGAAGGCGATCGTGGCCTACGCAGCCAAGGTCGCTGAAGCGCCCCACACCGTGACCGCCGCTGACATCGACGAACTGCGAGCGGCGGGCTTGACCGACACGGAGATCTTCGACGTGGCATCGGCCGTGGCGGCGCGACTCTTCTTCACGGCGCTGGGCGACGGACTTGGCGTGCAGGCCGACTCGGTGTACCGGGACTCGATGGCCGACCTGGTGGACGAGCTGTCGGTGGGTCGGCCGGTGGCGACCCCCGCCGACCCTGCGGCCTGACGGTACGGTCCGGCTAGTCCCCCTGGCTCGTGGGAGGGGTGCTCGCCGCTGGGGCGCTGACTCCCGGCGCGCCGGCCATGGCTGCGAGTAGCTCGGCCAGGTCGGTGAACACGAAGTCGGGGCGAGGGACCAGTACGTCGGTCGTCCTGGTGTTGCCCGTGAGCACAAGGGCACTGGCCGAGCCGATCGATTTGGCCAGGCCTATGTCGGTGGCCAGCGTGTCGCCTACCACCATCACCTGGTCCGCGGAGCAACCCAGGCGCTGGAGCGCCATCAGGCCGATGTACTGGTTCGGCTTCCCCAGCACGGCGAAGGGCTGTCTCCCGCCCATCGCCGCCACCATCGTCAGGTAAGGACCTGTCTCCGGACGACGCCTCCCGTTGGACGAGGGCAACCAGGTATCGGCGTTGGTGCCGATGAGGACCGCACCCCCAGCCACGGCCGCCGCTGCCGCCGCGAGTTGGTGCTCATCGCGTTGTTCCTGGTAGCCGACGACCACCAGCGCCGGGTCGGACGACGCGGTGAAGCCGGCACCTCGGATCGCCGCTTCCAGCGCCGCGCTCCCGAGGACCAGCGCCGTGGTGCCAGGCGTATACCTCTCTTGGAGGTAGGCCAGCGTGGCGTCGATCGACGAGACGACCTCGCGCTCCTCCAGCGGCACGCCCATGCGCCTCAGCCGAGCTGCCAGATCGGTGGTGGACGCCCCGGAATGGTTGCTGACGGCCACGATCCCGATGCCGCGCGACTTCAGCTCCGTGACGAACTCCACTGCGTCCGGCAAGAGCTCCTCACCTCGGTAGATCACGCCGTCCAGGTCGAGGATCACTCCCTTGGCCTCGGCCGGGGAAGCCATGGGCTTGCGCTGGTGCCATGGCGGCATGCCCGGCCGCCTCAACCAATGCCGCCCCGTCTCCCTGAGAGGGAGAGTGACCTGGAACCTGTCGCGGCCCTGCACGTCCAGGTTGACGGTGGTCGCCCCAAGCTTCAGGCGGGCCCATGCACCGGCGGGCGACGGCGCGGTGGTCGCAAGCTCGCTTAAGGACTGCACGGTCAGGAAAGGGACACCGTCGATCACGTTGACGCTGTTCCAATGGACGTGGCCCGCCACGGCCACCTTGAGGTGGTCGTTGCCAAGCAGCAGCTCCTGCAGGCCCGCCAGGTCCTGGTACGTCGCGCCGGCCGCGGGTTGCCCCTCGAAGTAGTAGTTGCCGCGCATGCTGCCGCCGCCCAGCGGGACATGGGTGAAGAGAGCTGCGGGTCCTTCCAGTTCCTCCAACGTCCGGCTGAGCCAGGAGATGTCTTCGCGAGGCACGATGCAGCCGTCGTTCCTGTAGGTCGGAGGCGGGCTCCACAGGATGAGCGTCCATTCCCGCCGGCGCAGCGCTCTGTTGCCCATGGGGCTGCGTAGGATCCGGGCGTTGTCAGTGGGGCTCAGCAGCTTGACGTCGTGGTTGCCGAGGACGTGATGACGTTCCTTCGAGGACGTGTTGAACGCCGCTGCCACCTCGGCCATGTACTTCTCGTCCAGCTCGGGGCTCACGTTGTTGATGCGATCGCCAAGGTCGATGAGCAGCGTCGCGGGCTCGCGCTCGAGCTGTTGCAGCACGGCCTTCAGGACGGTGAGTGCTTGCGGACCCGCTTTGGCCTCGAAGGAGGGTCCGTGGTGAACGTCGCTGATCAGTAGGAGCTCGAGGGCTTCGGTCATGGGTTGCGTGGGGGCGTCCTCTTCTCTTCGATGATCTGACTGCTCCGCTCCAACACCTCCGCGGCGCGGTCGCCCATGCGGTTGGCGAGCGCCACGTACAGGGCGTCGACGATCGAGAGGTGCGCGATGCGGCTGGCCATGGCTTCGACCCGGTAGGCGCTCTCGGCCGTGGCGGTCACCAGCAGCGCGTCCACCTGACCAGCCAGCGGCGAGTCGAGGAACGACGTGACCGCCACGATCTTGGCGCCGGCCTCGCGGGCGATGCGTGTGGTGGTGAGGGTCTCGGACGTTCGGCCGGTATGGCTGAACACGAGCGCTACGTCAGCCCCCGTCAAAAGCGATGCGCTCACGGCCTGCATGTGCGAGTCGGTGGCGACACCGACCTTCAGCCCCAGGCGGAGCAGCCGGTAGTAGGCGTCCACGGCGACGGGGGCGCTCGAGCCGATGCCGTACGCCTCGATGCGCTCCGCGTCAGCCAGCAAAGAGACCGCCCGCTCGAAAGCCCTCTCGTCGAGCAACTCCAGGGTGGACGCGATGGCGTCGATGTCGGCCATGAAGACCTTGCGGGCCACGTCGATCGCCGAATCGCCCGGCTCCACGTCGCGCATGACGGGGTTGCGGTCGCGGCTGACGTCCGCGATGAGGGCCGTCCGGAAGTCCCGGTAGCCCGTGAACCCCAACGCCCTGGCCATGCGCACGACCGTGGCGGTGGAGACCCCGGCCGAACGGGCAAGGTGACCGATCGGAGCCTTGGCGCTGCCCGAAGGGTCCCGGAGCACCGTTCGCGCCACCGAGGCTTCCGCCTCGGTGAGGCTAGGGAGCAGACCCCTGAGCGCAGCCAACGTCGCCGTCGGACCCGGGCCGGCCCCGTCGGGCAGCGCGCTCACCCCTTCACCGCCGACTGCGCCAGCGAGGCCACGAACTGGCGCCGCGCCAGAAGGAAGAAGAGTACGAGTGGCGTGATGACGATCACCCCCGCGGCCATGATGACCCCCCAGTTCTCCCCTCCGTCGGCGCTGGCGAAGAAGGCGATGCCCGCCGGCGGCGTGTACATGCGCGTGGTGCGGATGACGACCAGCGGCCAGAAGAAGTCGTTCCAGTGCGAGACCACGCTGAACACCGCGAACGCCGCCAAGGCGGGCCGCGTGAGCGGCAACAGCACATGCCAGATGAGCTGGCCGGTGTTGCAGCCGTCGAGCCGGGCGGCATCTATGAGCTCACCCGGCAACTGCCTGAAGAACTGGCGCATGAGGAAGACGCCGAACGCCGAGCCGATGAACGGGAGGACCAGAGCCGGGTAGGTGTTGATGAGCCCCCACGACGACAGGGCGAGGAAGTTGGGGATGGCACGTACGTACGCCGGCACGGCTAACGCGGCCAGCACGAGCAGGAACAGGAAGCGGTGGCCTCTGAACCGGAGTCGCGCGAAGGCGTAGCCCGCCGGGACGATCACGGCTAGCTGCAGAACGGCGATAGCCACGGTGACGATCACCCCGTTGCCGAGGAACCTCAGAAGCGGCGCCTTGGTGAGAGCGGTGGCGTAGTTGGCGAGCGTGGGCTGTTCCGAGACGAGGTTGACGCCCGGCCGGAAGATCTCGTGCGGCTGCATGACCGAGGCGCTCAGCATCCACAGGAACGGGAACACGGTGATCAGCCCGGCGACGCTCAGGAACACCCAGGCCCAGACCTTGCTCAAGGGGTACCTGCGCCTCATGGGTGCCCCGTCATTCGTAGTGCACCCATCGTTCTGCGCGCATCTGAACGATAGCGACCACCAGGAGCATGACGAAGAAGACAGTCGCCAGCGCCGATGCGTAGCCGGTGTTGAAGTACCGGAACCCCTCTATGTAGAGCAGGTGCGAGAGCACCTGCGTCGCACCCAGCGGCCCGCCATCGGTGAGGACCTTGACGTTATCGAAGCTCTCGAGCGAGCGCAGCGTGAGTATGACGACGACGAAGATCGTCGTCGGCGTCAGCAGCGGCAGGGTGATGAAGCGCAGCTGCTGCCAAGATGAGGCGCCGTCGAGCGCTGCGGCTTCGTGCAGATTCTCCGGGATGGTCGTCAGGCCCGCCAGGAACAGCACCATCGCGTAGCCGGCGCTGCTCCAGATGCCCACCACGACGACGGCCGCGAAGGCGGTCAGGTCGCCGTTGAGCCAGTCCACCCGGTCCAGACCGATACGTGTCAGCACCGCGTTGATCACGCCGATGTGGGTGTCGAACATGAAGCGGAACACGACAGCCATGGCGGCCATCGTCGACGCCACGGGGAGGAAGAAGAGAGCTTGCCACGCCGAGCCCAGCCGCCTGACGTGCTGGATCGCCAGCGCCAGCGCCAGCCCCAGTACGATGCTGCCGCAGCTCGTGACCAGCGTGTAGCCGACCGTGACCCTTAGCGCGTTGAGGAAGTCCGGCGCTGAGAACAGCCGGACGTAGTTGCGCACGCCCACGAAGCGGCTCGAGCCGAACCCGAGCCGCCAGTCCTGGAGGCTCAGGTAGACCGAGTAGATGACCGGCCAGAACACGAACACCGCGATGAAAGCGAAGGCCGGTAGCAGCAGCAGATAGGGCCCGAGCCAGCGGAGCCGGGGCGTCCGCCGGCTGGCGGACGCCCCGATAGTCTCCTGCTGGGTCAGGCCTTGGACCATCACTCCGCGAGCAGCTGGTTGGTCTCCGCCGCAGCTCTCTCGAGCGCCTCGCTCGGCGTGGCCCGGCCGAGCAGCACCTCGAGCTGCATGTCCTTGATCACCTGGGAGATGCGCGTGCCGTTGTTGCTGGGCCAGGCATGCCACGGCACTACGTTGGCGACCTGCTGCAGCACGAGGACGTAGTCGGGATCGCTGGCGTTCTCCTGAGCGAGCGTCTCCAGTAGCGCCGCGTTACCGGGCGTGTAGCCGGTGTTCTCCGCGACGATGCGGCCAGCCTCGGGCCCGGCGAGGAACTCGAGGAAGCGCCACGCGGCCTCCTGCTTCGCCGGGTCGCGCGAGAACATCATCACGCCGTTGCCGCCGGCGGGCAGTCTCGTCTCGCCGCCTGCCGGGATGGGTACGGGCGCGAGCCTGACCTCGGCGTTCACCTGTCGTGGCGTGTTGACCCTCTGGAAGCTGGAGTCGACGAGCATGCCCAGCTGACCAGAGGCGAAGGTCTGCACGGTGGCCTCGGTGACGGGCATGAGGCCGTCTTGCGCCAGGCCCTGGAGGTACGAGAGCACCTGCTCGCCGGCCTCGTCGTTGAAAGTGGCCACGTGACCGGCGTCCGTGTCCATGCCCATACGGCCCCCGGCGCTCTCCAGCATCGTCTGGAAGAGCCAGTTGCCCGTGATGCTCCAGCCCCACAGGATGCCCTGGTAGCCGGCGTCGACCAACGCCTGGGCGGCCTCGCGCGCCTCGTCCCAGGTGGTGGGTGGCGACTCCGGATCGAGACCGGCGGCCCGGAACAGGTCGAGGTTGTAGTACATGACAGGCGTGCTGACGCCGATGGGCATGATGTAGTTGCTACCGCCCAACTGGCCCAGCTCGAGCATCCCTGGCATCAGGCTGGACTTGTCGAAGCCCGACGCCTCCATGAACGGGTCGAGGGCCATCGGACCCCCCGATGCGACGAGCGTAGGCAGCAGCGTGAAGCCGACCTGGACGAGGTCGGGCGGCGTGCCGGCCGCCAACCCCAGGAGGGCGGTCTGGGCGAGGCCCTCGTAGCCGTCGCCCGCGGACTCGACGTTCTCGATGACGACGTCCGGGTTCGCAGCCTCGAAGGCGGCGATGAGAGGCTCCAGGTAAGCGTTGTGCGCCTGACTGCTTAGACGGGCGAAGCTGATGACCGTCTGGGCGTGAACCGTCGACAGCAGGACCGCTACCATGACGACCATACCGGCCACGAACGTACGTCTCGGACGCTGAGCCATGCCTCCACCTCCTGTTTGCTTGTAAACTAATATTCAGCACAGGGCTACGTTCTGTCAAATCTTTTCAAGGTGGCTTCGGGGCCAGGAGGTGTCCGCATGTCTTCGTTCGGGTTGGAAGGACGCAGGGCGGTAGTCACCGGTGGCGCGAGGGGCATAGGCCTGGCGATGGCGCGGGCGTTCGCAGACGCAGGCGCCGAGGTCGTGCTCGCGGATCGCGACGCAACGACCGCCGAACGCTCCGCCCAGGACCTGGCTGAGCGCGGCGCGCGGGCTTGGGCCGTACCACTGGACGTCACCGATCCCCAGGCGGTCGCGTCCACGGCAGCCCGGATCGAGTCCGAGTACGGCCCGGTTGACGTCCTCGCCGCGAACGCGGGGATCGTCAGGAACGAACCCGCCCTGGAAACGAGCCCCGAGTCGTGGCGCGAAGTCGTCGACGTCAACCTGAACGGCGCGTTCTACACATGCGTCGAGTTCGGACGTCGGATGGTCGACAGGCGTCGCGGTTCGGTCGTCGTGACGGCGTCGATGTCGGGCATCATCGTCAACACCCCGCAGGCTCAGGCCTCGTATAACGCCAGCAAGGCCGCCGCCGCGCACCTCGCGAGGTCGCTGGCCGTCGAGTGGGCGCCTTTCGGGGTCAGAGTGAACGCCCTGGCCCCCGGCTACATCGCCACCGAGCTGACGATGCGCGGGCGTTCGAACCCGGAGTGGGGCGGTCGCTGGCTGCAGGGTACTCCGCTTGGCAGGCTGGGCGAGCCGGAGGAAGTGGCCAACTGCGCCTTGTTCCTGGCTTCGGACGCGAGCAGCTTCGTGACAGGCAGTGTGCTGGTGGTGGACGGGGGCTACACGGCCCTGTGATGGCAGGTGCCGCTGCTCACTCCGCCAGTTCGTGCACCACGCCCTTGGTCGTGGCGTAGAGCTCCTTGAACAACCGGAACCCGCGATCATAGGTGGCCCGCGCCTGTCGGGTCGGCACTACCTGGCGGTATTCACCCACCCACCCGGGCAGGTCGGACCAACCGTGGGAGCCGGTCGCGACCCCCGCCAAGTACGCGTCGCCGAAACTCGCGCCGATCGTCGTCTCTGGGACAAGCTGCACGACGTCGGCGACGTCGCTGACGACCTGGACCCAGGTGTCGCCTCGTGTTCCACCGCCCACCGCGACGACTCGCTGCGGGCGGCCGCCCGCGTCAGCAAGCTCCTGAAGGTTGTCTCGTACGCCGTAGGCGACGCCCTCCAAGGCCGCTCGGAAGAGGTGGCTACGACCATGGCGGAGGGTCAGACCGACGATGACGCCGCGGGCGGCGGGGTCGTTGATGGGCGTGCGCTCCCCGCTGAAGTAGGGCAGCATCACGAGCCCGTCCGCGCCCGCAGGCACGGCTGCCGCCTCCTGGAACAGCCTCTCGTAGGCGGCCTCCACCTCGGGTCCGGAGTCCTTCGAGCCCAGTACCAGTTCGTCGACGAACCAGCGGGTGAGCGCTCCGCTCGTGGCCATGCCGGCCGCCAGCAGATGCTGGTCACGGAACGCCCCGGGCGTGGTCCAGCCGGTCGCGGACGGGCGGAAGCCGTCCGTGACCAGGAGGAAGAACGCGGTGCTGCCGTACATGACCATCAGATCGCCAGGGGCCGTCACGCCCACACTGACGGCCTCGCTCAACGCGTCGACGGCACCCATGGTGACCGGCGTGCCGATACTCAGCCCGGTCTCTGCGGCCGCCTGCGGCGTCACCGTTCCGGCGATCTCGTCGCTCCAACCGAGCCGAGGCAGCCGCTCGCTACCGACGAGACCCTCAGCGAACCCGTCGGTCCACGCCGCCGCAGCACGGTCGTACAGCGGCATGTAGTGACTGGCGGTGTGGTGGTCTATGACCCGCTCACCCGTCAGGCGGTTGACGAGGAAGCTCGTGGCCGTGCCCAGCCACGCGGTGCGGTCCCAGGTCTCTGGCTCGTTGGCTCGGAGCCAACGGATCTTGGGCCCCACGGCCTGGCTGCTGAGGTTCATCCCGGCGTGTCCGAAGATGGCCTCGCTGCCCCACTTCTCCTCCAACCAAGCGACCTCGGCAGTCGCCCTGGTGTCGACTCCGTAGAGGATCCCCGGACGCAGAGGCTGGTCCCTCCCGTCCATCGGCAGCAGGCACGGTCCGATCGCGCTGACCGCTACCGCAGCGACGTCTGCGCCCGTGTACGGGGCTCCGGGCAACAGCTCACGGCAGAGGGCGACCGTGTCGCCCCACCAGACCTCGTTGGCGTCCTGTTCCACCCACCCGGGCGCCGGCAGTGAGACGCCGTGGGGCTTGCTCGCCTGCCGCAGGATCCGCCCCTCCGGCGAGACCAACACGCCCTTGCTGCTGTAGGTCCCGATGTCGATGCCGAGCAGTAGGTCGCCCATACTTCTCCGGTTTCGCCTCTCCTACGTCAGATCGGATGGCGCGCTCGCGCCACCGGCGCGAGCGTGGTGATGCTCCTTCTCGGTCGCACCACAAGCTACATCGGCTCTCGTGCGACGCCTAGCCAGCCAGGAACCCGACCAGCACCCTCTCCAGCAGCGGGGAAGCCAGCAGGTCGTAATGCGTCGTGCGCGGCAGCACGGCGAGCCGAGAGCGCGACAGCCCCTCGCCCTCGAGGCCGCCGTCGCGCTGACCTCCCCCAAGCAGGGCGAACATCTCCGCCGCGTGGCCGGGCGACAGGCTGTCGCCATCGCCCAGGGCGATGAGGACGGGCAATTCCAGCGCGCCAACCTGGTCGGTCCAGTCGTACTCGTGGTGACCGAGGAGCCCGCCGAGCTTGTCCAGCAACGCAGGGAAGTCCTCCGGCCTGGGGGCGACCTCGGCATGGTCGCGGTACAGGGGGCTCTCCTTCACGGCCGGCCACTGGTGTGACCCGGTCGCGCGGAAGTTGGCGAGGACGTCGGCGTGCCAGCCGTCGTGACGGAAAGGTGCGCTGAACACGGCGAGCCTGGCGACGAGCCGCGGGTGCCCAAAGGCGAGCTGCAGCGCCGTGCCGCCCCCCATCGAGTAGCCCACGACGGCCGCCGGGCCGGCCCCCAGGTGATCGAGCACCGCCGCGCAGTCGTCGGCGAAGCGCTCGTAGCTGAACGGCTCGTCGCGGTCCGCGGTGCGGCCGTGGCCCTGCAGGTCGACGCGTATCGCTGTGTGCGTGCGCGTTACCGCCGGCAACAACCCAGCGAACTGACGGGTGGAGCCGAAGGCGCCGTGAACCAGCAGCGCAGGGGGCCCGCCACCCGAGACCTCGTAATGGACGTCGGTGCCCTCAACCGGCACGAAGCCCGAACGCGATCCCGTGGTCACCGGCGCGGCCCGGCGCCGGTCTCGCTGGCGCTTGCGTGGGGAGCGTCCGCGGAGGGCTTGAGGAACGCCTTGACCACCTTCGCCTCCACCTGGCCCTCGTTCACCAGTTCGTAGCTGCCGGTGGCCGCGGGGATCACGAACGTCTCCGCGAAGCTGAACACCGCCTCGCCGCCGGGTGTGACGAGGCGGACCGGACCGCCCTCGACGACGTTCAGCACGTGGGGCGAGCCGTCAGTCGCAAGCTGGGCGCGACCAGAGAGCTCGACCCGATGAACGTCGTAGAAGTGGTGCCTGTGGGTGGGCAGGTGAACGAGCTGCCAGCCGTCGCCTCGACCTATCACACGCGGCCTGGAGACGAGCTCCGCCTCCACGACCTCGCCCTGCCGTGAGAAGTCGAGGTTCTCGAAGCCCCGCTCGATGTTCAGAGGCCTCGGCTTGCCTTCCAGGTCGAGGCGCAACCAGTCGTAGAGCTTGAACGTGAAGATGTAGGGCGTCGCGCTTATCTCCAGCACCATGTTGTCGCTGCCCGAGCAGTGCACGGTGCCGTGCGGGATCAGGTAGAAGCCGTGACGCTCCGCGGGTACGCTGCGCACGTACCTCTCGATATCCAGGGTGCTGGCGTCGCGGGCGCTCTGCTCCAATTCCCGCCTGAACTCGCTCGGGTCCACGCCTGCCTGGAAGCCGAGGTACACCTTGGCGCCGGGGGTGCAGTCCACCAAGTAGTAGGTCTCGTCCTGGGTGAACGGCTCCCCGAAGTTCTCCCGGATGTACGCCGGCGACGGGTGCACCTGCACGGAGAGGTTCCCGCCGCCCATCGTGTCCAGGTAGTCGAAGCGGATCGGGAAGTCGGTACCGAACCGCGCCACGTGCTCCCCCAGCACGCCCGCGGCGTCATGGAACATGAGCGTGTCGAACGAGACCTCCAGGAGGTCGTCCCCGCTCGCCAGCGTGAGGCCGGCCTCGGGGGCGATCATCTCGAACGACCAAGCGTAGTTCGGGGCGTCGTCCGGCAGCCCGGGCACGATCTCCTCGAGCCAGTGACCTCCCCACGGACCCGGTGTGAACCAGGGCCGGGTGCGGAAGTAACTGCGACCCATCCTGTGCAGCGCGGCCCGCAGTTCGTCACCCGGCATGAAGCTGGGCCGGCGTGGCTCCTGCCCGTCCAGCACCAGGTTCATGCGAGGCAACAGGTCCTGCTTGTGGCGGTTGAGCAGCGGCCAGTCGACGAAGTAGAACCGCTTGTACATGGCCTTGGCGTCCTCCGGCGCGGTTCGGCCCAAGTTGGCTACGAGTCCCGCCTTCGCCCGCTCCTGAATCGTGTCCTTGGGTAGGTCGACGTAGGCCAGGAAAGCCTCCCACCCTGCCAGTGCCGCGCCGGACCCGTAGATGACCGCGACCCCGTCCTCTGCCGGCCGCATGGCCGCAAGCTTGGCTGGGTCGAATAGGTCCTCCAGGCGACCGGGGCACCGAGTGCCGAAGACGGGATCGTCGCCGCCCAGGAAGGGCTCGACGTACGCTTCGACCTGCGCGCCCGGCAACAGTGCTTCGCGCACGTCGAACCAGCTCACTTCTACGCCCTCGGCCACGAACCGCTCGTCGAGGACCTCCCGCAGCTCGTCCCACAGGATGCCGACGTAGCCATCGATCGCGACCACCCGCTGCCCGGCCAACAGGCGCGCCAACGCGTTCAGATCGCGGCTGATCTTGCCCGGCTCGACCGGGAAGACGGGCTGGGGATCGAAGACCCCAGCGGGGCGGAGCAGCGGATCGGCGTACTGCGTCATTCCTTGTTCGGGACCTCCTCGAAGGGTACGCGGATGAAGCGGGGCCGGTAGATGGTGGCGTCGAGGAACAGGTCGCCGAAGGTGCGACTGTTGACGTTGTAGCTCACGACCCAGCCGCGCTCGTCGGCTAGCTGGGGGTGAGCGTGCGCGTTGTACGTGATCAGGTCGCCCTGGCCGGACTCGGGCGTCCGGTAGAGCAGCCTCCGGTTCTCCCATGGCCCCTGGGGATCGCAAGCGGTGTACGCGACCAGGTCCGGGCTGAAGCTGGTGCGGGTGTCCATCGTCACGAGGACGTAGCCGCCGGCGTGAGCGGTAACGCTGTACTCGTTGGCGATGCCGTGGAGCAGCCTCGCGCTCTCGGCCGGGTCGTCGCTCCAACCGCTGCCGTCCCAGAACTCCCAGGGCCCGGTGAGGCCGTCCCGGGCCGCTCGTGCCAGGTGCATGTACTTGTCGTTGCCCAGGTCCTCGGTGCCGTAGACGTACGTGTGCTCGCCGGTCTCCAGCAGGGCGGCGCCCCAGCTGACTCCGCCTTGACCCGTCACGGGCGTGATGGACTCCAGGGTCAGGTCCGGAAGCGAGAGCGTCGCCAAGGCGTTGCCGCGCCACTGGAACCCGAACTGGCCCGCCCCGGAGCGGCTGAAGTGCAGCAGGAAGACCCTCAGCTTGTCGCCTTCCGGACCGCTCTCGACGGCGCCGTCGTAGACCCAGTACCAGTCGTCCTTACCGCCGGTAGGCGAAGGGAAGAAGGACGCCGGCAGCGTGGGGTCACCGCCGTGAAGCGTCGTGAGGTGCTCACCGTCCTGTACCACCAGCGTGTTGTTCACCAGGGGCGAGAACCGGTTGCGGCCGCCGCGGTCGTCAACGACGCCCAGGAACGTGTCGGAGAACAGCCAGACGGTGCGGCCGTCGGGCAGCGGCACCGAGTAGGTACTGTCAGCCCCGGTCCAGCCGGGACCGCGCACGTCGAAGAGGGCGTTCATCTCTGCGGCCGGTCGGCCGCTCTCGGGCGGTGGCAACGTCTCCGCCACCCGGCAGGTCCCGTCCGATCCTTGGGTCAGCCCGGCACCACCAGCGGACAAGGACAACAGCAAGAGCGGCGTCAACGCGAACCTCATCTCATCTCCAGGGCGGGCGCCCCTAGCGCTCCCGGGGCGGCTCCATGGGGCAGCGGTCGGCGGGGCCGAAACTCCACCCTACCCCGCCTCCTCGAGCAGGTGCACGGCCGCACCTCGCAACGCGGCCGACTCTGGCGCTTCGGCGAGCGCCAGAGGCGGCGCTCCGGCTGCCACAGCGGCTGGCCCGAAGAACGGAAGGCTCTCGCTCACCTTGCCGCCCAGCACCACCACCTCCGGACGGAACGCGGCGAACACCGGCTCCAGCGCGGCGGACAGCAGTCGACCGAACCGGACGAACGCCTCCAGCGCCAGCGCCTCGCCCGCCTGAGCGCGCGACCCCACGTCGCGGGCTGTCAAGACGGTCTCCGGGTCCACTCCGAGCTCCGCCGCGGCCTCCCGCCACATGCGGAGCACGCCGCGAGCCGAGAGGAGCTCGTCGATCGTGCCGTCCCCATGGCGCAGCGGGTAGACGAAGCCGCCCTCCGGGACCCCCGGTCCGTAGGTGACGATGTCGCCACCGACCGCGAACGCCGAACCGCAACCGGTTCCGAGCGTGAGGAACATGGCGCGCGTCGCACCCTGCGCCGCTCCGAAACGCAGCTCACCCAGCGCGAACGCCTGCGCGTCGTTGAGCCAGCGCCATGGGAGGTCTGTAAGCGCCGGCGCGCGCCTAACGATCTCTGCCGCCAGGTCGAGCCCGTAGATGGACTCGAACTTGCCGAGTCCCCTCAGCAGGGGCACGCCTCTCTCGTAGTCGGTGGGACCGGGCATGGAGACACCGATGCCGCGCACCTCGCGGCCTTCGACCAGCTGCACCAGGCGCTCCAGGGACAAGGCGAGGACGGCGACGATGGGCCCGGCCGGACCGGTGGTGTCCAGCTCCGTCCCGAACGGTCCCGCGGTGACCTCGCCGGTCGCGAGCACGACGCCGCTCTTCACGCTGCTGCCGCCCACGTCGAGGCACAGAACGGCGGGGGCAGGAGCCAAGCTCATCGCGAGGCCGTCTGGCGACGCGCCCACGTCCCGCACGTATGGCTCGGTCCCGAACGGCGTGCCCCCCACGGTCAGGCAGGCCCGCTCTCGAGCGCGTGGTCCTCGCCTCGAAGCAGAAGGTTGGACAGCGCCAGGCCGATGGGTAGCTCACGCGCTTCGACGTCCACGTCGACGTCGGCTCCCAAGCTGGGTCGCACACCCGCTAGCGCCTCGATGACCACCTGCGCGTACTTGCCGCCGGGCAGCAGGACCGGCTTCTCGATGTGAGGGAACTCCATGGGCGCCTTCGCTCCCGCCCCGGCCACGGTCGGGCTGCCCTCGTCGCCGTGCGTGTAGGCCTGCCCGAACGGCCCCTGGCGGGTGACGTCGGCCAACCCCGGCTGGCCGTCCCGCCCGATCCACTCCAGGGCTTCGCGTTCGAAGCCGGTCTGCAA
>JBDZWC010000044.1:10520-20662 GCA_040256005.1 Deinococcaceae bacterium | reverse complement strand
GGGACAGGCACGGGCCCGCTCTCGCGAGCACGCCGCTGGGCCCGTCGATGATCTGACCGGCCGCGCTGATCACCAGGTCATCGATCGCCCCGTTGAAGGGCGGCTCGCCGAAGCACGAGAAGTCGGCCGGCACGTCGCCCGGCTGGGCGGCCGGGAGGTCGGCGGTGATGACCTCGGCCCAGCGCGCCGCCGCGTTCTCGAACGCGGCCATCTGCGTCTCGGTCAGCAGGTCGTTGGCGAACACCACGACGATGTCGAAGCTGCCAGGGTCGTCGTTGTGGATCGTCGGGAACGCCTTGGCCACGGTGCTGCCGTTGTCGTTGGTCGCCGTGAACTCGACGACCATCGGCCCTTCGGTCGCGTACGAGTGGGTCGCCGAACCGATGACCTCACCCTCGCACGTCACGGGTTCCACGTCGCCGTCGCCCCAAGCGATGGAGCAGGTGATGGGGAGCGGGCTCGCGACGTACCAGGTCGCCTCGATCTCCTCGCCCGTCTCGGCCACGCTGAGGTCGACGCTGAAGATGTCGATACGTGGTGCAGCGTCCTCGGGCAGCTCCTGGGGCGGGATGATCATGTTCGTGAAGTTACCGGCGAAGTCGCCACAGACGGGGCTGTCTTCGGCGCCACACGACGTCGTGACGACGACGTAGTCGCCCGCCTCGAGGAACATCTTGATGCGCGAGAACCCGGTGCCCGGGTCGTCGTCGTTGGCCGCCAGGAGGTTGTCGAAGGGTGCCTCGGGGTCGAACGGTGCCTGGTACAGCAGCAGGAAGCCGTCGTAATCCTGCTCGCTCTGGATGTCGTAGACGCCCGCGGTCTCAGCGGTGAACTCGTGGGCGTGGTACGGCATGGGTCCTACGGTGGTCTCGCCTTCGTCGGGGCGATCCCACAGCGGCCCGCCCACGGTCGTGCCCTCGTAGACGTCGGTCCCTGGCGGTGGCGGTGGTGGCGGCGGCGGCATGCGAGCGATGTAGGGCGCGCTGACTAGGGCGCCGTCCGCGCTCGTCGGGATCTCCACCGTGTCTACGGAGATGCCCTCTTCCGTGAACGTGAGGGCCGCGCGGGTCGGCACGCCTTCGAGCGAGTAGACGACGACGTCGGCCCCGCCCGAGACGTGGAGGTGTTCGACCAGGTCCGCGTCGTCGTTGACGACGACGTCCTCGAGCACGTCGTTGAACGTGTCGTACCAGGAGACGTACTCGTCGCCCTCGTAGATCTCCTCGAAGACGAGGATGGAGCCGTCGATCGAGAGGCTCGGATCACGCAGCGCGCTCGTCGCCAGCGCGTCGCCCGCCCAGAGGACGGCGCCGCCGTCAGCCGTGAAGAACTGGATGATGCGCTCGGAGCCGTCGAGGGGGATCGTGTCGAAGACGAAGACGAGGCTCCCGCCGTCGCCCGCGACGGACGGGTCCTTCATGTCGTAGCGGACGTTACTGAGAGCGATCTCGAAGAAGTCCCTGAACACCTGACCGCTGTCGACGTAGTAGAGGATGGCGGACCCGAGGCCCTCGTCGTCGGTGCTGTGGTGTCCCCACACGGTGCCGTCGAGCGACATGGAGACGTCGGTCTCCTCGTCGGAGGTGTCCGGGAGGCGGTAGACGGTCTCGGCGTCGCCGAGCACGCCCGCTATGTCGAAGACGTACACGTCGTAACCAGCGGCGTCCGAGCCCGCCGAGACCAGCATGATGCCGCCCTCGGTGTCGGTGGCGGCGGATTCGATCGGCGTGGTGCCGAGGAAGACCACTTCGCCGTCAGCCGGGGGCTCGCCGTCCTCGAAGAGCACGACCCTGTACTCGGTGCCGTCGCCGTCTGCGTACTGCTCGACGGTCGCCACCTTGGCTGGGGCGTCCTCGCCTTGCTGTTGGGGCAACACGCTGGCGCCGCTGACGGCACTCCGCCGGCTGGCTGGGGCGCCGGGCCGCAGGTCGATCGACCGGTTCGATTGCAACGTCGTGAGGTCTGTGACGGAGAGCTCCGTGGCCGCGGCGAGCTCGTCATCGCCGAACAGCCCGGAGGGCGGGGGTGGGGGTGGTGGGCCGCCGCAAGCGACCACGATCAGGGCGATCACGCCCGCCAGGAGAGTGGCTCTGAACCAGTTTCTTCCCATCCGTCCTCCAGGTCTCAGGTCCGGCTCCTGTCGTTGGCGAAGCGGTGCCTGCCGCACCGTGCAGGTGGTCCTATGGACAGGCGAGCCTGGCCGAAGCCGCTCCGCCGCGTGCGCAGGGACCGTCCTTACGAGACTGCAGTGAGTGTAAATGCTCGGGCGAGAGTGAAGGTAGGGTCGTGTCGGGAGGTCACCGTTCGCCGCTGCCCAGGCGCGCGCGATCGTGGGCGGCGGCGCCTCCGCCGCTACGCCACGACCTGAACGGGCTCTTGCGCGGCAGGCGCCACCACGCCGGCGTGAAGATCACGAAGACAGTCACGACCTCGAGCCTGCCGGCGAACATCACGAACGACAGGATCAGTTGGCCAGCGGGGTGCATCTGAGCGTAGGAGTCGTACGGTCCCACGGCTCCCAGCCCCGGTCCCACGTTGCCTATGCAGGCGATCGAGCTGGTCAGCGCCTCCACGAACGGGGTCCCCAGCATCACGAGCGACACCGTGGAGAACGCGAAGAGGGCCACGTAGAGCGTGATGAACGCGGCCACAGCCCGTAGGACTTCCTCCGGCACGACGGCTCGCCCCACCCTGACCGGCAGCACCGCTCTGGGGTGCAGCACGCGGCGCACCTCCCTGACGGTGTTCTTGGCGATGATCAACCAGCGGATGACCTTCACCCCGCCGCTGGCGGAGCCCGCGCTCCCGCCCACCAGCATCAACATCAGCAGCACCGCCTGAGCGGGCTCGCCCCATGTCACGTAGTCGCTGGTGGCGAACCCCGTCGTGGTCATGATGCTCACCGCGTGGAAGACCGCCTTCCTGATGGTCCCGGTCTGCGCCTCACCCCACGTGACGGCCACCAGGACGACGCTGGCCAGGGCCATGACCCCCAGGTAGACCCGCACCTCGGTGTCCCGGAGGGGCAGCAGGAACCTGCCCGTCACGGTGCGCCACAGTAGCGGCATGCTCAAACCGGCGACCACCATGAAACACACCGCGATCCACTCGATGCCCGCGTCGTTGAAGCGGGTCAGGCCGTCGCCGTGCATCGCGAACCCGCCGGCAGATACCGTCGCGAACGCGTGCCCGAGCGCCTCGGAGAAAGGAATGCCGCGCAGGGCGAAGGCGGCCGTGCACAGGATCGTGAGGCCGGAGTAGACGGACAGGACGGCCACGGCGGTGAACCGCAGGCGGGGCGTGACTCGTTCGTCGGTCACGCCGGGCAGCTCGGTGAAGAACATCTGGCGCCCGGCGATGGACAGCTGCGGGAACACGGCGACGAACAGGACGATGATGCCGATGCCACCGAACCACTGCGTGATCGCCCGCCACAACAGGAGAGAGCGCGGGAGCGTCTCGAAGAACTCGAGTACCGTCGCGCCCGTGGCCGTGAAGCCGCTGGTCGACTCGAACACCGCCTGGGCGAACGGCAGCTGAACTGTGACCATGTACGGGAGGGCGCCGATGATGGGCACCAGGAACCAGGTCAGCAGGACCGTCGCGATCGCTTCGCGCCTGCCCGGGTCCACGTCCGCGCGGCCGGCCCAGCGCAGCAGGAGGCCGAGCGGCAGGCACACGCTGAGGTAGGCGATGAACCCTGCCAGCGGCTCCCCGACGATCGCCGCGTAGACGGCGAAGATCCCCGCCACACCGCCCAGGAACAGGAGCACGCTGCCCAGCACGAACGGGGCGAAGCGTCCCCTGCCGGTCACGACGCCCCCGCGTGCGCCCTCGCGGCTTCGCGCCGCTGCTCCAGCCACTCCTCCACCTTCTCCACGTTGTCCCTCACCGTGACGACGAGCAGGTGGTCGCCGGGCTTTAGCACCGTGTTCCCCCGGGGGATGATGACGTTCGTGTCCCGTTCGATGGCCGCTATGAGGATGTCGTCGGCCGTCTCGAGCTCGGCCAGGGGCCCCGAGTCGGCGTCATCGGGGTAGTAGACCTCCATGATCTCGGCCCGGTCGTCGATGCTCGCGATGTGGTCTACCTGGTCGACCTTGAGCCAGTTGAGGACCTCCTGCACGGCGGCGGCGCGGGGCGTCAGCGGCGAGTCGATCCCGACCCGGCTGAACAGCCGCCGGTTGCGGGCCCTGCCCACTCTTGTGACCACCTTGGGGATCCCCAGCTGCTTCGCCAGCAGCGACACCAGGAGGTTGCTGCCGTCGTCGTCCGTCACCGCCACCATGACGTCCGCGTCGCCGACACGCTCCTGCTGCAGCAGCTCGATGTCGGTGCCGTCGCCCTTCAGTACCAGCGCATGAGGCAGCCACTGTGCCAGCTTCTGACAGCGCTCCTCGTCGGCTTCCACGATCGTGATGTTGGCTCGGTCGTAGGCGAGCGCCTCGGCGACCATGAAGCCCACGTTCCCCCCGCCGACGATCGCGACGTTGAGCGACCGGCGCCGCGGGGCGAAGCGCCGTCTGACCTCGCGCATCTCGGTAGTACCCCCGAGGAAGACGACCCTGTCACCCACAGCCAGCACCGTGCCGCCCGTGGGTATCTCGAACTCCTCGCCGCGGATCCGGCCGACGAGTAGGACACCGTCCGGAAGCTTGAGGTCCACCAGCGCCGTCTCCAGGAACGGGTCGCCCACCTCCATCAGGTACTCGAGCATCGTCACTCGGCCCCGCCAGAAGCGCGCGCTGTCCACGGCCCGCGGCACGCGCACGATGTCCGCGATCTGGTGCGCCAGGATGCGCTGCGGCCAGAGGACCTTGTCGATCAGCAGGCCCACCGACTGGAACGCTCCCTTGGCCTTGAACGCGTCTATGTAACGCTGCCTGGTCACGAAGGCCAGGGTGTCGCCGGCGCCCAGACCTTTGGCGGCGAGGCAGGACAGGACGTTGACGTCGTCGTTCGAGGTGCAGGCGATGAAGGCGTCGGCACCTTCGACGCCGGCGGCCTTGAGGTCGTCGGGATCGGTGCCCGAACCCCGTATGAAACGCACGTCGAGGGTCTCGAACCCTCGCTCCCTGTCGGCGTCGACGTCCAGGATCGTGACGCCGTGCTCCTCGTGCAGCTCTGCGGCGATCAGCGTTCCGATCTCACCGCCACCGACGATCACGACGTTCATGAAGCGGCCATGTTAGCGCCGCCTGAGGCGCTCGGCTACCCTCGCTCGCTGACTGGGCCTGAGCGGCTGGAGCACCGCGCTTACCAGCAGTAGGTAGCCACCGAGGAGCCAAGGCGTGAGGTGCCCGTAGCGGACCCACGGCGTGAGCGCGCTGGAGAGACCGAAAGGTGCGGTGAGCGTGCCTCGCACGCCCCGCTCGAGCCGGGCGACCGTTCGGCCGAGCGGGTCCACCGAGGCCGTGACGCCGTCGTTGCCGGCCCTGAGCAGCCAGCGTCTCGTCTCGATCGCGCGCATCCGACCCATGTCGAAGTGCTGCTCGGCCCCCGCCCCGCGTGCGAACCAGGCGTCGTTGGTCCCCAGGACGAGCAGACGCGCTCCCTCCGCTACCTGGCGCCGCTGCACCTGCGGGAAGACCGATTCGTAGCAGACGAAGGCCGCGACGGGGCCCAGTCCCGTGGCCAGCGGCGCGGGCGGCGCGCCGGCCGACGTGCTGAGCAGCGGAGGCAGGCCCATGAGCCCGAAGATGCCGTCGTAGAGCCAGGAGAGAGACTCGTGGAAGGGCCAGCGCTCGCCGAAGGGGACCAAGTAGTGCTTGTCGTAGCGGCCCACCAGCTCCCCGTCCTGCAGGGAGTAAAGGCTGTTGTAGGACCTCCTTCCCTCGTACCTGCGTCCGCCGACGATGAACGCCGCGACTGGTGCGGGCGCGGTGATCTCCTCGTAGAGCGGCCGGGCGGCGGCGCCGTCCAACTGGTACCCGATGACTGCGCCCTCGGGCCACACGATCAGGTCGTACGGCGGCGCGCCGTTCGACCTGGCCTCCGTCACCGCGTCCCGCGTCAGCTCCACATGGGTCCGCAGGTCGGCGGCCGCGCCCTGCGCCCGGCCGAAGGCGTCCACGTCGCCCTGTACGAGCAACGCCAGCCTGGTGGGGGCCTCGAGCCTGGCGTCGACCCTGTCCAACGTGGCTCCCCCGCGCTCCCATGCCACCGCGAGCAGGAGCAGCGCCGCGGCGGGCGCCAGTAGTAGGCGCGCCGTCGTGCTCCCCGACCCGGTGCGAGGAGATACCAAGGGCAACGCCAGCAACGCTGCCAGCGCGGTCACGAACAGGCTCAGCCCGTACACGCCGACGTAGCTCGCGAACTGGCCGATGGGCGTGTCCAACCAGGCGTAGCCGAGCGTGCCCCAGGGGAAAGCGAAGTAGCCCTGCGTCCTGGCCCACTCGACGGCTACCCAGGCCACCGGGAGGAGCCACAGCGTGCGGCGACCGCCGCCGCCGGCGACGGCCCACGGCACCAACGTCGTGAGCCCCCAGATGCAGGCCAGCGCCAGGACCAGCAAGGGATGGATCGCCCAGAACGCCGGGCCCAGCAGGTCGCCCAGCGACGTCGGCAACCAGGCCAGGTAGATGGCGAAGAAGGGGAGCCCGAACCAGAACCCGAGACGGAACGCGCGGCCGCGTGACCTGGCGTTGGCGACGGCAGCGTAGAGGCCGCCGAGCAGCAGGGCCAACGGCCACCAGCCCGTGGGAGGCAAGGACAGCGTCGCCAGCGCGCCGCACACCGCCACCACCAGGTACGTCGTGACGGCTGCGCGCCGTCCCGAGACCGACACGAGTGAGCTGCTCAGCTTCCGCTGCCGGCCAGCAGGGCGGCCACCAGGGCGACGTGGCCCAGAGTCCTCTCCACGTGCACGTGCTCGTCACGCGCGTGCGCACCGCCGCCCACGGAACCGAGGCCATCGAGGGTGGGTACGCCCAACGCCGACGTGAAGTTCCCGTCGGAGCCCCCGCCCACGATCGCGCCGGTGAGGTCCAAGCCCAGGGCGCGGCCGGCCGCCCGCGCCACCTCGAACAGCGCCTGGTTGACCGGCGTCGTCTCCAAAGGCGGGCGGTTGAGGCCGCCCTCGATGCGGACCTTCACACGGCGGTCGCGCGGCTGGTAACTGCGCACGGCATGGTCCACCCTCTCGGCCTCCCCTGCCTTGAGCACGCGCAGGTCCACAGTGCACACCGCCTCCTCGGCGATGACGTTCGAGGCGATGCCGCCGTGCGCCGTCGTCAAGTTGACGGTCGTGCCCGCGACCTCGTCGGCCAGGTCCTCGACGAACAGCAGGAAATGCGCCATCTCCCGCAAGGCGCTGGCTCCGCCGGCCGGGTCGTTGCCGGCGTGGGCGCTCTTGCCCGTGAAGGTGACGGTGTAACCTCCCACGCCCTTGCGACCGATCTTCAGCGCGCCGTCGTCTCGGGCCGGCTCCAGGACCAACACGCGGTCGTGGCCCGTCGCCAGCTCCTCGATGAGCTCCCTCGATCCGGCGCTGCCGACCTCCTCGTCGCTGGTCACGAGCAAAGTCACCGGGCCCGCCGGCTGCACCCCGGTCGCGCGCAGCAGGTCGACGGCGTGGATCGCGGTCGCGATACCGGCCTTCATGTCCACGGTCCCCGGTCCCCAGAAGCGCTCGCCGTCGTCCTTCACGGGCATGCGCTCGAGCGTTCCCAAGGGCCACACGGTGTCCATGTGGGTCAACAGCAGCGTGCCGGGGCCGTTGCTACCGTCTAGGCGCGCCTCCAGGACATCGCCGATGCCCTCCCTGCCGTGGCGCTTCACGTCCCAGCCGCGCGCTGTCAGCAGGTCTTGCAGGTGGTCGGCCAGCGCGTCCACTGACGCCTTGTCCCGTGTCGGGCTCTCGAGCCTCACCAGCCCCTCGAGTGTCGCCAGGTACGCAGATCGTTGGCCCAGGGCGGCCGCCAGGGAGACGCTTGGTTCCATGGCCGTCATGCTAACGCCAGGGACGTGAGGGCCCCGGGGAGGCGGCTTCCGGCGGTCCGGCCCCAGGGCGGGGGATCGCAGGTGCCGATGCCAGGGGCTCGAGAGCCAGGGGGCGGTCAGCCGTCGCGGCCCGGCGCCGGGCCGTCCCCACCTAGGCGCTCGCGCCACAGCTCCTCTGCCATGAGCCTGACGTGGGGCTCGTGGGTGGTGCGCGCGTAGGAGTAGCCGGTACGCAGGTCGCTGTCCGCGCGGCGGTGGTCGACCTCGCGCCCGATCACGTAGCGCGAGAGGTAGACCTGCGCCAGCAGGACGTCGCGCATGCGCTGCGGTTTGACGGCATGGAGGTCCTTGAGGGCGTCTCGGTAGGCCTGCATGGCGCCACGGACGTCGCCGCGCTCGGCCAGCGTCTTGCCGTGCCGGTAGTGCTTCGCGGCGTCGTAGAGCAGCTCGCGCATCCGTGGATGATAGCGCGGTGAGCCAGGCGGGTTCTCCGCTGGCCTAGGCGACCACCTCGAGGCGGTCTCGGCCCGCAGCCTTCGCGCGACGCAAGGCGGCGTCGGCACTGTCTATCCAGCGCTCCAGCTCGGCCAGGCCGGACGGCGGCTTGCCGCCGGCGAGGCCGGCCGAGAACGTCAGGGACCAGTCGATCGGAGGCACCTTCTTCTCCCTCAGCTCCGAGCGCACGCGCTTGACGACTTCTGCCGCCACGTCGGGCGTCGCGTCGCAGAGCACCACGACGAACTCCTCGCCGCCCCAGCGCACGGCCAGGTCGTCCGGCCGCAGGTTGCGCTTCAGCACGTTGGCGAGGGCCTTGAGTGCGTTGTCGCCGACGCCGTGCCCGTAGAAGTCGTTGACGCGCTTGAAGTGATCGAGGTCGAACATCACGACGCTCACGGGCAAGGCATCGGCATGCGCGGTGCCGGCCAAGCGCCCGGCTCTGACCGCGAACCCGCGTCGGTTGAGGATGCCTGTCAACGGGTCGGTGAGCGCCTGGTCCACCCACTCCGCTGCGAGCTGCGACTGCCTCAAGCGTCCGGCCAGGAAGGGGGAGACCGCATCGAGCACGTCGAGCTGCGGCGGCTGGCCATCGAAGTACAGGCGCCCCACCTCGGTGCCGCCGGCCACGAGCGGGAAGGCGTAGCTGCCCACCTCCCCGACCAGCAGGTCGTCCTTCTCGTGCACCACCATCCCCCGCAGCGTGGGTATGCGCTCCCTGACCGCCCTCACGAAGCCGGCGAGGCTGGTGTGCCTGTCCGCCGCGTCGGACTCCACGGTCCCTAGGTCGGCCACGAGGGTGCTCCAGGCCCGCATCTCGCTGTCCGTCTTCGACCATCTCAAGCGCTGCGTGTAGACGATGACGAGCAGCACCACCAGCTGGCAGTAACCCAGCAGCAGCAGGACGCCGATCGACCGCGCCTCGAGCGGCTCGCCGATGAGCAGGACGGCGTAGACGATGGCGCCGGCGACGAGCTGAAGGGCGACGACGGAGCCGGTGGCCACGAACAGCTGCGCCGGTTCCCCGCTCAGCTCCAACCGGGCGCCCAGCGCCAGGGCCACGTACGCGAGGATCCAGACCAGCGTGGCGCCTGCGTCAAGGCCGGACGTGTCGTACAGCCAGGCGAACGCGCTCGAGCCCACGGCCCGGATGAAGAACGCCAGGACTATGAGGACTCGGCCCTCCGACGCCCGGCCGCGCAACGCGGGCTCCAGAGCGGGCAGAGCCACGACGAGCATCAGGGCGTCGATGTACGGGAACTGCAGCTCGACCGACGTACGGCTCTGGACCGCCAGCATCCACACGACGATCGCCAGCGCGGGCACCATGAGCAGCCACAGCCGTGTCCGCAGCCGCCTGCCGCGCATGAGCAGGAGAGCGGCGCACCACAGCACGACGCCGGCGAAGTAGGTGACGTCGGTTGGGAACGTCGCCTCGAGGACGCCCTGATGGCGCTTCACGGCCCAGACGACCTCTTCGCTGAACCAGGCGATGGATCCCAACAGGGCGAAGCGCCAGGCCCAACCCCTCGGGCGGGACATCGCGATCGCCGCGACGACGGTGGCGGCCGCCAGGGGCAGACCCACCACGGTGACCGCCCCGGCGAAGGTGGCCACGATCGAGGCCAGCCCCGCGGCGGCCACGATGTAGAACGACCACGATCTCAAGTGGCCATGCCCTCCAGACGGAAGGGGGTGCGCATGCC
>JBDZWC010000044.1:0-10510 GCA_040256005.1 Deinococcaceae bacterium | reverse complement strand
GAAGGAGAGGGCCATGACTCCCCTATAGCTTCTCATGGCGTCCTCACGCCGTGCTGCGAGGTCTCGTAACTGTCCCAGTCGGGCGAGCACGAACCCCGGTAGGTAGTAGGGGTGTTGGAAGTCGCCAGCCACGAGGGCTTCGAGGCGCTCGAGCGCCTCGGCCGGATGCCCGTGCTCGAGCAGCACGTTCGCCTCGAGATAGCGCGCCTCCGGCTCCTCGATCCCCGACAGGGTGCGCAACAGGCTCTCGGGCTCGCCGAGACCCGACAGCGCGGCGTCGAGCAGCGCTCGCACGCGGCCCTCTTCACCGGCCTGGGCCGGCGGAGCATCGACGATCTCAACGGTCACCCCCGAGGCCTGCGCGGCGGCCCCCACGAGGGTGCGGCGCAGCGCCGGCACCCGATCGACCTCCGCGACTATGGCGAGCCTGAGCGTATCGCCCTGGGAGGGCATGAGTGCCTTCGTCCTGAGCGCAGCGAGAGACCGGCTGGCTATCAGGGCTGCCCGCTCGTCGCGCCACTCGTCGCCGGGCCCGGAGCCGAGCTCGTGCGCCTGCACCTGCTGCTGGCGCTCGATGGCCGGCAGGAGTTCGGTCTGCACGGCAGCGAGGTCGAGCGGGCGCGACAGCAGGCCCCTCACCGGCGCCAGCGCGGCCTCCACTCGTCTCAGCCGCGCCTGACCGTCCTCGTACAGCTCGAGATAGCGCCGCAGATCGTCCTCCGCTCCCTGATGACCGGGGTCTTGAGGGTCGCCGGGGGCGATGCCCACTGTCACGACAGGCACCCCTTCCGCTCGCGCCCACGGCACGACGGTGTGCGGCAAGGGCAGCTCGGGGGTGTCCTGCCAGCCCGGGTCGTCGAGCGCTCCTGGTGCCAGCGGGGTCAGGGCGATGACGTCCGGGGCGAAGGCCCGTACCGAGTCCCTGACGTGAACGACGTTGTAGCGGGGCCACCTGGTGTGGAACGGGCCTGCGACAGGGAAGATGGCGAGGCGCGCGGAGAGGGCCATCCGCCTCATGGTAAGCAGGCGGGGTAATCTGACAACCGCGCCGCTCCGGGCGCGAGGAGGCCGTCTCGGATGTACCGAACCGACAGGCAACCGGCGTGGCAACGCGACATCACGTGGGCCAGCGGTGTGCTGCTCGCGCTCACCGTCATGGTCGGCACCTTGCTGTTCACGCAGGCGCAGCTGGCCGCGCCCGAGCGCGGTCAGGCGGTGATCCGCGGCGTCCTGGAGCTGACGCTCCAGCCGGCCGGGGCAGGGGCCGAGCTGGGGGTGCGCTCGGGCACCACCTACCAGTCGGGCGACCCGCTGCCTCTCCTGCCCGGTGTCGACGTCTACGCCGATGCCACCGAGATCCCCACCTTCACGGCCGAGCAAGGCATCAGCCGGATAGCCGGTGTCCTGGCGGGCCGGTTGGCGTCGGACGGGACGCAGGCGATGCTGGCCACGGTCAGCGACCCGCAGTTCTCCGCGCAGTTGGCGGCGGCCGCTGAGGGTCCGATCGACTCGCTCGTACGGGCCGCGCTCGAGGCGGAGCTGCTGCCTTCCGGCCTCGATGACGGTTCGCGCCTGGCGGACTGGCCGGCCCAGGCCGCTGCCAACCCCGGCGAGCTGGTTCAGCCCGTGGTAGGCGTCTTCGTGTACGAGTCGCCCAACAGGCTGCGGACGATGAGCGACAGGCAGATCGGCGTGGCCGTGGTGGGCCAGCTCACCGACCTCGTCCTGGAGCAGGGGAGGGCAGCGGCCGCCGCCGTGATAACCAACTCGAACCTGGCGGCCCGGCTGGATCCCGGCGTGAACGCTGCTACGGCGGAGGTGCACGAGCTCCTCGAGTCGTTGCTGTTGGGGCGCCGCGGGGAGATCCAGGCGCGGCTCGACGAGGCCGCGCAGGTCCTCGCCGGCCAGCCCGAGGAGGCCGCCGACTCGCTGCGCGGGCTCCTGCCGGCGTCTCAACTGGCCGGGCTCAGCGACGAGGAGGCCAACGCCGCCGTGATGAGGGCGCTGGCCGAGCGCGCGTACCAGGGCGGTGGAGCCCTGGCTGCCGCCCAGTTGACGCGTCCTGAGCAGGCCCAGAAGGTTCGCGGAGTCGCGCCCGTCATCGACGCCTTCAGCGCCGAGGCGAGGGCACGCTACACGCGCTGGACAGCGTTCGCCGGCGTGCTAGGCGTACTGCTTCTCGTCCTTCTGGTCGGCTTCTCGCGCGGTCTGTGGCGGGTCGGCAACGTGGGCCTGGCGGTCCTGTTCGGCGCCGCGTTGGGAGCCCTCCTGTTCGACCGGCTGCGCCGGTTCGCCCCGGACGAGGCGCCTCTGCCGGCCGGCGCACAGGTCCAGGGACTGTTCGCAGCGCTCTGGGACGGTGTCAGACACGCGTTGGCCGTGCTGCCGGCGGTGCTCATCGACCTGGCGTGGCGCAACCACATGATCGTCCTGCTGGCGGGCGCGTCGCTGTTGGTGCTTGCGCTCGTGTTCTCGGTGTTGCGTGGGGTGCGGCCGAGGCGGCGCTCTTTCCTCTAGCCCCGGTCACTCCAAGGAGCCAGGGACCGGCGTGCCGGCCGCGAACGTAGTCAGCGGGCCGTCCGGCGCCGCTAGGTCCATGACGTCCTCGTATGGCAGCGTGACCCTGAACGTCCCCTGCACGTACGGCCCCATCAGGTAGGGCGAGAAGTGGAACGTGATGCCCCGTGCCGTGAGCGTGAACACGGCGAGGTCGTCCTCGGTGAGGCTCGCGACCTGGCCGTCTACGACCCAGGCCGCTTGCTGACGGCGTAGGCCGTCCAGGACGAGGTCGGAGAGGCGCGGCAACCACCGGCTCCGCGCGCCGAACAGGTCCGCCAGCGGCACGTTCACCACGCCGTCGCCACCGGAACGCAACAGGTAGGACTGATGGAACGAGTTCGGGTGCGCTCCACCTGTGTACGTGTCGACGGTGGATAGGACGCTGACGAGGTCGCCCGCGCCGCCGGCGATCTGCAGCCTCTCCTCGCGGTACCAGCCCCAGCCGATGACCCCTTCAGCGGCGAGTGAGCGGCCCTCGGCCACGAACGACCGCCAGGCGGGCAACGCGTTGTCCTCGAACCAGAGGTTGAGCTCCGGTCGCGCGTCGAAGTAGGGCAGCACCGCGCTCGAGGAGATCCGCCCCTGCTCGAAGGCCCACCGCACGGACGTGGAGACGCGTTCGACGACCAGGTCGCTGGGCTCGCCCGTCGACCAGCGGAAGGTCCCGGTCAGGCGCCGGCCCTCGTCGGCGAAGTCCACGTCGCGCGTCGCCATGAGCACCGCCACCGTCTCGCGCAGCCTGTCCTCGGGCGCGGCGTCGGGTGAGGTGGCCGCCAGGTGGGCGAGCTCGGCGGCCCACCAGGGGTCTTCGCCGGGCTGCAGCTCCCAGAGCCGGAGCCGCAGGTCGGCGCCGTCCTTGAGGCGCCCGGGGCCGATCAGCTCGACACCCTGGGCCGGCAGCTGGACCCGCGCGAACGCGAAGCCGTCGTCGTAGAGGGTCAGGTGGACCTGGACCGGGTCCGACTCGCCTTCCGACGCGCTCAGCGTGCCCAGGTACCAGGTGGGACCGGCCGGACGCTCGACCGCTGCCTGCGCGAGGGCTCCGGAGGCGAGCGCCATCGCCGCTGTGAACGCGAGGAGGCGCGCCAGCGTGCTCGTGGGTGCACCGAGACTCATGGGCCCAGGTTAGCCGGGACCGTGCGGGGCCCGGTGCTACGCTGGCGAGGATGTCGCGAACGGAACGGCGTGTGACCGTGATCGGAGCCGGCATGGCCGGCAGCGAGGCGGCGCTGGCAGCGGCGCGCCTGGGCGTAGAGGTCGAGCTGCGCGAGATGCGGCCCGAGAAGCTCACGCCGGCGCACGTGACCGGCGACTTCGCCGAGATGGTGTGCTCGAACAGCTTCGGGGGCGAGGCCAGGAGCAACGCCAAGGGCCTGCTGCAGGCGGAGATGACGCTGGCCGGTGGCGTCGTCATGGGCTCCGCCTTGCAGAACCGGGTGCCGGCCGGTGGCGCGCTCGCTGTGGACAGGGAGGCGTTCAGCCGGGCCGTCACCGCGAGGGTGAGGGCGGAGCCGCGCATCACCGTGGGGTCGGGAGAGGTCACAGACGTACCAGGCGGCGTCGTCGTGCTGGCGACGGGCCCCCTGACGAGCGACGCGCTGGCGGGGTCGCTGGTGGAGATCGTGGGCGATACGTTCCTGGGCTTCTATGACGCGGCCGCCCCCATCGTGACGTACGACACCATCGACATGAGCGTCGCATACCGGGCCGGCCGCTACGGCCAGGAGGCCGACTACATCAACCTGCCGCTAAACGAGGAGCAGTACGAGCGGTTCTACAGGGCCCTGGAGAGCGCCAGGAGCCATACCCCGCACGATTGGGAGAACCTCGAGTTCTTCGAGGGCTGCATGCCCATCGAGGAACTGGCGCGGCGCGGCTACGACACGCCGCGCTTCGGGCCCATGAAGCCAGTGGGCCTCGAGGACCCGCGCACTGGCCGCCGGCCCTACGCCGTGGTGCAGCTCAGGCAGGAGGACGCGGCGGGACGGATGTGGTCGCTCGTCGGCTTCCAGACGGGGCTCAAGTGGGGCGATCAGAAGGAGATCGTCAGGCTGATCCCCGGTCTCGAGAACGCGGAGGTCGTCCGCTACGGCGTCATGCACCGGAACACCTACCTCAACGCACCCGCCCTCCTGTCGCCCGCCCTCGCGTTCCGCGACGAGCCACGCCTGTTCACCGCCGGCGTCCTGGCCGGCACCGAGGGCTATCTGGAGTCGTCGGCCACAGGCTGGCTCGCCGGGACGAACGCGGCCCGGACGGTCCTCGGACAGGAACCGGTGGTGCCGCCAGCGGCGAGCATGCTCGGTGGCCTCGTCAGGTACCTGTCGTCGGCGAACCCCGAGGGCTTCCAGCCGATGAACGCCAACTGGGGGCTGGTGCCCGAGGTGCCGAAGCGCAAGGGCGTCTCGCGCAAGGAGCGCAGGGAGCAGATGTACGAGAACGGTTTGGCCGCGTTCGGAGCCTGGCTCGAGGAGGTAACGCCGACCGCGCAGGCGACCTCGAGCGTTGCCGTGGTCGCGTCACCCCGGCCGGTGGAGAGCGGGGTGCGCCCATGACCTCGAGGGCGGTGGACCTCCGCAGCGACACGGTCACCAGGCCCACGCCGGAGATGCGCCGTGCGATGGCCGAGGCCGAGGTGGGCGACGACGTCTACGGGGAGGACCCCACCGTCAACCGGCTGGAAGCCGCGGTCGCCGAGATGGCCGGCTTCGAGGCTGCGCTGTTCGTGCCCTCGGGCACGATGGGCAACCAGATCGCGCTGGCCGTGCACCTGCGGCGCGGTCAGGAGGTCATCGTGCCGGACGGCGCGCACGTCTACGAGTACGAGCCGGGTTCCATGGCCGTGATCTCGGGCGCGCTGCCCAGGTTCGTGAGGGCGCCGAGTGGCCTGCCGGACCCGGCGGAGGTAGAAGCGGCCGTCCACGGGCCGGGTCATCAGGCGCCCACAGGTCTGGTGGTGCTGGAGAACACCCACAACACGGCCGGGGGCACCGTCCTCCCTCTCGATGCCGTCGCACAGGTCCAGGCCGTCGCTCGCAGGCGCTCCCTGCCGGTCCACCTTGACGGCGCCAGGGCGTTCAACGCCGCCGCGGCGCTGGGCGTGGACATCGCCGCGGTGTGCACCGGCTTCGACACGGCGTCGCTGTGCCTGAGCAAGGGGTTGGGGGCGCCGGTGGGAACGGTGCTGGTGGGGTCCCGCGACCACATCGCGGAGGCCCACCGCTACCGCAAGCTGTTGGGGGGCGGCATGCGCCAGGCCGGGGTCCTGGCGGCGGCCTGCCTGGTCGCCTTGCGCGAGGGTCCGGCCCGGCTGCCCGGCGACCACGCGCGCGCCCGGCGCTTGGCGGAGGGCATCGCTGCTCTCCCGGGTGTGACCGTCGACCTGGCCACGGTACAGACGAACATCGTCTACTTCTCCGTCGACGGCTATCCCGCCTCGGACCTGGCGTCGGCTTGCGCCCGCGAAGGCGTGCTCTTCAACGCCATGGGCAGGAACAGGGGCCGCCTCGTGACACACCACCAGGTCAGCGACGAGGACGTAGACAGGGCCCTCGCCGTGATCGGCACCGCGGCAGGGTCGTTGGCCGCGACCGCCGCGGCCTGAGGCGCGGCCACGACCGTGGCGGGCCCCACGGGGCGCGCGTACCTGCTCGCCCACCCCGCCGGACACTCCCTGAGCCCGGCCATGCACGGCGCCGCCTTCGGGGCGCTGGGGTTGGCGGCGACGTACGAGGCTCTGGACGTGCCCCCGGAGCAGCTCGCCCAGCAGGTCGAGCTCTTCAGGTCGGACCCCGACTTCCTGGGAGCGAACGTCACGACTCCGCACAAGCGCGCGGTCATGCCGCTCCTCGACGAGGTGACCGACGCGGCCGCGGCTATCGGCGCCGTGAACACGCTGCTGCCGCGTGAGGGCCGGCTGATAGGCGACAACACGGACGGGGCCGGGTTCCTGAGGGCCCTCGAGGAGGCGGGTCACGACCATGAAGCCGTGGCCCTCGTGATCGGCGCGGGTGGCGCGGCGCGCGCCGTCGTCTACGGCCTGCATCGGCTGGGAGCGCTGGTGATGGTGGCCGCGCGCGACGCCGACGCCGCCTCCGCGCTCGCGGGAAGCTTCGCGGGCGGGGGTCCCAGCGTCGCGCACCTGGGCCCGCGGGACCTCGCGTCGGTGCTGCCAGCCGCCGGCCTGCTCGTCAACGCCACGACCGTGGGCATGGAGGGCGGCCCCGCGGAGCGGGCGCTGCCCCTCGACGTCGACGTCTCGCTCCTGCCGCGCGACGCGCTCGTGTACGACCTGGTGTACAAGCCGAGGGTCACGCCGCTGATAGCGGCCGCCAGGGAGCGCGGCCTGCGCACGCTGGACGGTCTGGCGATGCTCGTGTGGCAAGGCGCCGAGTCACTGCGCGCCTGGACGGGGCTCGAGCCGCCCGTATCCGTGATGCGCGCGGCGGTGGGCGGCTGAGCACGCCTTTCCGGCGGCAGGGCCGGGGTTACACTCCGTGAGCGTGCGCCTCGCCATCATCGCCGACGTCCACGGCAACCTTCCCGCGTTGGAGGCGGTGCTCGAGGACGTCTCCACACAGGGCGTGGACCGCCTGATCGTGAACGGCGACCTGGCGAACCGGGGTCCGGACACCTTGGCCGTCTTCCAGCGGATGCGCGGCAGCCTGTCGGGCAACGCCACTCTCGGCAACCACGACGACCTGATGCTGATGTGGTTCGGACGCCGCGGCGATCGCTCCGAGCCGTGGTTCGACGACCCGTTCTGGGGCACAGTGGGTTGGTCGGCTCAGAGGTTGGAGCCCGAGGGGTTCCTTGACGACATCGAGGCGTTGCCGATGACGCTCAGGGTCGAGCCGCGAGGTGCGCCCAGGCTGCTCATCTCGCACGGCAGTCCGCGGCACTACCGCGAGGGGTACGGCACCGAGCTCTCTGCCGAGACCATCTCCGAGATCACCGAGGCTCACCCGGCCGACGTCCTCGTCGGCTCCCATACCCATAGGCCGTTCCTGACGACTTGGGGACATTACAGGGTGATGAACACGGGCGCGGTCGGCGCGCCGTTCAACGGCGACCAGAGAGCTCACTACCTGATCCTCGAGCTCGGCGACGGAGCCTGGCAGCCCGAGTTCAGGCGCGTGCCGTACGATGTCGACGCCGCTCTCGAGCGCTTCGTGTCCTCCGGGCTGCTGGACGCGGGCGGCCTCTCCGGTCGGATCTTCAGGGAGGAGGTCCGTTACGCCCGCTCGTTCCTGGTCCCGTTCCTCATGTGGTGCGAGACCGACGCGCGGGAGCGCAGCGAGGCGGACTGGGAGGAGTTCCGCGAACGCTTCGCTACACGGTTCCGAGCGCCCGTGAGGTTCGATGAGGTGAGGTCCGCGCCCACCCCGTGACACGGGGGCTGGCGGGCGCGCCCGGGAGACCCGTGTGACCGAAGCCGAGAACCCGTACGACGGCCGCCCGGCCGACCGTCGCGCCATGTGGCGCGGCATCCGGGGCCTGTGCCCCAACTGCGGCACGCCCATGTTCAGGTCCTTCTGGGGCCTCTACCGGACGTGCCGCGGCTGCGGGGTCAGGTTCGAGCGCGACGCCGGGTCGTGGCTGGGCGCGATGGTCATCGCCTACGCGATCGCCATCGTCGCCATCATCGTCGTGGGCGCCGTGACGGTGGCGCTCTACGGGCTGTACCAGGGCTTGGAGTGGGTGCTGATAGGCACCGGCGTCGTGGCCGTCGCGCTCGCCTACCGCCCTACCAAGGGCTTCTGGGTCTGGAGCATGTGGGCGGCGGGCATCGTCACGCGAGACGACGAGCACGGGCGCGACTGACGAACAGCAGCACCGTGATGATCGTGAACGCCGTGAGCGCCAACACCGGTATGGAGATGAAGCCGAGCCAGTTGATGTACTTGGCGCTACACGGCACGCCGGCCGCGCAGAGGGCTGGCGCGCCGAAGCCGGGGACGTTCTGCTCGAGCACGTGGTACGTGGACACGAACATCCCCGCTACCGACAGCGGCAGCACGTAGGCGAAGCCGCGCTCGTCCTGTCGGTAGGTCGCGACCCCGAGCAGCAGTACGAGCGGGTACATGAGGATCCGCTGGTACCAACACAGCGTGCAGGGCACGAAACCCCTCACCTCGCTGAAGTAGAGGCTGCCCAACGTCGCCACGAGCGCGACCAACCATGCTGGGTAGAGCAGCGGCAGCCTCACCTTAGGGCAGCGCGTCCTCGATGGCGTTGCGCACGTTGGCCAGCGTGGGGTTCGCCACGCGCTGCCCGTCGACGTACACGGTGGGCGTGCCCGTCACGCCGAGGCGCCTGGCGAGTTGGACGTCGTCGTCGACGAGGCTGGCGGTCTCGTTGCTCTCCACGCACTGCTGCAGCGCCGCGCGGTCGAGGCCAGGCACGAACTCGGCCGCCAGTTCGTAGGCGCGCTGCGGGCTGTTGAGCGTCGCCTGTGACCTCAGGAACACCGGCTCGAGGATCCCGAAGCCGTCGCTGCCCTGCCTGTTCACGCACTCGCCGACCATCGCCAGCGTGCGTGACATGCCCTGCGGCGCGATGACGGGGAAGTTCACGAAGTAGATCGCCGCCTGTCCGTCCTCCACGAACTCGCGCTTGATCACCGGAGTGACGGTCTCGCCGAAGTTCGCGCAGTGTGGGCACAGGAAGTCGAAGAAGATCGCCATCTTGACCGGAGCCGCCGGGTCGCCGACGTACGGCTGAGACGCGTAGTCGATGTCGGCGCCGGCCGCCTGGGCGCTGCCGCCGGTCAGGCGGGGGATCAGGATGGCGGCGGCGAGGATGAGCACCACGACCACCACGGTCGCGATCGTCAGTGTGCGGGACTGCTTCATGGCGGTAAGTCTACAAAGGCAATAGATACGATGACCGCCATGACAGAGCGGAAGCTGGACGCCTTCGAGGCGTTCCGGGTGCATGTGGACGGAGACCGGGTGAGGCGCGGGGTGGAGACCGTCGAGCCCGCGGTGCTACCGCCCCATGACGTCGCGGTCGCGGTCAGGTACTCGTCGGTCAACTACAAGGACGCCCTCTCGGCAGGCGGGAACCGCGGTGTCACCAAGTCGTACCCGCACACGCCCGGCATAGACGCTGCCGGCACGGTCGTAAGCTCAGCGGACGGGCGCTTCGCCCCCGGTGACGAGGTCATCTGTACCGGGTTCGACCTCGGCATGAACACCCCCGGTGGTTACGCGACATACATCCGCGTGCCGGGGGACTGGCTGGTGCGCCGCCCGCCCAACCTGAGCGCGCGGGACGCCATGGCCATCGGTACCGCCGGCCTGACCGCCGCGCTGGCCCTGGACCGCCTGGCGGACGCGGGCGTGACGCCGGAGCTGGGGCCGCTGGTCGTGACCGGCGCTTCCGGCGGGGTAGGCAGCCTGGCGGTCTGGCTCGGAGCGAACGCCGGCTACGAGGTCGTCGCGAGTACCGGCACCCCCAGCTCGACCGCGCTACTGACGAGCCTGGGCGCGGCGCGGGTCAGCGCCAGACAGGAGCTCGAAGAGCCCACCAAGCGGCCGCTCCTCAGCGCGGAGTTCGCAGGCGGGGTGGACACGGTCGGGGGAACCACGCTCGCCAACCTTCTCAAACGCACGGCGGTCGGAGGCGCCGTCGCGGCCTGCGGTCTGGTGGGCGGCTCGGACCTGCCGACGACTGTCTTCCCGTTCATCCTGCGCGGGGTGGCGCTCATGGGCGTTGACTCGCAGCACGCGGCGCTGGCCACTCGCGAGAGGGCCTGGGATGACCTGGCTGCCGCGGCGGCTTCCCAGGGCGGGCAGCTCGCTGCCGTGACCACGGAGATCGCGCTGCACGACCTCGACGCGGCCCTGGAGGACGTGCTGGCCGGGAGGACAGTCGGCCGCCTCGTCGTGAGGGTCGCGGGCGACTGATCGCCGGCCACGTCCGACGCGGGGCGAGCGACCGCTCCCCC
>JBDZWC010000043.1:0-20839 GCA_040256005.1 Deinococcaceae bacterium | reverse complement strand
CTCGTCGTGGTCCAGCCTGCCGAGCCGGCCTCGTTGCTGGTCGGCCTGCCCGCCGCCGCGCTGTCGGGCTACCTCAGCGGCAGGGCGGCGCCGCCAGCCCCCAGCAGAGGCGGCGGCGGGGGCTAGACTTCCTGCATGGGACTCGTCTCTGGGCTCGACGTGCTCGCGCCAGCCCGCGCGAACGGTTACGCGGTGGGCGCCTTCAACACGCACGACATGGAGGTCACCCAGGCCATCCTGGGCGCGGCGCACGACGCGCGTAGCCCGGTCATCGTCTCGCTGTCAGAGGGTTCGCTGACGTTCGGCGGTGACGCACTGGTCTCGGTGGTCAAGCACCTCGCTTCGCAGGCAACGGTGCCCGTGGCCATCCATCTCGACCATGGCTCTTCCTACGAGTCGTGCATCAAGGCCCTGCGGTGGGGCTTCACGTCCGTGATGATCGACATGTCACACGAGGACGAGGAGACGAACGTGCGCGAGACGGCCCGCGTCGTCGCCGCGGCCCACGCCGTCGGCGTCACGGTGGAGGCGGAGATCGGGCGTCTGGCCGGAATCGAGGACCACGTGGACGTGAGCGCAGAGGACGCTGCCCTCACCAAGCCCGAGGAGGCGGCACGCTTCATGGAGCGCAGCGGCGCCGACTACCTGGCGGTGGCCATAGGCACCTCGCACGGCGCGTACAAGGGCAAGGGGCGGCCGTTCATAGACCATGAGCGGCTGCAGGCGATCTCCCGGCTCGTGGCCGCGCCGCTGGTGCTGCATGGCGCTTCGGGCGTGCCCAACGAGCTCGTTTCCCGCTTCACGCGTACCGGTGGGCAGATGGAGGGGGCCGTCGGCATCCACCCGGAAGACGTCGAGAAAGCCGTGCGGCACGGCATCTCCAAGGTCAACACGGACACGGACCTGCGCCTGGCGTTCACGACGAGCGTGCGCGAGACGCTGGGGACGACGCCGCAGGAGTTCGACCCGCGCAAGATCCTCGGACCGGCGCGCCAGGAGATGCGGACGGTGGTGGCCGAGCGGATGCGCCTGTTCAGTTCGGCGGGCCGAGCGTAGACGAGCCTTCGGCAGCGGCGTCGTCGCGCGCCGGGTCGACGTAGACGGTCTTCTGCTGCGTGAAGTTCACGGTCCCGGGCGGAGCGCCCTTGACGCGCCACACGTTCTTTCGTTCCGTGTAGTCGACGGGCACGTTGCTCGAATGCCGGGCCTCCGAGAAGCCCGCCGCCAGCCGGGCCGCGAAGAGAACCGTCTCGAACGGCACGCTCGCCCCGCCCGAACGGATCACGACGTGAGCACCCCGGTAGCCCTGGGCGTGAAGCCACACATCGCGTGAGCGCGCCACCTGGAAGGTCACGGCGTCGTTCTCGCGGGCGTTGCGGCCCACCACGACCTCGAAGCCCCTCGGATCGGTGAACCGCACCCCTGGAGTCGCCCGGCCACTGCCGTCGCTGCGCCGACGGGCATCCGGGCGAGTCTCGGCGCCTCCCAGGTCACCGGTCAGCGCCGCCAACTGTTCGTCGGTCATGGCTTCCGCTCCGGATACCAGCCTCTCCAACCGCGTCACCTCGCGCCGCAGGCCCGGCAGCTGCTCCGCGGCACGCTCGCGACGCGCCTCCCGGCGCCTGGCGCGGTCGTAGCGCAGCTGGGCGTTGCCGGCGGCGTCTCGGCTGGGATCTACCTCCAGCCGTACGGCCTCACCGTCCAGGCCCTCCAAGGTGGCGATCGATCCTTCCAGACGCCAAGCGCTCCCGGTGGCGAGGAGCAGGTCAGCCTCGGCGCGTAGGCGGGCGGCGGCGTCCTCGTCTGCGAGCGCCCTCTCGGCATCCGCGACGCGGCGCCGGGCCAGTCTCAACGCCGCGGTCAGGGTGCGCTGGGCTGACCTCTCGAGGGGCCGTCTCGCGAGGGCTCCTGGCCGCTCCTCGTGTCCGCCGGCGCGGCCGTTCACGCCCGTTGCATGTAGGAAGCGCGCGGGCTGCTCGACCAGCGCTCTCAGTTCGGCCACCACGATGTCGAGGAGCTGGGCCTCCAGGAGGGAGTCGCCGCTGGCGCCGACTTCGTCCTTTAGCGCGGCCACCAGCGCGGCCTGGAGCCGAGGGCCGATGCCGTCGACCACGTTCCTGACGTCCGTCAACCGCTTGCCGTCCAAGGTCGCACGCAGCTCCTCGAGGCTCGCGGCGCGCGGATCGAGCTTCGCGTACGGTGGGGGCGGGACGTACCGCAGGCCGGTCCGCAGCTGCCTGAAACGGTTGTGCTCAGACGTCACCGGCCTCTCGACGCCGATGATCGTGTCGCGTTCGTCCAACAGGACCAGGTTCGCGTTCTTGCCTGTGAGCTCGGCGACGAGCGTCACCGGCGGCTCGGGCACGAAGCCTCCGGAAGCCGCGAAGCTCAGCCGCACCACGCGGTCGAGAGCGAGCTGCTCTGCGGCCTCGAGGTCGCCGCCGGCTCTGGCCGCCAGCTGGCGTTGGAAGGCGGTCCGCGGTCCCGCCCGGGGAGGAGCCGGCGAGCTCGTCACCTCGAGGCCGGGAGCCGGCCGCGCTGTGCGGATCACGATCGTCAGGCCTCTGGCCAGGGGCAGCACCGCGGTGCGCTCGTCCGGGAACGACCAGCTCGAGCGCGTGTACGGGAAGCCGCCGGAGAGGCGGCGCAGCTGCTCGGCGATGAGGAGCCCCTCCACGGCGTCAGGGTAGACCGGTCGTCACGGGCCGGCACCGCCCGTGCCCGCGGCGATGTCGCGGCATACGGGCGCCGGGCGCGAGCCTGAAACGCGATCCGATCACGAGGCAGCCGGCGCGGCTGTCAGTTGAGGAGGCGGTCGTGGCCGCCCAGGGACTGGCGGGCCTGAGCGAGGTACTGCGTGAGCGGCAGGTACCACTCGCTGGAGGGCTCGGTGTGGTCCAGCGCCGCTTTGGCGTGAGTGAGGACCCGCGACGCGTACTGGTCGCCCATCTGGGCGTAGACGTCGGCCAGCATCTGGTGCGCAGAGACCCAGTACGGGTCACCCGCTTGGCTCGATCCCACCGCCTGCTCGAACCAACTGGAGGCGTCCTCGAGCCGGTAGTACTCGTAGGCGATGTTGCCGAGCGTGAGGCAAGCCGCCGCCGAAGCGCCCAGCTCCAGCGCCTGCTCCGCCGCCAGCTGCGCGCCCCCGAAGTCACCGCTGCGCAGACGGACGTCCGCAAGGTCGGCCAGCGCCTCTCCCCTGTGCGGGTAGCTGGGGTCGCTGACCACCTCGGACAGTAGGGCCTCTGCGCCCTCGAGCTCGTCACACTCGATCATGGCGTAGGCCGCTTCGTGCTGCGTGTAGGCCCGGTGCTCGGCCGGCGCCAGCTCCAGTGCCCTGCCGAACTCGGCCAACGCCTCGCGGTTGCGGCCCAACGAAGAGAGCGCCTGACCGGTGGCGAAGGTGACGCTGTAGCTGGGGTCGCCGTGACCCTCTGCTTCCTGACCAGCAGCCCGAGCCTCGGTGAGGAGCTCCAGAGCCCTGTTGGGGTTGCCCAGTTCGAGGTGCGCACGCCCCAGGAGGTAGCGGTGCACCGCCATCTCCTCAGGCCTGAGACGTGTCTCGTCGACCGCCCCCAGGCACGTCACGGCCTCCTCGGTACGGCCCAGCTCGACGAGCGCTCCTGCCAGGCTGAGCCGCTCCGGCTCGCGCTCGGCCGGCGGGGCTGCCTCGACGGCGCACGTGAAAGCCTCGGCGGCAGCCTCCCACTCGCCCATGGCCTCCTGGCACTGGCCCAGCAGCGACCAGCGTCGCCAGCGCAGGTAGACGGGTAGTTGAGCCTCGCGCACCTCCGTCAGACGGCGGCCGGCGCTCTTGGGAGCGTCGACGGCAAACAGCGCAGAGGCCGCGTGGTACGCTGCCAGCGGGTTGCTCTCGTCCACGTCCTTGAGACCGCGCTTGACGTCGCCGACCGAACCGCCGCGGTACGCGGCGAACTCCCAGAACAGGGCGCGGTAGAGCGGGTGCGTGGCGAGACTGGCGTCAGCCGAGACGGCCGACCTGAGTGCCGGCATGCCGTTCTCGATGCCGTCTTCGCCGTAGAGCGCGTAGAGGGCGGCGAGCTGCAGCCAGGCCTGGCCCTGTCCCTGCCGGGCGGCCTTGCGGGCCGCGGTCTCCAGCATGGACAACGCCAGGTCGTACTCGCCCTGAGCGAGCGCTTGCTGCGCCGACTCGAGCGGCGCGGTCCGGCCCCGCCTGAAGATCACGCCTCACGCTAACACGGGACATGCGTGCTGCACGATGAATGTCACATTTCGGCCGAGCCCAGCGCGGCAGGCCGCCGGAAGTGCGAGTATCTGGCGCGTGAGAGTGGTCAGCCTCAACGTCAACGGCTTGCGCTCTGCCGCCCGCCGAGGGTTGGGAGGCGTCTTGGGCGACGTCTCGGCCGACATCGTCTGCCTTCAGGAGGTCAGAGCCAGCCCTGAACAGGCCTCCGGCCTCGTCGGCAACGCCTACCATGAGAACTGGCACCCCGCGGCCAGGGCCGGTTACAGCGGTGTCGGCACCCTTACCCTCGCGCGGCCGAGTCGGGTAGCGGCGGGCAGCGGGCGCACCGAGTTCGACAGTGAGGGCCGCGTGCTCGTCACCGACGTAGGAGGCGTCTCCGTGCTCAACGTCTACGTCCCGTCCGGAACGATGGGGCCGGCGCGGCAGGCCGTGAAGATGGCGTTCCTGGACCACTTCCTGGGGTTCGTTGGGGGCTTGGCCGCCTCGGGGCGTCCCCTGGTCGTGTGCGGCGACATGAACATCGCCCACAGACAGGTCGACCTGAAGAACTGGCGTTCGAACCAGAAGACCTCAGGCTTCCTGCCGGAGGAGCGCGAGTGGTTCTCGCACCTGCTGGATGTGGGGCTCGTCGACGTGGTGCGGAACCTGGCAGGCGACGAGTCCGAGGTCTACACCTGGTGGACGCTGCGAGCCGGCGCCAGGGAGCGCAACGTGGGGTGGCGCCTGGACTACCAGCTCGCCACGCCCGACGCGGCGGAACGTGCGACGGCCTTCGAGGTACTGCGCTCTCCGGTGCTGTCCGACCACGCACCCGTCGTCGTGGACTACGACCTATGAGCGTCCAGCCCGTGCGGGAGGCCAGCCAGCCCAGTTGGCGCCGGTTCCTGCCGAGCCGCGGTGACTACGATCTCAGGCACTTCAGGAGCGACCTCCTGGCCGGCCTCACGGTCGCCTTCGTGGCGTTGCCCCTGGCCCTCGGTTTCGGCGTCACGTCCGGTGCCGGCGCCGCCGCGGGCGTCGTAACGGCGATAACGGCTGGCTTCGCGGCTGCGCTGTTCGGCGGGTCGCGGTTCCAGGTGACCGGGCCCACGGGGGCGATGACGGCCGTGCTCCTTGGCATAGTAGCCAGTCACGGCCCAGGTGCTCTGCCGCTACTGGGCCTGGCTGCTGGGTCGATCCTCGTCCTCCTCGGCTTCCTGGGCATCGGGCGCTACGTCAGGTTCATGCCGTGGCCTGTGGTCACAGGCTTCACGAACGGCATCGCGGTCATCATCTTCCTGCAACAGTTGCCAGGGGTCCTCGGCGTGCAACAGGAACCGGCCGAGAGCATCCTCCTGCTGGCCGGACGCACCATCCAGAGATGGCTCGAGGCCCCTTCGTACCTGCCTTTGATCTTGGGCGCGACGACGGCGGTCGTGATGCTGGCGTGGGGCCGGGTCCGTGCGCTCGCGGCGGTACCGGCCAGCATGGGGGCGCTCGTGACCGTCAGCCTGATGTCCTTGCTGCCCGCCCTCGAGGGCGTGGCGCGCATCGGCACACTGCCCAGAAGCCTCCCACTGCCGACGCTTCCAGCTCTCCCCACCGGGGACGGGCTGGTCGACCTGTTCAGGGCCGCCCTCGCCATCGCCGTGCTGGCCGCCTTGGAGAGCCTGCTGTGCGCGGTAGTGGCGGACGGCATGACGGTGGGAGCCAAGCACGACCCGGACAGGGAGCTGGTCGGGCAGGGCATCGGCAACATGGTGGCGGGCGTGTTCGGCGGCATACCGTCCACCGCCGCGCTCGCCCGCACGGCCGTCAACGTGAGGTCAGGCGCCAAGACGCGCCTGGCCGCGATGATCCATGCGGCTACTCTCCTCGCCATCGTGCTGTTCCTCGCGCCGCTGGCCGCGCGCGTTCCGCTGGCGGTGCTCGGCGGGATCCTGATGGTCGTCGCGGTGCGGATGGTGGAGCACCATGCCTCGGTGCTCATCCTGCGCAGCACAAAGTCCGACGCCTTCGTCATGTTGCTCACGCTGGTGATCACGGTGCTCTTCGACCTGATCCTCGCGATCGAGGTAGGCCTCGTCGCGGCAGCGATCCTCTTCATCGTGCGCATGAGCTCGGTCTTCAAGGTGGACCCGCTGAACCTCGCCGGCACCGACGTCGCCCCGCTCATGACGGAGCGGGACGCGTCCGAACTCGAGCGCGTGAAGGACCACGTCGTCGCCTTCCGCGTCGAGGGCCCCATCTTCTTCGGCGCCGCCGAGCGCTTCATCGATCAGATGCTCAAGGTGGACAAGGACATCCGCGTCGTCGTGCTGAGGCTACGCAAGGTGCCGGTCCTCGACGCGACCGGCGCGACCGCGCTGCAGGCGCTGCGGGAACGACTCGCCCGCCGCGGCGGCCTGCTCCTGCTGTCGGCCTTGCAGCCCCAACCCGCCACCGTACTCAAGCGCATGGGCCTCTACGACGAGGTGACCGGCAACGGGCGCTACGACTTCCCGACGACGGACCAGGCGATAGCGGCGGCGGTAGAGCTGGTAGCGGACCGTCAGGCGGAGCCGTCGTCCTGACTTCGCGCCGCGGCGCAGCACACGGCTGCGGAGGCAGGACGCGACGACTGCCCTGAAGTGGGCCCGGTCCTCGTACGTGTGGAGTACTCCATGGCCCACGCGCCTCCCGTCTCCTAATGTCGCCGGGCGCACATTTCGAGCAGTGCCACAGGAGGCTCCATGACACGACACCTCACTAAGGCTCACTTGCGTCGGTCGGTCGCGCCAACGCTTCTCGCAGTGCTGTTCCTGGCGGCCTGCGGACCGTCGCCAGCGATCAACGTCCAACTGGGAGACACGACCATACAGATCCTAGTGGGCGGCTCGGCGAGCACCGAGGTCGCGCTGACCCGCCTGGGCGGCGCCACGGCTGACGTGACGCTGGACGCCGACGGCGCCCCCGACTGGGTGAGCGTGGCGTTCGCCCCGCCGACGTTGTCCGGAGACACGCTCACCAGCACGATGACGGTCAGCACCGACGGCGACGGCCCTGCGGCTGCGGCCACCAGCTTCACGCTGACCGTGACGGCCGTCGGGACCGGCCTCACCTCGAGCGACGAGGTCACGGTGGAGACGCAGCTGCTCACCGTCACCGGACGGGTCACCAACGCGCTCGGGGAGGCCGTCGCCGGCGCCAGCGTCGCGATCGACGGCGACACGCCGGTCGTCTCCGACGCCAACGGGGAGTTCGAGGGGCCGGACGTAGCGATCCCCTACGACCTCGTCGTGTTCGATGCGGTGGAAGGCTGGGCCCACGTCTACGAAGGGCTGACGACGACCGACCTCACGCTGATGTCGATAACCGACTTCGGAGCCACCCCGAACGGCACGTCGGTCTCGGGAGACCTCTCCGCTCCCGTGGGGGCCAACCAGGTGGGCGTCGTCTGCGTGGAGGGGATCGACCACCAGATCATCGGTGGCTGCGACCAGGTGGACCCGACGAACACGGCGTACTCGATCACCGTGAACTGGACCGGGGCAGCCACGGCGTCGGCCAGGGTGAGGGCCTGGGTCGTCGATGTGGACGGCGACGGCGAGACCACCGGTTTCGCATCCGCGGGCCAGACGGCCGTCAACATCTCCGATGGTGTGCCGGCGCTCGCCGACGTGGCCCTGGGCGCGGGACCGGATGCCACCACCCTGGACGTCACCATCACCCCGCCGGCCGGCGTGCCCTTGAGCGGCTCCGCGGTCGTCTACAACTACGGACAGTACGGCGGCGCCAACTTCCCAGGCCCCGTCCCGTCCGACATGTACTCCGTCACGCTTCCGGACGTTCCTGGCACCACAGCCGCTTTGGTCGCCTTGGCACAAGGCACGGAGAGCCAGGTCTACGGTTGGACCGTGGGCGAGGTAGGCGCGGCCGACCTGAACCTCGTGATGCCGAATGCGGTGACCTACTTGGCGCCGGCCGACGGCGCGACCGGCGTCGACACGTCGACGCAGTTCCGCGTGAACAACCCTTCGGGTTCGGCCGTCACCTTCTTGTTCTCCGAGCTGAACACCTCGATCCTGGTCTCAACCAACGACGACCAGGCCAGCATCCCCGACCTTTCCGGCTTCGGCCTCCCGCTCCCTGCCGCCGCGTCCTTCGACTGGCAGGTGATCGTGACCCCCAAGCTCGCGACGGTAGACGACCTGGCGGAGGAGGGTTGGGTCGCCGACCTAATTCAGCTTCAGTACATGTTGAGCGGCGGTGCCAGCCTGACCGAAGACGGTGGATTGGCAGCGGCGGGGGGCAGAAGCTTCACGACCGAGTGACCAGCAGCGCCGCTCCGGCCTAGGAGAGCGGCTCAGAGATCGTCAGGCGGGCGGCGAACCGATGAGGTCGCCGCCCGCCTTGCGCCACGCCACCTCCACTCTCCGGACTATGCCGAGGTGAACGAGACAGCAGCGACCGGCGGTCTCATGAGTGCGCCGCCGCTCTTCCTACGTGTGCAGAACGCCTCCACGACCCATGAGCGCGTTCCTCTAGCGTGACCGCGGAAAGTCACACGTAGGTCACGAGGAGGCTTGATGGGACGACCCGCGGTCTACCACTTGGGCAGGCTACGGCTGATGATGCCGGCGCTGATGGGCGCCGTGCTCCTGGTCGCGTGCGGGCCAAGCCCCACGCTCACGCTCCAGCTCGGCGACACGACGATCCAAGTGATCGCGGGTGGCACGGGCTCTACCGAGGCGACGATCACCCGCGGCGGCGGGGCGTCTGCCGACGTCACGCTGGATGCCACCGGCGCACCCGACTGGGTCACTGTGTCGTTCGCTCCCGCCACGCTCGTCGGGGGCGACTCCGAGAGCGTCATGACGATCACCACCGACGGCGAGGACCCCGCGATCCAAGCGACGTCGTTCACGCTAACGGTGACGGCTGTGGGTGGCGGGCTCATGGCCAGCGAAGAGGTCATGGTCCAGGTGGACCTGCTGGTAGTGAGGGGCACCCTCGTCGACATCTTCCACAGGCCCGTGACCGGCGCAAGCGTCTCGGTTGACGGTAGTACTCCCGTCGCTGTGGATGCGGGTGGCGTGTTCGAGGTGCCCGACGTGGTGATCCCCTACGACCTGGTGGTCCTCGAGGTCGCGAACGACTGGGCGCACGTCTACCAAGGCCTCACCGCCACCGACCTGACCCCGATGACGACGAACGGGGTCGGCTCGGCCAGTTCCGCCAACGTGTCCGGCGACCTCTCGGCTCCCGTGGGCGCCAACCAGCTGGGGTTCGTGTGCGTCGAGGGGATCGACAAGGTCGTCGTCGGAACCTGCGACACGGTAGGCGTGGGCGAAACGGCGTACTCCGTCAACCCTGGCTGGTTCGAAGGGACGGCCGCCGAGGTTCACGTCCGCGCGTGGGTCGTCGACATGGGCGCCGGTGGCGAGGCGACGGGCTACCCGTTCCAGGGACAGACGGCGCTCAACCTCACGGACGGCATGGTGGCCCTCGCCGACGTTGCGCTCGAGGAAGGGCCCAACTCGGTGGAGATCGATTTCGACGTCACTCCACCGCCTGGCATGCCGCTGGGTACCGTGATGGTCCTGTACGCATACGGCGAGAACAGCACCGTCGCGTTCCCGCTGGGCACACCGTCCGACTCGTTCACGGCCGTCTTGCCTGACTACCCGGGAGCGTCGGTCGCGTTGGTCGGCGCCGCCAGCAGCACGGCGGCCCTGGTGTACGCCTGGGAGACGACCGAGCTGTCTGATGGCGTCGTCGACCTGGTGATGCCGGAGCCCGCGACACAGGTTGCCCCCGCCAACGCGGCTACGGACGTCAACCTGTCGACCACGTTCCGGGTCGACAACCCATCGGGGACGCCACCTACCTTCCTCTTCAGCGGACCGACCACCTTCCTGGTCACGACCAGTGGGAACGAGACGACGCTGCCGGACCTCTCGACTATCGGAATGCCGCTCCCAGCCGTCGCGGACTACAGTTGGCAGGTCCTGGGCTCGACGCACCTGGCAAGCGTGGACGCCGTGGCGTACGGGGGCTGGTACCCGATAGGCGACCTCCAGCTGATGGTCACCGGCGGCCCGGCGCTACCATCCGGGTCGATCCAGATCGCCAATCCGAGGACCTTCACGACGGAATAGCAGTGCGAAGGAGGCAGCATGCATACGGGTAGCTCGAGAGCAGTTTCCGCGGCCAGGCTCCTGACCTGGATCACGACGGTAGGCCTCGCCGCGGTCCTCACAGCTTGCGGCGGGCCGGGAGCGTCGGTGACGCTCCAGTTGGACGCTGCCACGCTGGACCTGATCCTGGGCGGCAGCGGCACGGTCCAGGTGACGGCGACGCGATCCTCGGAGGCGACAGCTCCTCTAGCGTTGCAGGTCGACGGGGCACCGGACTGGGTGACCGTCACCTTCAGCCCCTCCTCGCTGACCGGGTCGACGCTGGAGAGCACTATGACTGTCAGTACGGACGCCCACGATCCTGACGCCGAGCCTACGTCGTTCGTGCTGACGGTCCAGGCCGTCGGTACTGGCCTCAACGCGCAGCGTACCCTCGAAGTCAACGTAGGACTCCTGGAGGTCAACGGCACCCTGATCGATGCCTTGGGAGCGCCACTGGCGGGCTTGACTGTCACTTCGCCTGGGCAGGCTCCAGTGGTGTCAGGGGTGGACGGCAGCTTCACTCTCAGTGACATGACGGTGCCCTACGACCTTGTGGTCGTGGACACGGCCAACTCCGTCGGCCATCGGTTCGAAGGGCTGACGGCTGCCGAGCCCCGGGTCATGCCGATCTCCGCGATCATCTCCGGACTGACGGGGGACCTCAGCGCCACGGTGTCGGGCACCCTGACGCACGCCTCGCTCATCCCGGTCCCCGCGAACCACGGAGCGACCGTGTGTCTCGAGGGGCTCAACGGTAGCGTGGTGGCCTGTGACTACCTGGGGGTCGGCGAGTCGGATTACGACCTATTCCCATCCTGGTGGCAACCCGACGACCTGAACGTACGGGTCAGAGCGTACGTCTACGAGGCGGACGCCAGCGGTAAACCCACCGCCATCGTCGCTGTGGGCACCGCTGGGCCCACGCTGCTCTCGGACTCGGACAACGCGATGGTGAACGTCAACCTGAGTGACGCTTCCGGCCAGGCCAGCGTCACTGTCGACGTCTCCGTGCCTCCGGGATACGACATCGCCAACCTGTCGCTCGTCACTCACTACGGTCAGTTCGCCTCCTTCGCTCTGGGAACGGGCGGGTCGGACTCAGCGACGGAGACGTTGATCGCACCGTTCTTCAGTGGCGCCCCACTCACGGTCCTCGCCACAGGTTCGCCAACGGCTCCTGATGCGAGCAGCTCCACGATCGCATGGTCCTCTGGGCACATGTCCGGTGACTCGGTAGACCTCGACCTGCCGCAGCCAGCCACGGCGATCTCCCCCGCAGAGGGCGCGACCGGGATAACCAGCTCTACCGTCTACTCGGTGGCGAACACCTCCGGAGGCGTGCTGACCTACCTGCTGCAGCCGACCGGGATCGGACCTGTCTTCGCCACCACGACGATGGCCGAGACAGCAACGTTCCCCGACCTGGCTACCTTCGGCATGGGCCTACCGACGTCCGCCAGCTACTTCTGGGGGGTGATCGCCACCCACCACGTGACGAGTACGGACGACGCGGTGACGGGGGCGGGCTACCTAGGAGACTTCGTGGCCCTCAGCGTGGCGGCGGCGGGCGGTGGCGGGACGATCAGCGGCGCCGGTCAGGTCTCCTCCACCGGTTCCGTCGAAGTGACGACAGAGTAGGAGGCTCCGGGACGTATGTGATCGAGGGCGGCGTACAGGCGCACGTCCGGGTTCATGCAATCGGAGCTGCGCAGCTTCACCACCGAGTAGCGCCCTTCTGATCCCGCTGGGCGCTGCAGCCAGCGGGAGGCGCTAGCCGAACCCGAGCGCGCCGACGCCCCCATCTACGGGGCGTCGGCGCTCTCGCGTGGTCCGCACTGGGCCTGCCAGCCCTTGCACCTAGCTCGGACTTCAGTTCGCCGCCACGGGCTCCTGGACCTCGAGCCTGAAGCCGCCGTCCGCGGCGGGCAGCACCCTCACTGTGTCGCCCTCCTGGAAGTCGCCCGCGATGATGCCTTTCGCCATGGGCGTCTCGATGCGCTCGCGGATCATGCGCTTGAGCGGGCGCGCGCCGAACACGGGGTCGTAACCGATCAGCGCCAGCTGCTCCATCGCCTCCGGCGTCATGTCCAGGGTGATGCGCCTGTCGTCCAGCCGCTCCTGCAGCCGTGCGAGCTGGATCGCCGCGATGGACGCCACCTGGCTGCGGTCCAGGGCGTGGAAGACGATGACGTCGTCGATGCGGTTGAGGAACTCGGGCCGGAACTGCTGCTGCAGCAGGCCGAACACCGTGGCCTTCATCTCCTCGTACGACGCTCCGGACGCGCTGGCCTCGAGTATCTGCGGGCTGCCGATGTTGCTCGTCATTATGACTACGGTGTTCCTGAAGTCCACAGTTCGCCCTTGCGAATCCGTCAAACGTCCATCGTCCAGTAGTTGAAGCAGAGCATTGAAGACGTCGGGGTGCGCCTTCTCGATCTCGTCGAAGAGCAGGACACTGTATGGCTTGCGCCTGACCGCCTCGGTGAGCTGGCCGCCCTCCTCGTAGCCGACGTACCCCGGCGGGGCGCCGATCAGCTTGGAGACGGTGTGCTTCTCCATGTACTCCGACATGTCGAGCCGCACCAGGCGGTCCTCCGAGTCGAAGAGCTGCTGCGCCAGCGCGCGGGCGGTCTCGGTCTTCCCCACACCGGTGGGCCCGAGGAAGATGAACGAGCCGATGGGACGGTTGGGGTCGGAGAGGCCGGCGCGCGAGCGCCTGATGGCGTCCGCCACGGCCTCCACGGCCTCGTCCTGGCCCACGACCCGTTCGTGGAGGGCGTCCTCGAGGCCCAACAGCTTCTCCCTCTCACCCTCGACGAGGCGTGAGACGGGGATCCCGGTCGCGCGAGCCACCACCTGAGCGATCTCCTCTTCGCCGACCGAGAGGCTCACGTACTTGGCGTCCTCCAGCTTGGCCGCGGTCTCCTTCACCTCGGCCTCCAGCCGCGGCAGCTCGCCGTAGCGGAGCCGGGCGACGGTCTCGAGGTCGTAGTCGCGCTCTGCCATCTCGATCTGGGTGCGAACGCGGTCCAGTTCGCCCTGGTCCTTGCGCCACTGCTCGAAGAGCGTCTTCTCGGCCTCGTAGTCCGCTTGCGCCTGGCCTATGCGGTCAGCTATGGCCTTGAGCTCCTCCTCGATGCGCACCAACCGCGCCTGCGAGTCGGGGTCCTCCTCGCGCTTCAGGGCCTCGCGCTCGACCTCGAGCTGCATCTTGCGCCGCCTGAGCGTGTCGATCTCCTCCGGCATGCTCTCGAGCTGCACGCGGATGCGGCTGGCGGCCTCGTCCACGAGGTCGATGGCGGAGTCCGGCAGCTTGCGGTCGGTGATGTAGCGGTTGCCCATCTGAGCGGCCGCGATCAGCGCCGGGTCGGAGATCTCCACGCCGTGGTGGACCTCGTACTTCTCCTTGATGCCGCGCAGGATGCTGATGGTCTCCTCGACGCTGGGCTCGTCCACGACGATGGGCTGGAACCGCCTCTCGAGAGCTGCGTCCTTCTCGATCTCGCGGTACTCGTTGAGCGTCGTGGCGCCGATCATGCGCAGCTCGCCGCGCGCCAGCGCTGGTTTCAGCATGTTGCCCGCGTCCACGGCACCCTCGGCCTTGCCGGCGCCGACGATGGTGTGCAGCTCGTCGATGAACAGGACGATCTCGCCCTCAGACTTGGTCGTCTCCTGCACGACCGCCTTGAGCCGCTCCTCGAACTCCCCGCGGTACTTCGCGCCGGCCAACAGGCTGCCCATGTCCAGCTGCACGATGCGCTTGCCCTGCAGGCCTTCGGGCACGTCCTTGTTGACGATCCGCTGAGCCAGGCCCTCGGCGATGGCGGTCTTGCCGACGCCCGGGTCGCCGATCAGCACCGGGTTGTTCTTGGTGCGCCGCAGGAGGATCTGGATGGTGCGCCTGATCTCCTCGTCGCGGCCGATGACCGGGTCCAGCTTGCCCTCGCGGGCGCGCTGGGTGAGGTCGATGCCGTAGCGTTCCAGGGCGTCGAAGGTGCTCTCGGCTGTCTTGGTGTCCACCGACCTGCCTCCCCTGATCTGCTTGGCGGCCTCCTCTAGTGGGGCCGCCTCCGGCAGCTCCTTGAACCCGGGCGCGGCGCGGCGCGCGGCGACCAGCAACACGTCCTGAGCCACGTACGAGTCGCCCCACGACTCGGCCAGTTGGTTCGCGTCCTGCAGGGCGCGCGCCGTCTCGGGAGCGAGGTAGAGCTCGCCCCCCGCACCGGAGACCTTGGGCAGCTTCTCTAGCTCCTGGTTCAGTGCCTGCCTGGCGCCGTCCGCCGAACCGCCGGCCGCTTCGACCACACGCGAAGGCACGCCACCGGCGTCCGCCAGCAACGCGGTGAGCAGGTGGATGGGGGTTACCTGTTGATGTTGCCTCGCCCGGGCCACCTGCTGAGCGCTGGCGACCATCTCGAGCGCGGCCTCGGTGAAGCGCCCTTGGTCCATACCCGCAGGATATGGACTTGAGTGCGGTCATGTCAAGTTTTGTGATACACCGCTAGTCCGACTTGAACTCCGCCACCAACTGACCCAGCACGGCCTTGGCATCGCCGAACACCATGCGCGTGTTGGGCTTGTAGAACAGAGGGTTGTCTACGCCCGAGAAGCCCGGGCTCATCGAGCGCTTGAGGACGAACGACGTGCGGGCACGGTCCACCTCGATGATCGGCATGCCGTAGAGGGGGCTTCCCTTGTCCTCCTTCGCGGCCGGGTTCACCACGTCGTTCGCTCCGATCACGATGGCGACGTCAACGTTCTCCATCGTCGGGTTCACGTCGCCCGGCTCGACGAGCTGTTCGTACGGGACGTTGGCCTCTGCCAGCAGCACGTTCATGTGCCCCGGCATACGGCCGGCGACCGGGTGGATGGCGTACCGGACCTCGGCGCCGTTGGCCTGCAGGAGATCGGCCAGCTCCTTGACGGCATGCTGGGCCTGCGCCACCGCCATGCCGTACCCGGGCACGAACACCACGTTGCCGGCCGCCTCGAGCACGAAGTAGGCGTCCTCGGGCGTCATCGGCTTGACCTCGCCCTCGATCTGCTGACTGCCGGACTGCACCACGGCGCCGAAACCGCTGAAGAGCACGTTGGCCAGCGAGCGGTTCATGGCCTTGCACATGATCTGCGTGAGGATGAGACCCGAGGCGCCCACGAGGGAGCCGGCGACGATCAGCACCGTGTTGTCGATCACGAAGCCCGCCGCGCTGGCGGCGATGCCCGAGTAGCTGTTGAGGAGCGAGATGACGATGGGCATGTCCGCCCCGCCGATGGGCAGCACGGCGAGCACGCCGAGGACCAGCGAGAGCACGATCGCGACGATCAGGAACGCGTAGCCCGCCGGCGGGTTCACCACGAACAGGACACCCACCACCACGGCGGCGAGCAGCAGCGCCCCGTTGACGACCTGTTGGTTGCGGAACTGTATCGGGCGCCCGCTGACCCGCTCGGACAGCTTCGCCCAGGCGAGGATCGAGCCCGTGAGCGTGACGCCACCGACGAGGACGGCCAACACGGTCGCGATGGACGTGACGGGGTCCTGGCCGGGACGGCCCAGGTACTCCGCCCAACCCACGAGCAGGGAAGCCCCGCCGCCCGCCCCGTTGAACAGCGCGACGGTCTCGGGCATCTGCGTCATCTGGACGCGGCGCGCCCAGAAGGTGCCGATGCCGCCGCCCACCACGAGTCCAGCCGCGACCAGGGCGTAGTCGATGCCGGCGTGGAGCAGCGTGGCCACGACCGCCACCAGCATCCCCAGCGCCGATATCATGTTCCCGCGCCGCGCCGAATCGGCGCGACCCAGCATCTTCAGCCCGACGATGAACAGCACCGACGCGACGATGTAGGCGATCTGGAAGGCTGCCGCCATCCTCAGCGCCCCTTCTTGCCGCTCTTGAACATGCCCAGCATGCGGTCGGTCACGAGGTACCCACCGAACACGTTGATGGACGCCAGCACGATCGCCACGAAGGCCAGCACGTTCGAGAACGGGCCACCGACGGCTGTCGAGGCGATCGCCCCCACGATCGCGATGCCGGAGATCGCGTTCGAACCCGACATCAGCGGCGTGTGAAGTTGCGAAGGGACCTTCTGTATCAGCTCCAGGCCCAGGAAGATCGCCAGTACGAAGATGAACAGGAGCAACAGGATCGTCATGCCGTGGCCTCCAGGGCCGCGCGGACGCGGTCGTCGCGCACCGCCCCACCGTGGGTGAGCAGGCAGCCGCTCACGATCTCATCGGGCTCGGCGAGCTTCAGGGACTTGTCCTCGGCGTCCCAGGCGTGCTCGACGAGGTTGTAGAGGTTGTTCGCGTACATCTGGCTGGCGTCGAGCGCGACCGAGGATGGCAGGTCGGAGAAGCCGAGGATCGTCACGCCGTTGGGGGTGACCACTACCTCACCGGAGCGGCTGCCGGCGACGTTGCCGCCAGTCGAGGCCGCGAGGTCTACCACGACGCTCCCGGGCTTCATGCCGGCGACCATGTCCTCGGTGACTATCACCGGCGCCCGGCGACCGAATACCTGGGCGGTCGTGATGACCACGTCCGCCTGGGCGGCCACGGCGGCCATCTGTTGCCGTTGCCTCTCCAGCTGCTCCGGTGTCAGCTCCTTCGCGTAGCCCTGCTCCGTCTGGCCGGTCTCCCCCACGTCGAGCTCGACGAAGCGAGCTCCCAGCGACTGGACCTGCTCCTTCACGACGGGCCTGGTGTCGTAAGCCTCGACCCTGGCGCCGAGACGCTTGGCCGTCGCGATGGCCTGCAGCCCCGCGACCCCAGCACCCACGACGAAAACCCGTGCTGGTGAGATCGTGCCGGCCGGGGTGCTCATCATGGGGAAGGCCTTGTGGGAGTGCCGAGCCGCCACGATCACGGCCGCGTAGCCGGCGAGGCTGGCCTGGCTGGAGAGCGCGTCCATCTTCTGGGCGTAGGTCGTGCGTGGGATCAGCTCGACGCACAAGGAGCTGAGGCCGCGGGCGGCCAGGGCCCGCACCAGGTCGTGGTTGAAGAACGGGTCGACGAAGCCGACGGTCACAGCCCCCGGCTTCAGGGCCTCCACGACGCTGAGGGGCGGCGGCTGCACCGTGAGCAGGACGTCGGCCGTCGCCAGCAGCACCTGGCGGTCCACCAGTGTCGCTCCGGCGGCCTCGTAGGCGGAGTCGGCGATGTGCAGGCTGGCGCCTATGCCGCTCTCCAAGCGAACGTCCGCCCCGAGGCGGACGAGCTTCTGAGCCGTCTGCGGGGTCACGGGCACCCTCCGCTCGCCGGCCACCGTCTCCTTCACCGCGACGAAGTCCATCAGCGGCTCATTGTTGCATGCACCGGAATCGCCTCTCCCTGCGCCAGGGCCGAGCGAGCGACCTATGGCATACTGGCCGCTCGTGAAGCACGTGGCCGTACTCACCAGCGGCGGCGACGCGCCGGGCATGAACGCGGCCATACGCGCCGTCGTCCGGACGGCCATCCACGACGGCGTGCTGGTCTCGGGCGTCTTCCGCGGTTTCCAGGGCCTGATAGAGAACGACATCGAGCAGCTGCAGGCCCGCGGCGTGGCGAACATCATCCAGCGCGGTGGGACGATCCTCCGCACTGCCCGGTCGGAGGAGTTCTACGAGCCGGAGGGACGGGCGCAGGCGGCCGAGGTCCTCAGGAGCAGGGGGATAGACGGCCTGGTGGTGATAGGCGGGGACGGCAGCTTCAGGGGCGCCCTGGCGCTCGAGAAGGAGCAGGGCGTGTCCGTCGTGGGCATCCCCGCCACGATCGACAACGACGTCTACGGCACCGACGTCTCCATCGGCTTCAACACCGCGATCGACGTCGCCCTCGAGGCGGTGGACCGCCTACGGGACACGGCCGCCAGCCACGACCGGCTGTTCCTGGTCGAGGTCATGGGCAGGCGCGCGGGGCACATCGCCCTGCACGTGGGCGTGGCGGGCGGCGCCGAGGCGATCCTCATCCCCGAGGTGCCGGTGCCCGCCGAGCACGTCGCCGACATGATCGTGGCGGCTCAGGAGCGCGGCAAGGCGTCGTCGATAATCGTCGTCGCAGAGGGGGCCTACCCCGGTGGCGCCAAGGAGCTGCAGCGCGTCGTCGTGGAGCGCTCCGGCTACGAGATCAGGAGCGTGATCCTGGGCCACACGCAGCGCGGCGGCACGCCCAGCACGCGCGACAGGGTGCTGGCGTCACGGCTCGGCTTCCACGCCGTGCGGGCCCTGCTGCGGGGTGAGGCCGGGATCATGGTCGGCACCGACCGTCGCGAGATCGTCAAGCGCGACCTTCACACCGTCGTCAACAGCAAGAAGGACGTGGACCGCGAGCTCCTCGAGATCGCCGCCGTGCTGGCTACCTGAGGATCAGGCCCGCTTGACGCGTACGAACGTGTCCTTGCCCTTCTGCAGCACCACAGGGTCCCTCAGCTCGAGCCTGAGCTGGGGATCTTCCACCACCTGGCCACCGATCCTCAGGCCGCGGTTCTGCACCAGCCTGCGGGCCTCACCGTTCGAAGCGGTCAGCCCGGCGAGCGTGGCCAGACGGAGCAGGCCGATGCTCCCTTGCTCGAACTCCTCTGCCGGGACGCTGAGCTCGCGCATGTCCTCAGGTATGTGACCGCGAGCCACCTCGTCGTAGCGCTCCTCGGCGCCGGCGATGACGTCCTCGCCGTGGTACGTGCGCACCAGCTCGCGGGCGAAGACCCGGTGGGCCTGCACGGGATCGGCGCCGGCCAGCTCGCCCATGCGCGAGAGGTCGAGGCCCGTGGCCAGCTCCACGTACTGCAGGAGGACCGCGTCGGGCACGCGCATCGCCTTCTTGAACATCTCGGCCGGCTCGTCGTGGAGCCCGATGTAGTTGCCGAGCGACTTGGACATCTTCTCGACACCGTCCAGGCCGACGAGCAGCGGCGTCGTGAGCACGAGCTGCGGCTCCTGCCCGTAGGCGCGCTGTATGTCGCGACCGACCAGCAGGTTGAACAGCTGGTCCGTGCCGCCCAGCTCCACGTCGGCTCTCACCGCCACCGAGTCGTAGGCCTGTGCGAGCGGGTAGAGGAACTCGTGCACCTGTATGGGCACCCCGCTCTGGAAGCGTTTCGTGAAGTCGTCGCGCTCGAGCATGCGGGCGACCGTGTAGTTGGACGCGAGCTTGATCAGGTCGGCGAACTTTAGCTCGCCCAACCACTCGGAGTTGTAGCGAAGCTCGAACCGCTCCGGGTCCTCGTCGAGCACGGCGCTCGCCTGCTGTACGTAGGTCTGCCCGTTCGCCCGCGTCTGTTCGAAGGTCAGGACGGGACGGGTCTTGGACCTTCCCGAGGGATCGCCGATCATGGCCGTGAAGTCACCGATGATCAGGACCACTTTGTGGCCCAGGTCCTGGAACTGCCTCAGCTTCCTGAGCACGACGGCGTGACCTATGTGCAGGTCCGCGGAGGAAGGGTCCACTCCGAGCTTGACCCGCAGTTGCCGGTTCTCCCTCTGGGCCAGCTCCAGCTTCTCCCTCAGGCCGCCCTCCGGCACGATCTGGTCCGCTCCACGCTGCAGGAGCTCCTCGGCGACGGCGATACTGTCCCTGGTCACGCGCGGGAGTCTAACACTGGCGGCCTGACGGGCCCCGCGCGCCAGAAGGGGGAGCGATGCGCGAAGTTCACGTGCTGGGCGTGCCCATGGACCTCGGGGCGGGGCGGCGCGGGGTGGACATGGGGCCGAGCGCGCTGCGCCTCGCGCAGCTCGCCAGGTCGCTGGAGTCGCTGGGCTACCAGGTCAGGGACATGGGCAACGCCGAGGTGCCGGTGCCGGAGTCGTACGCGCGGCGCCACGAGGGCAAGGGTGACCCCCTCTACGCCGACGTCATCGCCGCCGCCTGCGCTGCGGCGGCGGCAGCCCTGCGGTCGCGCCCGCAAGGTGCCATGGCGCTCTCGCTCGGCGGAGACCACTCGATAAGCATGGGCACGGTCCCCGGGTCGGCCGCAGGTGAGCGCATCGGCGTGCTCTGGGTGGACGCGCACGCCGACCTGAACACGCCGGCGACGTCGCCTAGCGGCAACGTCCACGGCATGCCCGTCGCGCACCTGCTCGGACTGGGGGACGCGAGGTTCACGTCCCTGTGGGGTGACCAACAGCCACTGTCCTCTAGCGACATCGTGTACGTCGGCCTGAGGAGCGTCGACCCGCCCGAGGCGGAGGCGATCCGCGACATGGGCATCGCCGCGTTCACGATGACCGAGATCGACAAGCGGGGTATCGCGGCGGTGGCCGCCGACGCCCTCGACCGCCTGTCACACGTGTCTCGGCTGCACGTCTCGTTCGACGCCGACGTGCTCGACCCCACGATCGCACCGGGCGTCGGCACCCCCGTGCCCGGCGGCCTCACCTACCGAGAAGCGCACCTGCTCATGGAGCTGCTGGCGGAGAGCGGCAAGGTGGGCAGCCTCGACCTGGTGGAGGTGAACCCGATCCTGGACGTCGCGAACCGCACGGCCGC
>JBDZWC010000161.1:0-4997 GCA_040256005.1 Deinococcaceae bacterium | reverse complement strand
GCCCACGGCAGCAACAGGACCGGCCGGATGTTCACCGGTGACGCCTCAGGCGACTTCCTGTACCCCGCTCTTCACCGCGCGGGCCTGGCCAACCAGCCCACCGCCACGCGTCGGGGAGACGGCTTGACCCTCACGGGCGTCTGGATCACGTCCTCCGTGCGTTGCGTGCCGCCCGGCAACAAGCCCAACCCCGACGAGATACGTAACTGCACGTCTTGGGTGGATCACGACTACGCCGGGCTCACCGACCTGCGTGCGGTGCTGGCGCTCGGGAAGGTGGGCCACGACTCGTACCTGAGGCTGCTGAGGCGCCGCGGGCTGGGCCTCAAGCTGTCTTCGTTCCCGTTCGCCCACGGCGCGGTGCACCGGCTCGACCAGCTGGAGGGCGCGGTCGACGCCAGGGCGCTGCCGCTGGTGGACGCCTACCACGTGAGCTTCCAGAACACGAACACGGGCCGGCTCACGCCGGCCATGTTCGACGAGGCCGTCGCCAGCGCCAAGGCGCTGGCGGGCCTCTAGGTCTCGACTGTAGGGCGGACTAGCCCGGCTTCAGGCTTGGGCCTGCTCCCGAAGCGCGTTGAGGCGCTGGGAGAGACGGGACTTCTTCCGCGCGGCGGTGTTCTTGTGCAGCGTCGAGTTCTTGATCGCCTTGTCCACGAGCCCCTGCACGACCTTCTGGTACTTGTCGGCGGCGTCGAAGTCGCCCGACTCGGCGGCGGCGACGGCCTTCTTGGTGAACGTGCGGATGGTGCTCTTGCGCGCCCGGTTCGCCAGCCGACGCTTCTCGTCCTGGCGGTGACGCTTCATGGCTGAGAGGTTGCGAGCCATCAGTTCTCCTTCGTAGCTACCTTCGCTCATGGGCGCCTCGCTTCTGCGAGCGGGCACCACTTCCCGGCTCTCGTGCCGGGCACATAGCCTGCAGATGTTAGCACGGCAGACCGGCGCCGTTCGCGCGTTCAGGCTGCAGCGTCGCCGCGCCGAGCGTCGGTGCCTCACCGCATGTCGCGCATTCGTCAACGCAGGGGCGCTTACGAAGGTTACACTGGGGGCTGCTTCCCGCTCGCTGTCAAGGCAGATCGGCCTTTCTTCGGCTGGTGGTTGGCTGAAGGAAGGAAGATCATCATGAGTACGAACGACTTCGCCGGCTTCGCGTTGGATGCAGCGCTGAAGGCCGGTATCTCGGACGCGGGCTACGAGAAGCCCACACCCATACAAGCGCAGACCATCGCGCCGGCCCTCGCGGGCAGGCACGTCCTCGGCCTCGCCCAGACGGGCACGGGCAAGACGGCGGCCTTCGTGCTGCCCATACTCCAGAGGCTGCTCTCCCAGCGGCACGGCGGGCGTCAGCGCCAGGTCAGGGCGCTGGTCGTGGCTCCCACGCGGGAGCTGGCCGAGCAGATCAACGACGAGTTCAAGCGGCTGGGACGCAGGACGGGCTTGAAGAGCGCGACCGTATACGGCGGCGTTGGCTTCCAACCCCAGGTCCAGGCGCTCACCGGCGGCGCCGACGTAATCGTGGCGTGTCCAGGCAGGCTGCTAGACCACGCCGAGCGGGGCAACGCCGACCTGCGCAACGTCGAGGTCCTCGTGCTCGACGAGGCCGACCACATGTTCGACATGGGGTTCCTGCCCGCGATCAGGCGCATCGTCGGCCTGGTGCCGCAGCGCTCGCAGCGCCTGCTGTTCTCGGCGACGATGCCGAGCGAGGTCCGTCACCTGGCGGACGGCGTGCTGACGGACCCGGTCACGGTGGAGATCGGTCACTCCGCGCCGGCCCAGACCATCGACCACTTCCTCGTGCCGGTGGCCGAGGACCGCAAGACCGACCTCCTCATGCACCTACTCGACCGGCCAGAGGCCAGGTCCGTGCTCGTGTTCACCCGCACCAAGCACCGTGCGAAGCGCCTGGCGGCCAGGCTCAGCCGGGACGGCTTCTCCGCCGCCGAGATCCAGGGCAACCTGTCCCAGACGCGCAGGCAGGCGGCGCTCGACGGCTTCCGCGCCGGCAAGTACGACGTGCTCGTGGCCACCGACATCGCCGCGCGCGGCATCGACGTGGCCTCCGTGTCGCACGTCATCAACTACGACTTCCCTGACACCCCCGACGCGTACACGCACCGTATCGGCCGCACGGGCCGGGCCGAACGCACCGGCGAGGCGCTCACCTTCGTGACACCGGCCGACTTCGGCAACGTGCGGGACCTCGAGCGCGTCCTGCGCAGCCGGGTCCAGCGGCGCCAAGTGACCGGCTTCGTGCCGGACCACGCCGCGCTCCTCGACGACCTGCGGCCCGCCGGCGGTCGGGGCTCGGGCCAGCGGCCAGGCGCTCCGGGACAGAAGCCGGGCGGCGGTCGGAACCGCCGGCGCCGTTCGCGCGGCCGGCGCGTGTCCCACGCCAACTGACCCAGATCAGGTGCGTGGCGAAAGCAAGTTGAAGCTATAACTGACAGCGGCCGAGGGCCGCAGACGACTAGGCACGGGACCGGGGCAACTCGGTCCCTTCCCATTGCTGCCCGCACCTGACCGCGGCAGCCTGGTTGGGTGGAGGCCAGCGCCCACCAGGCGGCGATCCTGGACTACGTGCGAACCGGGCGCGGTCACGGCCTGGTGGAGGCCACGGCCGGTGCCGGCAAGACCACGACGCTCGTCATGGTCGCCCGCCTGCTCGTCGAGGACATGGGCCTGCCGCCGGGCCGGGTGGCGTTCCTGGCCTTCAACCGCTCGGCCGCAGCGCAACTCAAGGAGCGGCTGCCCGCCGGCGTCGACGCAATGACCCTCCACGCCCTGGGTAGGCGCGTGCTGGTGGGCACCCACGGTCGAGTGGAGCTGGACGAGGACAAGTACCTGCGCCTCGCCGCCTCGTGCGGGGCGCCGGAGCACGCCCGCGCGGGGCTGTCGGCTGCCGCTGCCTTCGCGCGGCTGGACCTGGTACAGACGCCGGTGAACGTGCCGTCGCTGGTGGGCAAGTACGGTCTCGAGTTGCCCCTGAGGCCAGACGACGCTGCCCATTACCTTGGCGAGATGCTTGCGGCGTCAACAGGTTGGCCGCAGGCGGACTTCACGGATCTTCTCTACCTTCCCGTCCGGCTCGCCCTGCCCGCGCCCTCGTACGCCTTCGTCTGCATAGACGAGGCGCAGGACATGAGCAGGCTGTCGCTCGCCTTCGTCCAACGACTGGTGTCAACGGGCGCGCGGGCACTGTTCGTCGGGGACGCCTCCCAGGCCATCTACGGCTTCGCCGGTGCCGACGCTCGGTCGCTGGACAGGGTCGCATCCGCCACGTCCGCCACCCGCCTGCCTCTCAGCGTCAGCTACCGCTGCCCCACACGCCACGTCGTCCTGGCGCGCAGGCTCTCACCTCGCATGCTCCCAGCGGTCGGGGCGCCCGCGGGGCGAGTGACCGTCACGAGCATGGCAAGTCTCACCGCCACGCTGGCGACGGGGGACCTCGTGCTCAGCCGCACGAACGGGCCGCTCCTGGACGTGGCTCTCACGGTGGCCGCCGCTGGCCTGCCAGCCGTCGTGCTGGGCGACGACAGCCTGGCAGAGGCGTCACAACTGGTCACGCGACTCGCGGGTACCGGCGGCGCCGTGGACAGGCGCGCCCTGGAGACTTCACTGGCGGCGGAAGTTGAGCGGTTGGAACGCAGCATGGCGCTCGACCTGGAGCTGCCGGGCGCGCTCGACGCCGCAAGACACGTGCACCAGGCCGCTTCCGTGGCCATCGCGGCGGCCGGTTCCGGCGATGCCACCCGCGTGAAGGCCGCGGTCAGCAGGCTGTTCCAACGCCAGGAGGAGGCGGAGCACGTCCTTCTCTCCACGGTCCACAAGGCGAAAGGCCGCGAGGCACCGCGCGTCTTCCTGCTGGCACCCGAGCACCTGGGCATCGGTGCTGACGGCCGCTCCACCCGGCACGGCGCCGTGGACGATCCCGAGGGGGAGCCAGCCCCCGCCACCTGGGATGATCAAGCCGAGGCGAACGTACTGTTCGTGGCTCTGACCCGAGCCAAGTCCCAACTCGTGCTGGTCGAGAAGGAGCCCGGCGCGATCCGGCGCCGCCTGCAGCGGCACGAAGACACCGGTGCACCGGGCTGGCTGGCGCGCTGGTGGGACGACGTGCTCAGGCTGGCGCTCACGATGAGCGAGCAGAAGGGCGAACCGGTCATATCATCGCGACATGTCGAGGCACGGCGAGTTCAAGACCCCAGGTGGCAAGCTCGTGGTCGCGGACGTGGTGGTGGAAGGCGACACGATCGCCGCGGCCACGATCTCGGGTGACTTCTTCCTCGAACCGGAGACCGCCCTGGCGGACATGGTGGATGGCCTCGTCGGCGCGCCGGCGGACGCCAGCGAGGCCGAACTGGCGGAGCGCATGGACCGGCATCTCCCCCAGGGCGCCGCCCTGATCGGGTTCTCGACGGCGAGCGTGGCGACAGCCGTCAGGCGCGCGATCGATGAGGACACGCCCAGGGAGCTGGCATGAGCGATGCCAGGTTCCCGCCGGAGATGCACGAGCGTTGGCTGGAGCACGATTGGCAGCTCCTCCGCGACCAACCCACGCCACCCATGCTCCACATGGCGATAGACGAGGTACTGACGCTCGAGGTCGCGGCCGGGCGTCGCAAGCCCACCCTGAGGATGTGGGAGTGGTCGTCGAACGCGGTGATCCTCGGCCGCTTCCAGTCCGTCCGCAACGAGGTGGACATGGAGGCGGCTCGCAAGCACGACGTCACCGTCACACGCCGCATCACCGGCGGCGGGGCGATGTTCGTGGAGCCGGCCAACACGATCACGTACTCGCTCTACGCGCCCGAGAGCCTGGTGCGAGGTCTCTCGTTCGTGGACTCCTACGCGTTCCTCGACGAGTGGGTCGTGGCGAGCCTACGGGCCCTCGGCGTGGACGCCTTCTACCAGCCCATCAACGACCTCTCGTCGGCCGGGGGCAAGATCGGCGGCGCGGCGCAGACGCGGCGCTCCGGCGCCGTCCTGCACCACGT
>JBDZWC010000160.1:0-5030 GCA_040256005.1 Deinococcaceae bacterium | reverse complement strand
CTCATGCCGTACGTCGCGGCCTGGCGGGCAACATCGGCCGCGAAGGGGTGATGGGCCGCACTGAGCAGCCGGTGAAGCCGTGGCAGCAGCTCGGGATCGGTCTCGTGCACCAGACCCAGGGCACCTACCGCGATCCGGCCGGCTTCGGCGAACGCGGACGCCGCCGCCAACCCCTCTGACTCGGCGATGCCCGCCATCTGAACGCTCGACGCCAGATGGTCGCGGGTCGTGAGAACCCATTCCTCGAGCTCGGCCCCGATGTCCCTGAGGTACAGGCCCGCTAGGAACTCTCCCGCATAGAGCTCACGCGCACGGGCTCTGTCCGCGGCTTCGAGAGCGCGGAGGAGATCGAGCGCATCGCAGCCGACGGTAGTGCCGACGCCGGCGCCGGCCCTGAGGGCCGCGCCAGCGCCGGCAGACATCGACGCGGACTCGCTCAGCACACCGGGAGCCGCAGCTCGCAGCTGGGACAGCGCGACCCTGAGGTTATCCAGCGGGCGGTTGGCTGTCGGCCAGAACAGCTCCGCTAGATGGTGACGTTCTTTCGGGCCCTCGATGGCCAGGTAGGCCAGCAACAACAGGGGCTTGGCGCGGTTGGGAAGTCGCGTCTCGGCCGACACGGTAAGTTCCAGCCCGCCGAAGGTCTTCAGATGCACGCGGCAAGTATAGGAACGGCGCGTGAACTACTTTCACGCCGTTCACCAGCTCCACGCCGGCGCGCGGGCGTCCTCGACGAGCATCTCGAGGCTGCCGTCGCCACGAACCACCCACAGGTCGGGGTCCTGCAGGGCGTCGGAGAACTCCACCAGAGCGTCTGCTCGTTCGAACACGACCGCCGTGCCGTCGGGCGAGACGCTCAGCAGACCGGCGAACTCGCCGACGAAGTCGGTGATGCGCTGTGGCATGCCGGTCTCGAAGTCGAACAGGAACAGGTTTGCCGAGCGGTCCTCGCCGAAGAAGTCGCCCTCGGTCACCGAGTACACGAACCCGGAGCCGTCCGGCAGCCAGGCCAGGCCCAGGATGGACTCGGTCGAGTCGTACACGACCAGCGCTTCGCCCGGCCCCGAGCTGCCGTCGCTCACCAGGTAGACGGCCGTGCTCTCGAACGACTCGGTGCCGGCGTAGAGGATGCCGTTCGCGGTCTCGGAAGTCGGCCCTCGAGCCACGAGGTCGACGAAGAGCGGGAAGTCGGCGGTCTCGGCCATGAGGTTGGTGCCGAAGGTCAGTGGTTCCGGGTGTGCGGGAAGCTCCGTGAAGGAGTTGAAGTTGTAGATGAAGCTGACTGCCGTTCCGTCCCGCCGCCAGCTCGGCGAGTGGGCCTCCCAGAAGCCCGAGGGCTCGTAGACGCTCACCTCTGAGGTCGTGACCGTGCCACCGGCCTGAACGTCTGCCAGCGAACTGAACATGACCTCGCGGTTGCCGGCGACGATCAACGAGGCAACCTGGAGCCAGTCTTCACCGGACCCGAAGTCGGCGACCTCTGGGAACGTGACCATTCCGGTGCCGTTGGGCGGGAGTGTGACCATCTGCAGTGATGCAGCACCTTGGTAGTACATGAAGCCGGTGAACGAGTCGAAGCTGTAGTTCTTGACGGGGACCCGAACGGTGCCCTGCGGGAAGTCCGCGAGCTCGGCGCAGCTTGGCGCCTGAGTGATGCGTTCGTACTGTGTGCCGTCGGCGCCGATCGCGAAGATGTCGGAACCGAACAGTGAGCACCAGTTCTCGTGGGTGCTGGCGAAGGCCAGGCGCGTCGCTTGCGGGTTCCAAGACATGGTCCAGACGTCATAGACGCCTTCGGGGTCGTCCTGACCGTGGGCCCAGAGCCTGCGGTCATCGCCACCGTCAGGGTCTATCAACCTGATCTCGTCCCCGCCCGCCGCGACGTAGGCGATGGTGTCGTGCACGGCCTGCGGGTCACTCTGCGGAGGCTTGGGCCCATCGTCGCCGTCGCCGTCCTTGCCGTCGTCGCCGGGCGGCTGGTTCGACTGTCCGCACGCAGCCATGGTCAGAGCCAGCGCCAGCACGAGCGCGAGGCGCATGGCGATGCGGGCTTTGGTGTTCGGCCGTCCATCCATGGGTAGCTCCTTCGACATGCTCGGTGTCGCGAGGAGCCTAGGGATCAGCCGTTAATGGACCGCAAATCGGTGCGAGCCTCTACTCGCCTGGGCCTACACGGTCGAGCCAGCCGTCACGGCCTGTAAGTCAACCGGACGGCCTCCGGACCGATGCGATCCACCGCTACCAGCTCGAGCGGGGGTCGCGGGCCCGTGAAGTAGGGCTTGCCCTCGCCCAGAACGAAGGGGCGTAGGTACAACCGGTACTCGTCTATCAGCCCCAGCGCGGTGAGCGAGCCCGCCAGCTCAGGGCCGGCCACGTCTATGTCGCCGTCGAGCTCGTCCTTCAGCCGGCGCACGAAAGTGCCGAGGTCCCCCTTCACGAGCGTGGCGTTGGGGCCCACGTCGTCCAAGGTCCGCGACACGACGTACTTGGGTGTCTCGCGCCACACCACGCCGTACTCGCGCTCGAGGTCCGAGTACTCCGGCCTGTCCTCGTCCCAGTACCGCATGACCTCGTAGATGCGCCTGCCGTAGAGACAGCCGACAGCACTGCGCACCTGATCGGTGAAGTGGACGAAGGCCTCGTCGTCCGGGGCCGGCATCACCAGCTTCCCTTCGACGTCGTCGACGTACCCGTCGAGTGACTGCATCATCCCGTACACCAGCCTGGCCATCGCCTCACCTCTGCTTCCTCTAGCGCTCGAGTAGCGCCTCTGCGCACCTCTGATAACATTCACCGAGCCGAAAGCTCTGCTAGAGAGATTAGGAGAGACGCATGCGAAACGTCATCCGGAAGGCGCGGGCCCTGCTGGCCGCGCTGCTCGTCACCACGTTCGCCGCCAGCGCCTCGGCACAGACCGAGATCACCTTCTGGCACATCTTCGACGCCGGGCCGGCTGCCGAGTTCATAGACCAAGTAGTGCAGGACTTCAACGCCGCCAACCCCGACATCCACGTCACTCACCTGGGGACCAACTTCTTCGACTACTGGACGCGCCTCACCACCGCGACAGCCGGCGGCATCGGACCGGACGTCGCGATGAACGACCTCGGCAACGTGCCCAGCCGCGCGGAGTCCGGGGTCATCCTGCCTCTGGACGACCTGCTCGGGGACCAGGGCCTCGAGCCCTTCTGGCCGGCCACGCGCGATGCGGTCACCTGGGAGGGCCAGGTGTGGGCCATGCCCATGGAGACCGACGTGCGCGTCCTCTACTACAACAAGGAGCTGTTCCGCGCGGCCGGCCTGGATCCCGAGGACCCGCCGGAGACGTGGGACGAGCTGGTCGAGTACGCCGACGCGCTCACCGTGGTTGACGGCGGCCGCATCCAGCAGCTGGGCTTCGGGCCAACGCTGGGCAACACCTACTTCCCTCTCTACGCCATGCTCAACGGGGAAGACTTCCTGGCGGAGGACGGCAGCCTGAAGTTCAACACCCCCGCGGCCGTCGAGGCGTTGCAGTGGATGGTCGACAGGCAGAACGCCTACGGCAACCGGGAGATGACCTCGTTCGCCGCCACGTTCGGCTCCGGCGCCAGCGACCCGTTCATCTCGGGCAAGGTCGCCATGATCATCCAGAACAACACCTTCCCAGGCCAGATCGCGCAGTACGCGCCCGACCTCGACTACGGCACGGCGCTCCTGCCCCACAACGGCACCCCGGCTAGCTGGAGCAACGGCTTCTCGCTGGAGGTCAGCTCGGCCACGCAGGCTCCCGAGGCCGCCTACAGGCTCGTGGAGTACCTGATGTCGGACGAGGTACAGGCGGCGTACGCCCAGCTGAACTTCTCGATGGTGGGCAACATGGCTGCCGCCGAGTCCGAGGCGCTGATGGCCGACCCCAACTGGCAGGTGTTCGTCGACCAGATGGCCAGCTCGCAGTTCCGCGCCTTCTCGCTCGAGGCGCCCACCTGGTACGACACGGCGCTACAGCCCGAGGTGGACGCGGCCCTGCTCGGCACCAAGACGCCGCAGCAGGCGCTAGATGACGCTCAGCAGTCGTACGAGAACGAGGTCAGGCGGTATCGCGAGACCAACTGAGGTGATGGGGGCCCGCCGCGTGAGCGGCGGGCCCACCGGTCAAGCACGAGGAGCCCGCCTGAGCCCTCTCGCCCGGCGCGAGATGTTCACGGCGTGGCTCTTCATATCTCCATGGGTGCTGGGCTTCTTGATCTTCTCGGCCCTGCCCATAGGGCTGTCGATCTTCTACAGCTTCTCCAGCTACAACGTGTTCCAGCCGCCCCGGTACATCGGGCTCGCCAACTACCGGGCGCTGAGCACCGACCCGCTGTTCTGGAAGGCGCTGTACAACACCGCCTACTACACGTTCCTCTCGGTGCCGCTCATGATGGCTATCAGCCTCGGCGTAGCCATGCTGCTCAACTCCAAGCTCAAGGGCATGCGTATCTTCCGCACGATCTTCTTCCTGCCATCGGTGCTGTCTGGCGTGGGCGTCGCGCTGCTGTGGTTGTGGATCTTCAACCCGGACTACGGCCTCATCAACCTCGCGCTCGGTTACCTGGGCATACAGGGGCCCCTGTGGCTCTTCTCCCCGGACTGGTCGAAGCCGGCGATGGTGATCATGAGCCTGTGGGGCATGGGCGGCGTGATGGTCATCAACCTGGCCGGGCTCCAGAGCATCCCGGAGCAGCTGTACGAGGCTGCCGAGGTCGACGGCGCTACCGGGTGGGCGCGGTTCCGCTACGTGACGCTCCCCATGCTCTCGCCTACCCTGTTCTTCAACTTCATCACGTTGACCATAGGGTCGTTCCAGGTGTTCACCCAGGCCTACGTCATGACCGACGGCGGGCCGGTGCACTCGACGCTCTTCTACGTCTTCTACCTGTTCCAGATGGCGTTCGAGAGCCTCAGGATGGGCTACGCCTCCGCGATGGCCTGGGTGCTCTTCGTGATCATCGTTGGCGTCAGCCTCTTCCAGATCGCCGTCTCGCGGCGGCTCGTCTACTACGAGGAGA
>JBDZWC010000159.1:0-5042 GCA_040256005.1 Deinococcaceae bacterium | reverse complement strand
GGATGTCGTCCGTCTGAGGCTGCCAGTTGACGGGCTTGACGCCGCGCGCACCGTGAACCTGCACGCTACCGTCCGGCTTGACGATGAGCAGGTACTCCCCCGCCTCGGCCACGCTGGCGGCGCGGCCCGAGTAGAACACCTCGAACTCCCCAGCCGCCTGTACCAGCGCGTCCCGGGCCCGCAGTTCCGCCGCGAGGAACGACGCCAGCTCCTCCGGCGTTGGGAGCGTCAGGGACGTCCTAAGCACGCGGCGCAGCGTAACACCGGGTACACTCCCGCCCATGGGTCTGATCGGCGCGCACGTCTCGACAGCCGGGGGCCTCTATCACGCGTTCGACCGGGCCGACGAGCTCGGTTGCCAGAGCCTCCAGATCTTCGTCAAGAGCCCGAACCAGTGGCGGGGCAAGGTCCTGACCGAGGACGACGTGACCGCTTACCGCGAGCGACAGCAGCGTGATGGTCAGCCGGTCATCGCGCATGCCGCCTACCTGATCAACCTGGCATCGCCCAAGGAGGACATCCTCGAGAAGTCGATTGGTGGCCTGCTGGACGAGCTCACGCGCTCGTACCGGCTGGGCCTCGACGGTCTCGTGCTGCACCCGGGTGGCCACCTGGGCGCCGGCGTCGACGCCGGCATCGAGCTCGTAGCGCGGTCTCTCGACGTGGTGCTGGCGCGCCCGGAGACGGGCGACGCCAAGGTGCTGCTGGAGAACACCGCTGGGCAGGGAACGGTGCTGGGCTCACGCTTCGAGGAGCTGGCCGCCATCATCGAGCGCGTCGACGCCAAAGATAGGGTGGGCGTCTGCATCGACTCGTGCCACGCGTTCTCGGCCGGGTACGACCTCACCCGTGAGGACGGCTACGAGGCCATGTTCGACGCGGCCGACGCCACCTTCGGGCTGGAGCGCATCAAGGCGTTCCACCTCAACGACTCCAAGCACCCGCTGGGCAGCAAGAAGGACAGGCACGAGCACATCGGGCAGGGCCTCATCGGCGAGTGGTTCTTCGGGCGGCTGCTGGCCGACGAGCGCTTCGCGAAGCATCCCATGACCATCGAGACCCAGCCAGGCGACGACAACGAGGGCCACAAGCAGGACATGGAGACCCTGCGGCGCCTGCAAGGTTGACGACGTGACCACGCTCAGGCAACTGCGCAAGACGGCCCTCAGCCTGCCCGAGGTAGAGGAAGGCACCCACTTCGGCATGGTCTCGTTCGCGGTCAGGGGCAAGGGCTTCGCGTCCGTCACCAAGGACGGCGTGGTGCAACTGACGATGTCCGAGGAGCTGGCTGCCGGCGTGCTGGAGCGTTTCCCAGCAGCGGAGCGTCTGACGCGTCAGGGCAAGCATCTGGGCGTGCGTGTCCCGCTCGACGCCGTCAACGGCATGGAGCTCAACTCTCTGGTCGAGAAGTCATGGCTCAGCCGCGCACCCAAGCGACTGGCAGCCGCCAGGCTCAAGGCGCGCAGTGGAGCCGCGCCGGGAGGCGCCGATGCGTTGCCGAAGGCGATCGGCAAGCCGGCGACCCGTGCGCTCCTCGCCGCTGGCATCGAGGACCTCAAGGGCGTGGCGGCGAGGAGCGAGAAGGAGCTGCTCGACCTACATGGCGTGGGCCCGAGGGCCATCAAGATCCTCGGCGAGGAACTGGCCGAGCGCGGGCTCTCGTTCAAGCCGCGGCCCTGATCCTCGCCTCGTCACGCAGGCAGCCGTCTCATTGCCCCAGGTACGCGGACGCCACCCGCTCGTCGCGGGCAAGCTCGTCGGCCGGCGCGGACAGGAGCACGCTGCCGGTCTCCAGCAGGTAGCCGCGGTCGGCCAGGCGCAGCGCCGCGCGAGCGTTCTGCTCGATGAGCAGCACCGTGGCCCCGGTCTCCCGCAACTGCGCGATCACGCGGAAGATCTCCTCGACGATCAGCGGCGCCAAGCCGAGGCTGGGCTCGTCCAGCAGGAGGAGCCGCGGACGCGCCATCATCGCCCTGCCCACTGCCAGCATCTGCTGCTCGCCGCCAGACATCGTGCCGGCCAGCTGCCGGCGGCGCTCGGCGAGCTGCGGGAAGGTGTCGTAGACGAGTCTGAGCGGCTCGCGTTGGTCACGCTCGCCCTTGAGGTAGCGGCTGTACGCGCCCAGGCGCAGGTTGTCCTCCACGCTCAGGGCGGCGAACAGCTCGCGGCGCTCGGGCACGAGCACCACGCCGCGGCTCACGAAGCGCTCCGGGCTCTGGGCGCTGACGTCCTCGCCGTCCAGCAGCACCCGTCCGCCGGCCTTGGGCACCACTCCCACGACGGCGTTCACGAGGCTGCTCTTGCCGGCACCGTTGGCGCCGATCACCGCGACGAGCTCGCCCCGCGGCACGGTGAGGCTCACGGCGTCGAGGGCCACGACGCCGCCGTAGCGGACCGTGAGGTCCTCGACCTGCAGTGCGGCTCCGGCGCCTCCCGCTGCACCGGGTGATGTCGGGCGCCCCGCGGTCACGCGACCTCCTTGCCCAGGTAAGCCTCGACGACGGCCGGGTCGCGCCTGATCTCGTCCGGCGTGCCGACTGACAACCGCTCGCCGTGGTTCATGACGACGATCCTGTCTGCTAGGTCCATGACGACGTCCATGTCGTGCTCCACGAGCAGCACCGTCACCCCGTCGGCGCGCAGCTTGCGGACCAGGCGCTTGAGGGCCTCCTTCTCGTGGCGTCGCAGGCCGGCAGCAGGCTCGTCCAACAGCAGCAGCGCCGGGTCCGCCATCAGCGCCCGCGCGACCTCCAGGAGACGCAGGTTCCCGAGCGGCAGGCTCCCGGCGCGCGCGAACGGGTCGGCCGCCAGGCCGACGCGCTGCAGTTGCCTGTAGGCCTCGGCGCGCACTCGCTGCTCCTCCGCGCCACCCAGGCCCACCAGCCCGCTCCACAGCCCGGACTTCGTCCGCGAGTACGCGCCCAGCGCCACGTTCTCGAGCAGGCTGAGGTTGGGGCTGAGGTTCAGGTGCTGGAACGTCCGCGAGAGGCCCAGACGGGCGATGCGGTGCGGCGCCATGCCGGTGATGTCGCGGCCGGCGAACCTGATGCGACCGGAGTCGGGGGCCAGCACGCCCGTGATCAGGTTGAAGGCGGTGGTCTTGCCGGCGCCGTTGGGGCCGATGAGCCCCAGCACCTCCCCGCCTGTCACGTGGAACGTCAGCCGGTTGACGGCGGTGAGCCCGCCGAACGAGCGGGTCACGTCCTCGAGCTCGAGCAGTGGACCCCTGACGCTTATCCCCGGACGCAGCGGCAGCGGCGCCGCGTCGGTCCTCACCGGGCGCTCCGGCGGCCGCGGCAAGAGCGCGTCGATCATCGGCACCAGGCCGCGCCGAGCGTACTGGAGCACGAGGATCAGGATGAAGCCGAACGCGATGATCTCGTAGTTGCCGGTCCGACCGATCAGGTTGGGCAGCAGCTGCTGGAGCTGCTCCTTGAGGAGCACGAACACGCCAGCTCCCACCAGGGAGCCCCAGACGCTGGTGAGCCCGCCGATCACGGTCATGATCAGGTAGTCGATGCTCTGCCCCAGACCCGCCAGGCCGGGAACGATGAACAGCTCCCTGTAGGTGTGCAGCCCGCCGGCCAGCGCGGCGAGAGCCGCAGCCGTCAGGAACGTGATCATCTTGACGCGCTGGACGTCGACCCCGAAGCTGGCAGCCGCCACCGACCCGGTGCGCAGGCTCTTTATGGCCCGCCCCACGCGCGAGCGCATCAGGTTCCCGATCAGCCACAGGCACAGCAGCAGGGCCCCCCAGACGAGAAAGAAGTACTCCCGGTCGCCCCTGAGGGTGTCCCCAAGGACGGCCAGCGGCGGGATGCGGTTGCCGGTGGCGCTGCCGAAGCCCGTGTTGCCGCCCGTGACGTCGATCCACTGCCGCAGCACCCCCGTGATCACCAGCCCCCAGGCGAGGGTGGCCAGCGCCAGGAAGTGGCCCTTGAGCCGCAGGGTGATGAGCCCGATCAGCCAGGCGACCGCGATGGATGCCCCGATCCCGGCGACGATCGACAGCCAGGGGTCAAGGCCGAAGCGGCTGGCGGTGATGGCGGCGGTGTAGGCGCCGGTGCCTACGAACGCGGCCTGACCCAGGGAGGCGAGCCCGGCGTAGCCGGTGAGCAGCACCAGGCCGAGCACGACGATCGCGTTCATCCCGATGACGTTGGCGAGGCGCAGGGTGAACGCCCCGGCGGTGAACGGCAGTACGACGAGCAAGGCGACGAGCGCGAGGAGCAGCACGCGGCGCAGCCAGGCACCCAGCGCGGAGCCGCCCGAGACGATCACCGGGCTGTGCGATGAAGGGGCCCCGGCCCTCACTCGACGTGCTCCTCGAAGTCGACGTGCTGGAGCGAGCGCACCAGCAGCACGGGGATGATCAGCAGGAACACGAGCACGTCCTTGTAGGCGGACGAGACGTAGAAGGCGCTGAACTGCTCGGCGATGCCCACGAACACGGCCCCGATCACCGCCACCGCCGGGTTGGCGAGGCCGCCGATGATGGCACCCACGAACCCCTTGAGGCCGATGAGGAAGCCGAAGTCGTAGGCCATCTTCGTGATCGGAGTGATGAGCACGCCGGCCACGGCCGCGAGGAACACCGAGAGGGTGAACGCTGTGGAGCCGGCGCGCACGACGCTGATACCCGACAGCCGTGCGCCCAACCGGTTCACGGCGGCCGCCCTGAGGGCCTTGCCGTGCATCGTGCGGCTGAAGAACCACCACAGCACGACGAGCAGCAGGAGGCTGACGCCGAGCAGCCACAGGTCCTGGTAGTCGACGAGCACAGGGCCGAGCCGCGTGCGACCCGAGGTGAAGGCCGGCAACGTGTAGGGCTGCGGGCCCCAGAAGGCCAGGCCCAGGCCCGTCAACGCCAGGTGGAGGCCGATCGTGATGATCAGGTAGACGAGCGCCGAGGCGCGCGGGAGAGGCTGGATGATCACGCGGTAAGAGACGGGGCCGAGAGCCGTCGTCAGTCCGACGGCCACGGCCAACTGCGCTAGATAGGGGAGCTGCGCCCGACTGGCGAAGAGCACCAGCACGTAGGC
>JBDZWC010000158.1:2049-5065 GCA_040256005.1 Deinococcaceae bacterium | reverse complement strand
CGAGGGCGGCCAACCGTACCCCGGGCTCGGTCTGCTGAGGCTGAGGCGTGGCGAACCGGCAGCCGCTTACCGGAGCCTCGTCATGCGCCTAGACGAGACCCGCGACCCACTCAGACGCGTCAGGCTCTTGCCCGCCGTCGTCGAGGCGGGCGTTGCCCTCCTGGCCGGCGACGTGAACGGTCAGCGCGAGGAGGTCGTCGCCGAGGTGCGGACGGCTGCGGCCGAGATCGCCCAGGTAGCTGACGTCTACCGGTCCCCGGCCCTGAGGGCGATGGCGGACCATGCAGCCGGGGAGGTCGCGTTGGCGCGCGGTGACGCTTCGGCAGCTACCGCCGCCCTACGGTCGGCTGCGGACGCTTGGTCCTCGCTGGGAGCCCCGTACCAGGCGGCCCGGGCCAGGGCGGCGCTGGGCCGCGCCTACCTGGCGCAAGGCGACGCGGCCGACGCGGAGCTGGAGTTCGCGGCGGCCCGGGCGGTGTTCGCAGAGCTGGGGGCGCAGCCGGACCTCGAGGCTCTGGGCGCGCTCGCGGGGGAAGGCGGCGACCCGTCCGGCCTCAGTCCTCGCGAGCTCCAGGTGCTCGCCCTGCTGACCGAAGGCGGGTCGAACCGGTCGATCGCGACGGGGCTCGGCATCAGCGAGCGCACCGTCGAGAGGCACGTCAGCAACATCTTCGACAAGCTGGGCGTGACCTCTCGCACCGAGGCGGCCGCCTACGCGCTACGGCACCGGCTGGTCTGACGGCTTACCGAGCCGGTGGGTGGAACCACCCAGTGGCCGGATGACGGTGCTGGGTGGTGCCGCCGATGTGCGGTGACATGGCGCGCTCCTAGCCTGCCGTCATGACCAAGACGTTCGACACCATCGTGATTGGCGGCGGCCAGGCCGGTCTCTCGGCGGGCTATCACCTCAAGAAGGCCGGGCGGAGCTTCGTGATCCTCGATGCCCACCAGCGCACCGGCGACGTGTGGCGTAACCGGTGGGACTCGCTGCGCCTCCACACACCGGCGGCGTTCTCGGGCCTGGACGGGATGCCTTTCCAGTCGCGTCGCGACTACTTCCCAACGAAGGACGAGTTCGCCGACTACCTGGAGAGCTACCAGCGGCGGTTCGACCTGCCGGTGTGCCACGGCGCCACGGTGGAGCGCTTGTCGCGCGACGGTTCCGGCTTCCTCGCGACCACCACGGCCGGCGACTTCCGGTCCGACAACGTCATCGTCGCCATGTCCAACTACCAGCGACCGAAGATCCCCGGCTTCGCGCAGGAGCTCAGACCGGACATCGTCCAGCTCCACTCGAGCGAGTACCGCCACCCGTCCCAGTTGCCTGCCGACGGCGAGGTGCTCGTCGTCGGATCGGGGAACTCGGGAGCCGAGATCGCCCTCGAGCTCTCCAGGCGGCAGCGCGTGTCGATCGCCGGGCGCTACCCTGGTCATCTCCCCTTCTCGATACACAGCCGCGCGGCCCACGCCTTCCTGATCCGGTTCGCCCTCAAGGTCGTCTTCCACCGGGTGCTGTCGGTAGCGACGCCCATCGGCCGCAAGGTACGGCCCAAGTTCCTGAACAGCTCCGGGCTGCTCATCAGGACCAAGGCCAAGCAGCTCGAGGCAGCGGGCGTACAACGCCTGCCGAAAGTGAAAGGCGTTGAGGACGGACTGCCTGTCCTCGCCGACGGCCGCACCATGGACGTGAAGGCCGTGGTCTGGTGCACCGGGTTCCGGCCCGGGTTCGAATGGATCGACCTGCCTGTGAGCTTCGACGAGCAGGGTCGCCCAGCCCACCAGCGCGGCGTGGTGCCGGAGGTGCCCGGCCTGTACTTCGTCGGCCTCCACTTCCTCTACGCCCTCTCCTCCGCCATGATCCACGGGGTCGGGCGGGACGCTCGCCGCGCAGTCGCTGCTATCAGCGCCAGGCGAGAGCCAGCCAAGATCGTGGCCGAGGTCAATAGCCCCCCGGCCACGGCGCAACATGTCAGCTAAAGGCGCGTCAGAGGGTCGCCGTTCCCTGGGTGCAGTCCGTGGGCGTGTCGAAGTTGCCGATGATGAGGCCCAGGTTGATCCTCGTCGCACCGTCCAGCTCCGCGAGCGGCACGTATAGGGTGGCCGTCGATCCGGCGATCACCGGGTCGGTCAACGGGACCTCGATGTCATCTACCGCGTCGTAGAGCACGGTCCCTTCGTCCACGTCGTAGTCGATCTGAAACTCGACGCCCAGCGACCCGGGGGCCGGCTCGCAGAAGTCGTCCACGTTGGCGAAGCCGTATGCGGTGAGCACGTCCTGATCGGTGTCCAGGTCGAACAGCGCTATCAACTCGCTCAGGTCGGTCTGGCTCTCTTCGAGCTCGAGGACGATGACCAGGTTGTCCTCGTCGAACGACGTGCTGAGTCCAACGATGTCGTAGGTCAAGGGGTTGCCGGGTACGGCAGTCGCGTCGCCGACCTCGTCCTCGATGCGGGCGCCTACGTACTCGAAAGAGAGAGATGCAGGAGCCGTCTCGCCGTCGACCACTTCGAACTCGATGGGGTCTGCAGCGAAGCGTTCGAACCCTATGTAGCCTTCGTTCGAAAGCTCCACGACGTCCGCTTCGACCGTGTAAGAACCGGGAGTCAGGCCGGTAAGCGTGACAGGTGCCTGCTCCGCCGCTGCGAAGCCGTTGGGGCCCGTCACCGTGACATCTACCAGGGTTCCGTCAGGTAGGCCGGTGAAGCTCAGCTCGGCGTCGCCTGATGGGAGGACCGTGGTGCAGGCGGCCAGCAGGAGAGCAGATGCAAGTGCCAGCACGCCGTTCACTCGCAGGCGTAGGTTCGTGATCATCGTTCTCAGCTCCTAATGCGCGACCAAGATGAAGATGGAGAGCGCGACGGACCGTCGCGGGAGCCCCGACGCTTCTCGGACCGTAACGTGGCCCGCGCACCGGACGGGCAGAAAATCTCACGTGCCAGACACGAGAAGCCCGCGGCCCTGTTGGCGGGCGCCTGCGGCTGACAGAGAAGCCCGCGACCCTTCAAGGGGCCGCGG
>JBDZWC010000158.1:0-1949 GCA_040256005.1 Deinococcaceae bacterium | reverse complement strand
GTTGGCGGGCGCCTGCGGCTGACAGAGAAGCCCGCGACCCTTCAAGGGGCCGCGGGCTCATGTCTGGTGGTGGAGGCGGCGGGAGTCGAACCCGCGTCCGGAACCGCCTCGACCGGGCGTCTACGCGCATAGCCTGGGATCGGTTGTCGGCGCGGCCCGAGCTCCCTGGCAGGCTCGTGGAACCGCGCTTACACGTCTTAGGTCTCGCCCCTAGCTACCGACGCGCGAGCGCAGGGGCCAGCCCGCTTCAGGTCGTTCGCACCGGCGAGCCACGGGCAGGGCTTCCGGGGAACGCTAACTGCGGTTAAGCAGCCAGTGCGTAGTTATTGTTGCCAGTTATGGCGTGGCAGGATTGTTGACGCGGCCAACTGCCATCCGCGGCGCGCAGCCTCGGCCTAGGTGCCGGTCCCGTCGAGACCGTGTCGCCCCCGAGACTTGCGTTTCTGCCGGTGCGCTACGCTCGCACCGAGCCTGAATCATAGCAGAGCGGAGCGCTCCAGCCGGTAAGGCTAAGCACCGGCAGGCACGTATACTTCTACCGTGGCAACGCTCGCCGTACGCATGCGGGGCATCACGAAGCGGTACCCGCTGGTCCTCGCCAACGACCACGTCAACTTCAACGTGGCGTGGGGTGAGCTCCACGGGCTCATCGGCGAGAACGGCGCCGGTAAGTCGACGCTGATGAAGATCCTCTACGGGCTGGTGCAGCCCGACGAGGGCACGATCGCAGTGGACGGTAACCAGGTCGAGATCAAGAGCGCGCGTGACGCCATCGACCTCGGGATCGGGATGGTGCACCAGCACTTCATGCTGGTCGAGCCGCTGACCGTCACCGAGAACCTGGTCCTGGGCTCGGAGCCGCGGCGAGGACCGGCGCTGGACTACCGCGCGGCCAAGCGTGAGGCTGCCAGGCTGATCGAGGAGTTCGGCTTCGACATCGAGCCCGACGCGCGCATCGAGGACCTGCCCGTGGGCTTCCAGCAGCAGGTCGAGATCCTCAAGGCCCTCTACCGCAACGCCCGCGTGCTCATCCTGGACGAGCCCACGGCCGTGCTCACCCCACAGGAGACGGTGGGCCTGTTCCGGTTCCTGCGCGAGTTCGCGCGGAAGGGCAACGCCGCCATCTTCATCAGCCACAAGCTCGACGAGGTCGTCGAGGTCTGCGGGCGCATGAGCGTGATGCGCGACGGCCGCATGATCGGCACGGTCAGGCGCGAGCGCACGGACCAGCGGCAGCTCGCCAACATGATGGTCGGGCGCGAAGTGCTGCTGCGCGACGAGAAGGGCCCCGCCGAGCCGGGCGAGGTGGCCCTGGCGGTCGAGAACCTGGTGCTGGCGCACCCGTTCAAGCCTCGCAACGTCATAGACGGCGTGAGCTTCGAGGTCCGCAAGGGCGAGGTGCTGGGCGTGGCCGGCATCGAGGGCAACGGCCAGTCCGAGATGGTCGAGTGCATCACCGGCATGCTGAGTGGCTACCAGGGTCGAGTGAGCATGCTCTCCGGCGGCCGGATGCACGACGTCTCTCACGCCACCTCCCGCGAGCGTCGCGAGCTGGGCATGAGCCACGTGCCCGAGGACCGCAACGGCCGCGGGCTCATCCTGCCGTTCACCGCCGCCCAGAACTCGATCCTCGGCGACCATTACCGGCCGCCGTACGCGGGCGTCGCGGGCCTGCTTGACGAGAGCGCGATCCGGGACCACGCGGCCAAGCTCATCGCCGAGTACGACGTCAGGCCCACCAGTGTCTCGATCTCGGCCGGCAACTACTCCGGCGGCAACGCCCAGAAGCTGATAGTCGCGCGCGAGCTGGAACGCCAGCCGAGCGTGCTGGTGTTGGCGCAGCCCACGCGCGGCGTGGACATCGGGGCCATCGAGTTCATCCACCAGCAGATCGTCGAGGCCCGCGACGCCGGGATCCCCGTGTTGCTCGTCAGCGCCGACCTGAACGA
>JBDZWC010000042.1:12421-21340 GCA_040256005.1 Deinococcaceae bacterium | reverse complement strand
GCGACCACCCGCACCGCCGGCGTGGCGCCGGTGCTGGCCGCGTGGGCCCCGACCGCCGCCCTCAGCGCCCTACCGGCTGCGCCGCGGCGCGCGTGCGCCACGCCGCCACGAGGGCGTCCGGCAGGCGGGCTGGGGTGGCCGTGCCCGCTCCGCCGATGCCCAGGACCGCCCTCAGGCGGCGATGCCGCTTCCAGCTCTGGTCGGACACCGCCTCGGCGGCCTCGCCGAATACGCGCAGCACACCCTCATGGAACGGAGATAGGCGCGGATCGGACAGGGCCGTCGACAGGGTCTCGGCGGCGCTGCGCTGGTCACCTGCCCTGAGCTGGGCGACGGCGGCGAGCACGACGTGTTGGGCGTGCAGGCCCAGGTCGCCGGCCTCGGGTGACGCGCCCTGCACGGCCTCCTGCAGCACCTGGGTCGACCGCAACCTGGCCCGCTCGCCCTCCTGTGCCGCCGCCAGGGCGGCTCGCGGCTCGCCGGCGCGCAGCAACGCCAACGCCCTGGCCGCCTGAGCGTCCGAGCGCTGGTAGTCCAGGCGCGCCGCGGCGAGGGCCTCGTCGGCGAGCCGCAGTGCCTCGGTGGGCTCGGGTGTGATGTACGCCGACATCAGGCGCGCCTCCCTGACCAGGCCGAGGACGGCGGATACGCCGGCGGGCTGACGTCGGGACGTGTCGGTGGCGCGCGCGATCACGTCGCGCAGAGCCGTGAGGGCGTGCTCCAGGTCCGGGCGCTTGGGCTCGGCGACGAGGAGCGGGAGGGGGCGCCGGTAGGCGACCCCGAGGCCACGGAAAGCGTAGGCGGTGGCCAGGTGGACCTCGGCGCGAGCTATGCGGAACGTCGCGTCGACTTCACGCCGCTGCTGGTAGTCCTTGAAGGTGGCGATCGCCGTCGTCACCGCGACGATGGCCGCCTCGTGGTCGCCCGCGGCCAAAGAAGCGTAGGCAGCCTCGTCCTCGACGCGGGCCAGGGCGAAGGCCAGCTCGAGCCGGTCGCCGGGTCCTTCCTTAGTGAGTTGCCGCGCCACTTCGAACCACTTGGCGGCCGCGCGTAGGTCTCCGGTCAGGCGGGCCAACGTGCCGCGTCTGGCGGCGAACCTGGCCCGCTCCCGCGGGAGGGCGCCGTGCGTCTCGGCGAGCTCGAGTGCCTCGTCGAGCTCGCGGGCGGCGGTGTCGTGCAGCCCCAAGCGCAACGCGACGTCGCCGCGCTGGAACGCCAGCCGCGCGCCCATCAGGTCTGAGCCGGTGTCCTCGGCCCAGAGCTTGCCGAGCGACCGCGTCGGGTCGCCGCTGTCCTTGGCGATAAGGCCGGCCCAGACGGCGGAGTTGGCGCGCAGCGCCCGCGCCGCCAGGGAGCTCGCGCCCCTGCCCTTGACCTCCCGGTTCGCGACCTGTGAGACGAGCTCCGCCGCCCTGCCGAGCTCGCCTCGCCACCTGAGCACGCTGGCCGTCGTCAGTGCCTTCTCCGCGCTGAACACGGGGTCGGGCTCCGCCTCCTCCGTGGCGGCCAGCAGGACCTCAGCCCTCTCGAACCGCCCCGCGGACACCTCGGCCTGAGCGCGCATGACCGACGTCCAGGCGCGCCTCAGCGGCACCTCCGAGCGCGAGAGCAGCTCGCAGGCCCTGACCGTCTCCACGTGCTCGAACGCCCCGAGCAGCATCATCTGGCGGGCGAACACCAACGCCACGGCCTCGAGCTCATCGCCGGCCAGCTCCTCGCGGGCCACCGACCACATGCGCGTGGCCAGCATGTAGGGCGTGGGGCTCGATTCACACCAGGCGACGAGGTCGTCCCACCGGCGCGCCTCGAGCAGGTGATGGAGGTAGCGCTGGGCGGTCCGTGAGCTGGGGTCCCGGCTCGCCTCGGGGAGCAGGCGCTTGGCGGCCGCCGCGTGGGCCGACCTGATCAGCCCGTCGTCCGAGGCGCGGAGGCGTCTTTCCACGCGCCGTACCAGGCGGCGGGAGAAGCTGCGGTACGTGCCCGGTTTGCTCGGCAAGGGGTCCAGGAACGACAGCTCGAAGCGGGAGAGCGCCTTGCGCCGATCGCCCATGAGCCCCTTGGTCACGCCGAGCAGCTCGTCGCTGGTGATGGCATGCTCCTCGCCAGAGGACAGCGCCACCAACGCGGCGAGGAACGCGCGCGTGCGTTGGTCTGCGCCCGGCTCCGCGAGCGCAGAGAGCCTGTCGATGGCTTGCTCCGACTCCGAGTCGTCGTGGTCCAGGTGTGCCCGGGCGAGCGCGAGGAGGGTGAGGGTCCTGAGCTCCTCGTAGGAGCGCCCCGCCAGCGCGACTATCTCGTCCCGCGCTGCCTCGTCGAGCTCCGGACCGTGGGCCGCCACGAAGCGCTTCGCCTCGGCCCCCGTCGGCGCCGTCAGCCTCAGCGGTCCCTCCAAGGGAGCCGTCGCCTCCTGCGCCGAGGCGGGTACCTCGACCGCGCTGACGTACAGGCTCGTCTCGGGCAGCAAGGCGAGTGGTGCGACCAAGGTCTTCCAGAGCCACTCCGCGGCGCTGACACGAGGCACTTCAGGCGTGTTGAGCCGCAGCGGCTGCGAGCCCAGCCGGCCGGCCGCGCCCAGGCCCTGTGACAGGTGGAGAAGGACGACCTGGCGCTGACCCAGGCTGCGCAGGTGCTCCATGATCAGGCGCACGACCTCTGCCTGGGCGTCGGCCTGAACGGAGAACGGGCCGGCGCTGCCGATGCGGACCAGCCGCGACTCCATCAGCCCTTGGGGCAGGCCGATGTCGGCGGCGAGCCTGGTGAAGGCTGCGTCCAACTCGGCCGAGGAGAAGTGCCAACGGTACACCTGGGGCCCGCCGTCGGCATCGAGCTCGAGAGCCTGCTCGACGTAATCGGCGAGCATCGTCTTGCCCGATCCGGTCCGGCCCGTGACGAGCAGCTTGGGGTTGGACCCGGACCGTATACCTCCGACGAGCGCGCGGTAAACACGTCTCTGCTCGCGACCCAGTACCTGGTCCACCTCGAGCTCGGCGGCCGCGAACGGCGTGCCTAGCTGGGTGAGGGCGGGATCGTCGATGGGGTCCAAGCCGAGGTCGCGCCTGAGGTCCTCCATGATCAGGTAGAGCTCACGCTTGTCGTGGAGGCGGCCCTTGTCCCGATAGATGATGTTCCGCACGACGTTGGGGTTGGCGCCGCGCAGCTCCATGGCGTGGCGCAGCCAGTTGATGCTGCCGATCGTCGCGACGTCGTCGCGACGACCCTTGGCCGCCCTGGCGGTCTCGTCGAAGACCGGACGCCACGGGCTCGTCTTGTCACCGCTCATGCGGGCAGTTTACTTCGTTCGGCTACAAGGTACACAATCGTGGCCGGAACGCCACACGGGCCGGTGATATGCTCGCCGACATGAGCCTCCTGGCCGATGCGGCCTCCGGGCGCCGGCTCTCCGCGGCGGAGGCCCTCGCCCTTCACGACCTGCCGCTCTTCGACGTGGCCGCCGCCGCCCACGAGGTTCGCCTGGCCCGGACGGACCCCCAGACCGTCTCGTACCTGATCGATCGCAACGTCAACTACTCGAACGTCTGCAACGTGGGCTGCAGCTTCTGCGGCTTCTACCGCACGCGTCGGCAAGATGACGCGTACGTACTCACCTACGAGCAGATCAGCGCGAAGCTGTCGGAGCTGGAGGCCATCGGGGGCACGCGCGTGCTGATGCAGGGCGGTGTGAACCCCTACCTGCCCTTCGACTGGTACACGGGCCTTCTGAGCTTCCTCAAAGAGCGTCACCCGAGCATAAGGCTGGAGGTCTTCAGCCCGGAGGAGATCCGCGGCATGACGCGGCTCACCGGGATGACCACCAAGCAGGTCCTGAGCGAGCTCAAGCGGGCCGGCCTCGACGGCCTGCCAGGGGGCGGCGGCGAGATCCTGCTAGACGAGGTGAGGCACGCTCCCCATGTCGCGCCCGCACGCATCTCGGCGGGGGAGTGGATCGACGTGATGGCCGTGGCTCAGGAGCTCGGCCTCTACACGACGGCGACGATGGTCATCGGGTTCGGCGAGACGGCGGCGCAACGCATCGAGAGCCTCCAGCGCGTGCGCGACGCCCAGGACCGGGCGCTTGCCACCCACGGCAACGGCTACTCGGCCTTCATCTCGTGGACATTGCAGACGCAAGGCGTGCGCATCCACGGCAAGGCGCCGGGCGCCGACGCACACGAGTACCTGAGGAACGTCGCGATAAGCCGGCTGTTCCTCGACAACTTCGCCAACTTCCAGGCCTCGTGGCCAACGATGGGCTACAAGGTCGCGCAGACGGCCCTGTTCTTCGGCTGCAACGACTTCGGCAGCACGATGATGGAGGAGAACGTCGTCTCCAAGGCGGGCGCCACGCACAGCGCCACCTCGGAGCAGGAGATCGTGCGGCAGATCGTCGACGCCGGCTTCACACCGGTGCAACGCGACAGCCTCTACAACGTCGTCGCGCGCCCGGACGTGGCGGCGATGCTGTCCCTGCCGGCCGCCTGAGCTCCAGCGCGCATGCCGTTCTTCGCACTGGACCGCCTCATACGGGCGCGGGCGCCGGTCGCGACAGGCGGCGGGCGTGAGCGTGGGAGCGGCGAGCCGGGCAGGTTCCTCATCACCGCGGACGTCGTCTACGAGGGCTTGGGCACGCCCCGTCAGGGCGCGGCGCTGGCGGTCTTCGAGGAGTCGCTTGGCAACCTGGTCGTGACCGCCATCGGCGACGGGGACGAGCTCATGGCGGCGCATCCCCGGTCGATGAAGATTGACGCCGGCCTGGCCGTGAGCCCGGCTCCCGTGAACGCCCACACCCATCTCGACCTGTCCGGCATGCCGTTCACCCCGGGGACGTACGAGAAGTTCCTCGACGCCGTCGTCGCCCACGCCCGGTCCGGCGGTCGCGGCCTGAGCGCCGCCAAATCTGGTCTGGCCGAGGTCAAGAAAAGCGGCGTCAGCGTGATCGGCGACGTCGTCACCGACCCCGCCGTGATGGAGATGCTCCTGGCGGACGAGGAGATCTCGGGCGTGGCGTACTGGGAGGTGATCTCGGGCCGCCCCGAGGTGGCGGACGAGCGCTTCGAGCAGGCCGTCTCCGCCGTCAACCGCTTCCGCGCCCTCGAGCGACCCGGCGGCGTGCGCGTCGGGGTTTCGCCGCACACGCCACATACCGTCAGCCCGGCTCTCATGCGTCGCGTCACGGCCTGGGCCCGCCTGGAAGGGCTGCCCGTGGCCATCCACGTGGCCGAATCGCCAGCGGAACGCGAGCTGCACCTGTCGGGCACGGGCTCCGTGGCCGACGCGCTGCGAGCCTTCGGCATGCCGTTCCAACCCACCGGGGTGTCACCCGTGCGCTACCTGCACGACCTCGGCGCCCTGGCGGGCGGGCCGACGCTGGTCCACATGGTGGCCGTGGACGACGAGGACGTTCGTCTGGCGCAGGCCGCGGGGTGTGCCGTGGTGCACTGTCCGCGCTCCAACGAGGCGCTTGGCTGTGGCCGCTTCCCCTGGGAGCTGTTCGCCAGGCACGGGGTCGACGTGGCGCTGGGAACGGACTCGAGAGGTTCTGCGCCCGACCTCGACGTGGTCGCCGAGGCCCACGCGGCCATCGCTCTGCACGGCGCGCGCGTGAGCCCAAGGGCGGTCGTCCGCGCGGGCGTGAAGGGCGGCTACCGCGCGTTGGGCATGAGGCCCAAACGGCTCAGCGGCGGCGCCGCCGCGTCGGAGTTCGGTGCCTGGCTGCTTGGCGACGCTTCGCCCGCGTCGGGTGCCGCCGGCGCTACATGGGGCGCAGAAGCGTGAGACGTAGATTAGGCTACCTAGGCCAGGGCCAGGAACCCATGGGCCATAGCCCCTTAGGAGAGACATGACCGACGAGACCCTGCTCGAGTTCACCGACGACAACTTCCGCACCGAGGCCGGCGAGGGCCTTGTCCTCGTCGACTTCTGGGCGCCGTGGTGCATGCCCTGCCGCGTCGTCGGCCCAGTGATCGAGGAGATCGCGACGGAGTACGCCGGCTCTGTGAAGGTGGGCAAGCTCAACGTCGACGACAACCTGCAGACCGCTCAGAGCTTCCGCGTGATGAGCATCCCCACCGTGATCCTCTTCAAGGACGGACAGCCGGTGGAGCAGGTCGTCGGCGTCGCCAGGAAGGCCGACTACCAGGCCCGCATCACGAAGCATCTGAACTGACCGGGCAGCATCGATAGCCGTCAGCCGGCTCGAGCTGTCGCCACCGCATCGTGGGCGATCGGTCGGTCAGCTGACGCGTCTGACCCCGCTGGGTGACACCTGCCATTCGGCGCCCTCGACGCGTGAAGACGTCAGGGAGAGCCGGTACGTAGAGCCGTCGTTCGCGAACTCCTGGAGCGTCCACTTGGCGCCCTCGGGCAGCTGCAGGTCGACGAGGACGTTCGTGGTGTAGGTCCCGGACTCCAGGCGGCCCAGCTCCATGCGGTGGTAGATCACCTGCGCGGTGCGCTCGAGCTCCGCGACGGCGGCGTCATCCGCGCCGGGCAAGGTGGTGGGGGCACAGGCGGCGAGCACCGCGAACAGGGATACGAACAGCGCCAGCGCGGCGCTCCTCCTCGGCCTCATGGCGTGAATCGTACGCGCCGCGGATGAGAAGTGTGCCGTGGGCCACGTTCGGGGCCGGTCGACGCCGCGTTTCCCTGGGCCGGCGTGCAGGCCCGTGGCCGACCGCCTCAACGCAGGACGGGCGCCATGCCCACGTGCACGACGTAGCGCTGAGAGCCGTCGTACCGCAAGTAACGCAGCAGCAGCTCGTACAGCTGGCGCTGTAGCGCCTTGGCGTCCTCGTAGTCCAGCATGACTGCGTCGCGCCACGCCGAGAGGACCGCGGGCGCGCCCGGATCCAGCATCGTGACGTTGGCGTCGGGCGTGACCGCCGTCTGCACCTGCAGGCGGCCGCGCTCGTCTTTGTAGACCCTGGTGCCCCAGTTGCCCAGCGCCTCCAGGCGGCCGCGTACGACGTTGTGCCTCAGGAGGTCCTCCACGTAACGCTCGCGTTCCGCGAGCGCGGCCTCGAGCGACTCGGCCTCGCTGGCCTCGAACGGCACGAAGAACACGTCGGCGACGGCGGTGTAGAGCTTGATGGGCCGGCCCGCTCGAGGCACCTCGCGGCTCACCTCCAGCAGCCCCAAGGTCACGAACCGCCTGACGCGGCTGAGCACCGTGTTCGGCTTCTCGCCGCTGATCTCGGCCGCCTCGCTGACGCTCAGTTCAGAACCGAGGAAAGGGGCGAGGTGACGTACCGTGGAGGGGTCCAGCAGGGCCCGGGCGGCCGTCGGGTCGGTGATGACCACGGTGCGTCTCCGGCCGGAACCTCTATGTGATTGCTCCTCTTTCACGTCACATAGGATAGGCGCAGACTCGGGGTGAAGCGGGTAACAGGCCTCGCGCAGGAGTTAGGGAGCGGAAGATGATATCGAGAGTCAACCCGGACACCTTCAAGGCACGTGCGACGTTCGACACGGGATCTGGCGAGGCCCACTACTACCGGCTCGCGGCCCTCGAGGAGGCCGGCTTGGGCGCTGTCAGCCGCATGCCGTACTCGGTACGCGTGCTGCTCGAGTCGTTGCTCCGCAACGAGGACGGTTACGTCGTCTCGGCCGACGACGTGCGGAACATGGCCGCCTACGACGCCAAGAACGTGAGTGGTGTCGAGATCCCGTTCATGCCCGCCCGCGTCATCCTCCAGGACTTCACCGGCGTGCCGGCCGTCGTGGACCTCGCGGCGCTGCGTTCCGCCATGCACCGCCTGGGCGGTGACCCCAAGCTGATAAACCCGCAGGTACCGGTCGACCTCGTCATCGACCACTCGGTGCAGGTGGACGAGTACGACAGCCCGCTGGCGCTGCTCAAGAACGCCGAGATCGAGTTCGAACGCAACCGCGAGCGCTACGAGTTCCTCAGGTGGGGCCAGTCGGCGTTCGACAACTTCAGCGTGGTGCCGCCGGCCTCGGGCATCGTCCACCAGGTGAACCTGGAGTACCTCGCCAAGGGCGTCATGGCGAAGGAGGAGGCCGGGGGCGAGGTCGTCTACCCGGACTCGCTCGTCGGCACGGACAGCCACACCACGATGATCAACGGGCTGGGCGTGCTGGGCTGGGGCGTGGGCGGCATCGAGGCCGAGGCCGTCATGCTGGGCCAGCCCTACTACATGGTCATCCCCGAGGTCATCGGGTTCAGGCTCACAGGCAGCCTGCCGGAGGGCGCGACGTCCACCGACCTGGTACTGGTCGTCACCCAGATGCTCAGGAAGAAGGGCGTGGTCGGCAAGTTCGTCGAGTTCTTCGGTCCCGGCCTCTCCACGATGACCGTGCCCGACCGGGCGACGATCGGCAACATGGCGCCCGAGTACGGCGCGACGGTGGGCTTCTTCCCGATCGACGCCGAGACGCTGCGCTACTACCGCCAGACCGGCCGCCTGCCCGACGAGGTCGAGGCCCTCGAGCGCTACGCCAAGGCGAACATGATGTTCCGCGAGGACTCCGCCCCGGAGCCCACCTACACCGACACGATCGAGCTCGACCTCGGGTCCGTGGAGCCGTCGGTAGCCGGGCCCAAGCGGCCGCAGGACCGCATCCGCCTGGCCGACGTCAAGACGCAGTTCGAGGCGGACCTGCGCAAGCCGTTCGAGGAGCGTGGCTTCGCGCTCAGTGACGATGCGTTGAAGAAGACCGGGCGCCTGAGCATGGGCTCGGTGAACAAGGACCTCACACACGGCGACATCGTCATCGCCGCCATCACCTCGTGCACGAACACCAGCAACCCGTCGGTGATGCTGGCCGCCGGCCTAGTCGCCAAGAAGGCGGCGGAGCGCGGCATGCGGGCCAAGCCCTGGGTGAAGACGAGCCTGGCGCCGGGCTCGAAGGTCGTGACCGAGTACTACAACGACACGGGCCTCATGACGTACCTCGAGCAGG